>NZ_JBITVD010000001.1:0-471164 GCF_044542805.1 Acidovorax sp. NPDC077693 | reverse complement strand
ATCTGTCGTTCTGGCGCAGGCACCGAATAGACCTTGATCCACTTGTACAGGCTGTGCTGGCTCACGCCGATCCGGGCGGATACATCGGCTACTCGATGGCCTCGCTCCGTTATCTGCTTAACCGCTTCGATCTTGAACTCTTCGGGATATGGCTGCTTTGTCATGGCACCTCCTATTGGGCCTCAGGTTTGAGGCTCGAAGGTGTCTAGTTCAGCCGGGGCGATTCAGCCCGGTGCCATCGGCTAAGCAAGGTACCGAGCCCGAACCCGTAGGTGAATCAAATGGATCGGCGCTTGATAGCTTTCATCAACTCTCTTCCGGCGGTCGTCTTGTTCGCGAATTTGAAGACCTCCGCACCAGACCAAGTTGAGCCAAAAGCAACAGCGCCTATGCGTTCTAGATTGGACAGTGAGAGGACAATTTCCTCACTTGGTTCGGGCACCTCGGCAGCCTCCAATCCGTCTGCCCGATACGCTTTTCCGGGCAATTCATATGTAACGATGGCCTTACCACTAGGCACATCAGGTACGCCGTAAATGGCCTCAAAGATGAGCGCATCCATGCGTGACATATCTCTGATCATTGAGATGTGTGCTCTTCTGGGAGCGACGCCTGAGCTGGCATCCACCGTATTCGCAAGCAGCCGCGCCCAGAGGTCCTGAAGCTCATCATCATCTTCCAGGCTTCCTTCCTCCAAGGCGGATATCGCAAAGTTAACAGGGAGTGGCTGAATTGGCACCTGCGTGCCCAACGCCTGCACCTCTTGCCGGAATCTATGTTGTAGCCTGACAAGCCGAATGCTACGGGCGTATTTGAGGCGGTCCTCAAGTAGGGCCGACATTTGGGTCAGTGGACCATCCAAGTACTTCGCAAGAAAGCCACCCGCTTCCCTTGAGGCATCAATTGCTGACTGGGTTGCTTTCGCAACTTCTTGCACGGCCTTAGCGGCTTCTTGTGCGCTTTCGGAATCGATCATCCAACCCTCCTGTGTCGTTGCCAACATGCGCGGGAACTGGGGCACTACGCTCGCGGAGCGCATTGCCCCTACGCACTCTACCGTCCAAAGGGATGGTAGTGGGGGTATCTGCCTATGCGCATCCCAGGAAGATAGGTAAAGCGGAAGGTAGAAATGCAAAACGGGCCGCTCGGGCCCGTCTGTCATGAATCCTGGAAAGGGACGGTGAGATTCGAACTCACGGACGGTTGCCCGTCGGCAGTTTTCAAGACTGCTGGTTTAAACCGCTCACCCACGTCTCCGGGCACGGAAGCTGCGGATTCTAGCCGACGGAGGGTGCTTGTTTTTTCAGCATGCCGCGCGTCTCGATGAACTTCACCACGTCCGCCACGCCCGTCAGGGTCTTGAGGTTGGTCATCACGAACGGCTTGAGGCCCTGGGCTGTGGTGCGCATGCGGGTGGTGTCGGCGTGCATCACATCCAGGTTGGCGCCCACGTGGGGAGCCAGGTCGGTCTTGTTGATGATGAACAGGTCGCTCTTGGTGATGCCGGGGCCGCCCTTGCGGGGGATCTTCTCGCCGGCGGCGACGTCGATGACGTAGATGGTCAGGTCCGAGAGCTCAGGGCTGAAGGTCGCGGCCAGGTTGTCGCCGCCGCTTTCCACGAAGACGATGTCGGCGTTGGGGTGCTCGCCCAGCATGCGGTCGATGGCTTCGAGGTTGATGGAGCAGTCTTCACGGATGGCGGTGTGCGGGCAGCCGCCGGTCTCCACACCCAGGATGCGCTCGGCGGGCAGGGCGCCGCTCACGGTGAGCAGGCGCTGGTCTTCCTTGGTGTAGATGTCGTTGGTGATGGCGATCAGGTCGTAGTCGTCGCGCATGGCTTTGCAGAGCATCTCCAGCAGGGTGGTCTTGCCCGAGCCCACCGGGCCGCCGATGCCCACGCGCAGGGGCGGCAGCTGCTTGGTGCGGTTCGCGATGTGGTGCAGGGCGGTGGCGGAGGTGCTGGAGGTACTGGTGCTGTTGGTCATGATCGGAAGAGGCGTGAGTACTGGGTTTCGTGCTGGGCCGAAAGGATGGCGAGCATGGGGGAAAAAGCCTGGCGTTCGCTGTCCATCAGGACGATGGCGTGGTCTGCGGCGGCAGGGATCGCGTCGGCCAGGCGGGCCAGGATGCGCTGGCCGGCGCTTTGGCCCAGCTGCATGGATTTGAGCGCGGCCTGCACCATGTTCTCGGCCCAGCCGAAGGCGTAGGCCAGCAGCACGTCGCGCACGGGCGCTTGTGTCATGGACGCAGCCAGTGCGAAGGCCACGGGATAGGTGGGGGGCAGGGCGGCCAGATACTGCACGGCGGGCATGACCTGGTCATCGCCCTGGTGCTGGTTGCGCAGCCAGTCGGCCATGGAGCGGCCCATCTGCTCGGTCTGCAGGCGCAGCTCGCTCGTCTCGCGGGTGTGCAGCACCCAGTCGTTGAGCTCACGCACATGGGCCAGGTCGCCGCCGTCTCCACGCCGCCAGGCGCCCACGGCCTTGGCGATCAGGGCCATGTCGCTGCGGGCCTGGGTGATGTGCAGCTGGTCCAGCAGCCATGCGCCGACGGCGGCTTCGCTGTCGATGCCGGCGTTTTCAATGGCGCTTTCCAGGCCCTCGGAATACGAGAAGCCGCCCACCGGCAGCGCGGGCGAGGCAAGCCAGATGAGCTGCAGAAGGCTGGCGGCGGGCAGGGGAGCGGGGCGGTCGGGGCGCACGGGCAGGGGCTCAGGAGTCCGGTTGGGCAGGCGTGGGTGCAGGGCGCACGGCGCGCGGTGCCCTGGCTTCGACAGGCTCAGCCCGAACGGAAGGGAAGGTGCAGGCGCGGGTGCGGGTGCAGGTGCAGGTGCAGGTGCAGATGCAAACGGTGGCCATGATCAGTGGTCATGTCCGTGGTTGCAGTGCGGGCCGTGCACATGGCCCTGGGCCTGCGCCACCACCGGGATGGCCACGGTGCGGCCGCGGGCGGGTGCTGCGGGCTGCGATGGATCGGCCTGATGGTTGTGGTCATGACTGTGGCCGTGATCGTGCGCCGGGGATGGCGACGCTGCCTGTGCGTGACTGTGTCCGTGGTCGTGCCCATGGGCATGGTCATGATCGTGGTCATGGCCATCATTCCCATGCCCGCCACGGTGATGGTGCCCGCCGCTGTGCCCCGCAGCGTAGGCGCCGCCTTCGGGCTCGAAAGGCAGGTCCTGCGCCTTCACGATGAGGTGCATGGCACGCAGCATGTCGGCCAGCACGTGGTCGGGTTCGATCTTGAGGTGGTCGGGCTGCAGCTCGATGGGCACGTGCCGGTTGCCCAGGTGGTAGGCGGCGCGGGTCAGGTCGAACGGGGTGCCGTGCTGCGTGCAGTGCGTGATGACCAGCACGGGCTGCGGCGCGGCGATGACGCGGACCATGGAGCCGTCTTCGGCCACCAGCACGTCGCCGCCGCGCACCAGCGTGCCGCGCGGCAGGAAGATGCCCAGCTCGCGCCCAGCGGAGTCGGTGGCGGCGAAGCGGCTTTTCTGGCGCACGTCCCAGTCGAGTTCGATGGTGGTGGCGCGCTTGATGAGGACCGGGGCCAGGCCTTTGCCCTGGGGAATGAGTTTGGAGGCTTGGATCATGGAAGGGATGTCGTTGTGGCGTGCGGCAAAACGCGCATTGTGGCCCGGCGGGATGGTGGCGGGGCGGCGTGCGTAGCCACTACAGCGGGCGGGTCATGAAGAAGCTGTACGGGTCCAGGCGGTATCCGGCAAACGGGCCGCATTCGACAAAGCCGTGCTGAAAGTACAGCTTGCGCGCGGGTGCAAAGAAGGGCTGCGGCCCGGTCTCCAGGCTCACCTGGGTGTGGCCGCGTGTGCGGGCCTCTTGCAGCAGGTGGTTCAGCAATTGGCGGGCGATGCCCCGGCCCCGGTGGTGGGCGCTGGTGCGCATGGACTTGAGTTCGGCATGTGCGGCGTCCAGCCGCTTGAGCGCGCCGGTGCCCACCAGCACGTCGCCGCCCGCATCCGGCAGCCAGGCCGACCAGAACGCGATCCCGGGCTGGCGCAGCTGGTCCATGTCCAGGGCGTGCACGCTCTCCGGTGGCGAGGTGGCGTACATGTCCTGCAGGTGTTCCTGCATGAAGGCTTCGATGCGCGGGTCGCTCAGGTCGTCCAGGCGGATGTGCAGGTCTTGCAGCACGGCATTCACGGGGCGTGGCCTCAGAACAGGAAGTAGCGCTGCGCCATGGGCAGCACGGTGGCAGGCTCGCAGGTCAGCAGCTGGCCGTCGGCGCGCACGGTGTAGGTCTGGGCGTCCACTTCCATCTTCGGGGTGTAGCTGTTGTGCACCATGTCGCGCTTCCTGATGCCGCGGATGTTGTGCACGGCGGACAGCGTCTTGCGCAGGCCGAAGCGCTCGCCGATGCCGGCATGCAAGCCCGCCTGCGACACGAAGGTGAGCGACGTCTTGGCGATGGCCCCGCCGAACGCGCCGAACATGGGCCGGTAGTGCACCGGTTGCGGCGTGGGGATGGAGGCGTTCGGGTCGCCCATCGCCGCCATGGCGATCATGCCGCCCTTCAGGATGAGCGCGGGCTTCACGCCGAAGAAGGCGGGCTTCCAGATCACGATGTCGGCCCATTTGCCCACTTCGAGCGAGCCCACCTCGTGGCTGATGCCGTGGGCGATCGCGGGGTTGATGGTGTATTTGGCCACGTAGCGCTTGATGCGCGTGTTGTCGTTGCGCTGAAGGGCTTCGACAGGCTCAGCCGGGCCCTTCGACGGGCTCAGGGCGATCGGGGAGGGGGCCAGCCAGCCGCGCTGCACCTTCATCTTGTGCGCGGTCTGCCAGGTGCGCAGGATGACTTCGCCCACGCGGCCCATGGCCTGGCTGTCGCTGGACATCATGCTGATGGCGCCCAGGTCGTGCAGGATGTCTTCGGCGGCGATGGTCTCCTTGCGGATGCGGCTTTCGGCAAAGGCCAGGTCTTCGGCGATGCTGGCATCGAGGTGGTGGCACACCATGAGCATGTCCACATGCTCATCCAGCGTGTTCTGGGTGTAGGGCATGGTGGGGTTGGTGGACGATGGCAAGAAGTTGTCTTCGCCCACCACGCGCAGAATGTCGGGGGCATGGCCGCCGCCCGCGCCTTCGGTGTGGAAGGCGCAGATGCCGCGCCCGCCCACCGCCGCGATGGTGTTCTCCACAAAGCCTGATTCGTTGAGGGTGTCGGAGTGGATGGCGACCTGCGTGTCGGTGGCCTCGGCCACATCCAGGCAGTTGCTGATGGCCGCAGGCGTGGTGCCCCAGTCTTCATGCAGCTTGAGGCCGATGGCGCCCGCGCTGATTTGCTCGTGCAGCGCATCGGGCAGGCTGGCGTTGCCCTTGCCAAGGAAGCCCAGGTTCATGGGGAAGGCGTCGGCCGCCTGCAGCATGCGCTCCATGTTGAAGGGGCCGGAGGTGCAGGTGGTGGCCAGCGTGCCCGTGGCGGGGCCGGTGCCGCCGCCCAGCATGGTGGTCACGCCGCTGGCCAGGGCCTCTTCGATCTGCTGCGGGCAGATGAAGTGGATGTGGCTGTCGATGCCGCCCGCGGTGACGATGTTGCCCTCGCAGCTGATGACCTCGGTGCCGGGGCCGATGATGATGTCCACGCCCGGCTGGGTGTCGGGGTTGCCGGCCTTGCCGATGGCCGCGATGCGCCCCGCGCGCAGGCCGATGTCGGCCTTGACGATGCCGGTGTGGTCGACGATGAGGGCGTTGGTCAGCACGGTATCCACAGCCCCTTGCGAGTTCGTGCGTTGGCTTTGCGCCATGCCATCGCGGATGGTCTTGCCGCCGCCGAACTTCACCTCTTCTCCGTAACTGCCGGCGCGCAGGGTGTAGTCGGCCTCCACCTCCAGGATGAGTTCGGTGTCGGCCAGGCGCACGCGGTCGCCCACGGTGGGGCCGAACATTTCGGCGTAGGCGCGTCGTCCAATGGTTGCCATGGTGGGGTGCTCCGCGAAAACTGGATTACTATGCTTTTGATAGCTGCTAGCGCTTATGGAACAAGCGGTAGCGGCTGTTTTTTTCAATATTCTTGCTGCCGGCATGTCCAGGGGTGTGCCTTGGGGTGTGCCATCGGGCCGCATGCCCTGGCTTCGACAGGCTCAGCCCGAATGGGAGGGGCAGGCATGCAGGTGCGCATGGGCCGGCTCTGGCTACAGCGCGCCCTGCACCCGGCCCTGAAAGCCGAACACGCGGCGGTCGCCTGCGTAGTCCACCAGCTCGACCGTGCGCTCCTGGCCGGGCTCGAAACGCACGGCCGTGCCCGACGCGATGTTGAGTCGCATGCCCTGCGCGGCGGCGCGGTCGAAGCCCAGGGCGTTGTTGGTCTCGGCAAAGTGGTAGTGCGAGCCCACCTGGATGGGGCGGTCGCCCGTGTTGCGCACGACGATGGTCAGCGTGCGGCGGCTGGTGTTGAGCAGGTGTTCGCCCGCGTCGATGAGGAGTTCGCCTGGGGTCATGGTGGGTCAGTTATCCACGGTAGGGGGTTGCTCCCTCTCCCCTTGCGGGAGAGGGCCGGGGAGAGGGGGTGTTCGATGCGAGTGCTGCGCCGTTCGCGCCCCCTCTCCCCAACCCCTCTCCCGCGAGGGGCGAGGGACTTGTGCGCTCAGCACAGGGTGTGGGGGTCGACGCCATCACGCCACCTGCTGCAGCAGCAGCGCGCCGCCGAAGGCCGCCACGCCCGCACCGGCCAGACGCGCCAGCCACATATGGCGCTCGCGCAGTGCCCAGCCCGCCGCCAGGCCCGCGCCGTGCAGCAGCACGGTGGCGGCCAGCATGCCGGCCAGGGTCTGCCAGGCGCTGTCGCTGCCCGCCAGCTCGTAGCCGTGCGCCGCGCCATGGAACACGGCGAACGCGCCCACGCCCAGCGCCGCCACGATGCCCGGCACCCGCAGGCGCGACACCACGAGCAGGCCGGTGGCCAGCAGCGATGCGGCGATCATGGGCTCCACCGCCGGAATGGCCACGCCCTGCAGGCCCAGCACCGCGCCCGCCAGCAGCATGGCCGCGAAGCCCACGGGGCCCCACAGCAGTTCGGGGCCGGCACGGCGCGCGGCCAGGGCGCTCCACAGGCCCACGGCCACCATGGCGGCCAGGTGGTCCATGCCGAACAAGGGGTGGGCGAAGCCACTCAGAAAGCTGTTGTGGATATGGGAATCAGCACCGGTATGGGCGCTGGCGCCTGTGCTGATTGCGCTGGCAGCCATGAAAAAGAGAGCGGCTGTGTGGCGGTGTGAGAGTGCGATGCGCATGAGGGCTCCACAGAGAGAAAGAGACAAAGAGACAAAGAGACAAAGAGGCAAAGAGGCAAAGAGGCAAAGAGGCAAAGAGGCAAAGAGGCAAAGAGGGAAGGGGGTCAGACGATCGGCTGATGGACGGTGACGAGCTTGGTGCCGTCAGGGAAGGTGGCTTCGACCTGGATGTCCGGGATCATCTCGGCGATGCCGTCCATCACGTCCGCGCGGGTCAGCACGGTACGGCCTTCGCTCATGAGTTGCGCCACGGTCTTGCCGTCGCGCGCACCTTCCATCACGGCGGCGCTGATCAGGGCCATGGCCTCGGGGTAGTTGAGCTTCAGGCCCCGGGCCTTGCGGCGCTCGGCCAGCAGGGCAGCGGTGAAGATCAGCAGCTTGTCTTTTTCGCGAGGAGTCAGTTCCATATCGTTTCACTCAAAGCTGGGGTCATTGGCTCGCGCGACCGCGATGCGGCCGAACGCGAGGAGTCAGTTCCATATCGTTTTCTGCACAAAGCATCAAAAACCACCTCCGTTCACGCTGAGCCTGTCGAAGCGTCGCGCAAGGCTTCGACAAGCTCAGCCCGAACGGGTGGGGGCCGAGCCGAAGGGGGCGGTGGTGTGGCAGACCGGGCGATCTGACGTGATCGGATGAACGCCGTTGCATCATAGGCAGCAAGCCCCGTGCCCGCCATACGTCATCTGGCGCAGGGGCGGTGCCCGCTGCGGTGGGCCGTGGCATGGAAACTGCACCTCCAGTCCCTGCTGCCCTCTCACCACCATGCCCTTGCCCACCTCCCCGCTTGCTCCTGCCGCCGCTGCGCCGGTGCAGCCGTCGGGTCAGGATGGGGACGCGCAGGCATCGCAGCAGGCTCCGCAGCAGGTCGTCAAGGTCCGGCGCGACTACAACAGCTGGGTGGCCACCGAGACCATGGAGGACTACGCGCTGCGCTACACCCCCCAGCGCTTTCGCAAGTGGTCCGAGTGGCGGGTGGCCAACACGGCGTTCGGGGCCGCGTCATTCCTGATCCTGGAGGCCGTGGGCGCCACGCTGCTGGTGCAGTACGGCTTCATCAACGCGTTCTGGGCCATCGTGGCCACGGGGCTCATCATCTTTCTGGCGGGGCTGCCCATCAGCGTGTATGCGGCGCGCTACGGGGTGGACATGGACCTGCTCACGCGCGGCGCGGGTTTTGGCTACATCGGCTCCACGCTCACCTCGCTGATCTACGCGAGCTTCACCTTCATCTTCTTCGCGCTCGAGGCCGCCGTCATGGCCTATGCGCTGGAGCTGGCGCTCGACATCCCGCCCACCTGGGGCTACCTCATCTGCGCCATCGTGGTGATTCCGCTGGTCACGCACGGCGTGTCGGCCATCAGCCGGCTGCAGATGTGGACGCAGCCGCTGTGGCTGGTGATGCTGGTGGTGCCGTTCGGCTACGTGTTGATGCGCGATCCTGGTGCGTTTGCGGGCGTTGTGCACTACGGTGGTGAATTTGCGCGCGGTGCCAGCTTTCAGCTGCCCTTGTTTGGTGCGGCGCTCACCGTCGGCATTGCGCTCATCACCCAGATGGGGGAGCAGGCCGACTACCTGCGCTTCATGCCCGCCAGCACGCCGGCCACGCGGGGCCGCTGGTGGCTGGGCGTGCTGGTGGGTGGGCCGGGCTGGGTGGTGCTGGGGGTGCTCAAGATGCTGGGCGGTGCGCTGCTGGCCTACCTGGCGCTCACCCACATGGTGCCGGTGGACCGTGCGGTCGACCCCAACCAGATGTACCTGGCCGCGTATGAGTACGTGTTCCCGAACTACGGCTGGGCGGTGGCGGCCACGGCGCTGTTCGTGGTGATCTCGCAGCTCAAGATCAACGTGACCAATGCCTACGCGGGGTCGCTGGCGTGGTCCAACTTCTTCTCGCGCCTCACGCACAGCCATCCGGGGCGGGTGGTGTGGGTGGTGTTCAACACGCTGATCGCCTTCATGCTGATGGAGATGAACGTGTTCCGCGCCATGGGCGAGGTGCTGGGGCTTTACTCCAACATCGCCATCGCCTGGATCATGTCGGTGGTGGCCGACCTCGTCATCAACAAGCCGCTGGGCCTGTCGCCCCGGGGCATCGAATTCAAGCGCGCGCACCTGTACGACATCAACCCGGTGGGCGTGGGTTCGATGGCGCTGGCGTCCGTCGTGTCCATCAGCGCGCACCTGGGCTTCTTCGGGCCGCTGCCGCAGGCTTTTTCTGCGGTGATCGCCATGGCTGTGGCCTTTGTCGCCGCGCCGCTCATTGCGTGGGCCACGCGGGGCAAGTACTACATCGCACGCCAGAGCGAGCCCGTGGCCGTGCCCATGGTGGGCCCGGTGCCCGGCGCCACCGCCGCCGACCTGGGGCTCTACCAGCGCCTGGTGGTGCAGCGCTGCGTGGTGTGCGAGCGCGAGTACGAGGCGCCCGACATGGCGCAGTGCCCCGCCTACCGTGGTGCCATCTGCTCGCTGTGCTGTACGCTGGATGCGCGCTGCGGCGACCTGTGCAAGCCCCACGCGAGCATGGCGGTGCAGTGGTCCGCCGCGCTGCGCTGGGTGCTGCCGCGTACCGTCTGGCGCTACCTGGACACGGGGCTGGGCCACTTCCTGCTGCTGATGCTGGTGATCGCGCCGCTGCTGGCCTCGGTCATGGGCCTGCTGTACCACCAGGAGCTCAACACCATCGGGCAGGCCCTCACCGATACCGAGGTGCAGGCCGCACCCGAGGTGGCCCTGCGCTCGGGCCTGCTCAAGGCCTATCTGGCCCTGCTGGTTATCTCCGGCATCGTGGCCTGGTGGCTGGTGCTGGCGCACAAGAGCCGCCAGGTGGCCCAGGAGGAATCCAACCGCCAGACCGGCCTGTTGGTGCGCGAGATCGAGCTGCACCGCCAGACCGACGAGGCCCTGCAGACCGCGCGCAGCGTGGCCGAACAGGCGCGCCAGGTGGCCGAGGCGGCCCAGCGCGCCGCCGACCAGGCCAACCAGGCCAAGAGCCGCTACATCAGTGCCATCAGCCACGAGATCCGCACGCCGCTCAACTCCATCCTGGGGTATGCGCAGCTGATGGGCGAGGACACGGGCGTGCCCCCGCACCGCAAGCAGGCGGTGCATGTGATCCGCCGCGGCGGCGAGCACTTGCTGTCGCTCATCGAAGGCACGCTCGACATCGCGCGCATCGAGTCCGGCAAGCTCACGCTCGACGTTGCGCCCATGCGCTTTGCCGATGGCCTGCACGAGATGGCCGCGCTGCTCGAGCTGCAGGCCGCGGCCAAGGGCCTGGCCTTCGTGTTCGACGTGCAGGGCGTGATCCCGGAAGTGGTGCGCGCCGACGACAAGCGCCTGCGCCAGATCCTCATCAACCTGCTGGGCAACGCCGTCAAGTTCACCGCGCAAGGCACCGTCACGCTGCGGGTACGGTACGCCCGCGAGATGGCGCGCATCGAGGTGCAGGACACGGGGCCGGGCCTCACGGCCGGCGAGATCGAGCGCATCTTCGAGCCCTTTGCCCGGGGCGGCTCCAGCGGCAGCAGCGGGCCGTCCGCAGCGCCTGGTGCGGGCCTGGGCCTCACCATTGCCCGCATGCTCACCGTGCTGATGGGCGGCGAAATGTCGGTCACCAGCCAGCCCGGCGTGGGCTCGGTCTTCCACGTCAAGCTCTTCCTGCCCGAGGTGCATGCCGAAGCGCTGGGCAAGGCCGCCACCGCACCCGGCAATGGCCGCGTGGCACCGCTGCGCAAGGCGCGCGTGGGCTACACGGGCGAGCGCCGCCGCATCCTGGTGGTGGACAACGAGGAGCCCGACCGCGAGCTGCTGGTGCACCTGCTGGAGCCCCTGGGCTTCGAGCTGCGCCAGGCTGCCAGCGGACACGACGCGCTCGACCTGCTGGCCACCGGCTACCGGCCCCATGCCATCTTCATGGACCTGGCCATGCCCGGCATCGACGGGTGGGAAACGCTGCGGCGCGTGCGGCAGATGCAGGCGCAAGATGGCCGACCGTCAGCGGACCGCGCTCCGCCGGACGGGGCGGCATCGGCGGGCCGTGTCGGTGCCGATGCAGGCCAAGGCCCAGGCCCGCTGTCCCGGCCGAAGGAGCCCATCCACTGCGCCATCGTGTCCGCCAACGCCTTTGACAAGGCCCTGGACAACGACGTGGACATCCGCCCCGAGGACTTCATCGTCAAGCCCGTGCGCCACAGCGAGCTGCTGGACTGGCTGGAGCGCCGCCTGGCCCTGCAGTGGCTGCATGAGGGCGACACCGCGGTGGGCACCACCTGGCCCGCCAGCACCGCTGGCGCGGCAGGCCAACCGCTGACTTATCCCGACGCCGCCACCCTCGCGCCGCTGCTGCAGGCCGTGGCGCTGGGCTATTACCGCGGGATTCTCAACGCCCTGGACGAGATCGAGCGCAGCCAGCCCGCGCACCAGGCCTTCGTTCATACCCTGCGGCAGATGGCCCGCGAATTCCAGTTCGACGCCATGGGCCAGCTCCTGGAACGGGCCCCTTCGTGAGCACGACGACGACAACGATGATGACGACCACCGCCCCTTCCTACCCGCCCGGCCTGCCCGCCACCGGTGCCGCCGCGCTGGACCGCAGCGACAGCGACGTGGTGCTGATCGTGGACGACGTGCCCGACAACCTGGCCGTGCTGCACGATGCGCTCGACGAGTCGGGCTACACGGTGCTGGTGGCCATGCACGGCGAGGCCGCGCTGCAGCGCGCGGCGCAGGCCTTGCCCGACATCGTGCTGCTGGACGCGATGATGCCCGGCATGGACGGCTTCGAGGTGGCGCGGCGCCTCAAGGCGTCGCCCGCCACCGCGCACATCCCCATCATCTTCATGACCGGCCTGACCGAGACCGAGCACCTGGTGGCCGCGCTGGAGGCCGGTGGCGTGGACTACGTCACCAAGCCCATCAAGCCGCGCGAGGTGATGGCCCGCATGGGCGTGCACCTGGGCGCGGCCCGCAAGGCCCGCCAGGACGCGCGCCAGGCCCGCGAGGCGCGCAACGCGCTCGATGCCTTCGGCTACGCCAGCATCACCGTGCGCGCAGTGGACGGCCGCATCGTGTGGCAGACCCCGCTCGCGCGCGAACTGCTGCAAAGCTACTTCGGCGAAGTGGGCCCGGACGGCACGCCCACCGCCTTCGGCCAGTGGGCGCCCGAGCCGGTGCAGGCCTGGCTGCGCCGCCACGTGCTGGCCGACAACGCCGCAGAACTGCTGGCCGCATCGCTCGCCGAGCCCCCGCGCCTGGCGGTGGAGCAGGGGGCCCGCAGGCTCACCTTCCGCCTGCACCAGCAGGCTGGCGACAGCGCGGGCGGCGGCGACTGGCTCATCGTGATGCGCGAGGTGTCGGACGCGAAGATCATCGAATCCATGAGCCTGTCCTTCAAGCTCACCGCCCGCGAGGCCGAGGTGCTGTACTGGGTGGTCAAGGGCAAGATCAACCGCGACATCGGCGACATCCTGGGCGCGAGCCCCGCCACCGTGAAGAAACACCTGGAGCGCGTGTTCGCCAAGCTGGGGGTGGAGACACGCACGGCAGCGGCAGGGATGGCGATGAACCGCATCCGGCAGCTGCATCCGCAGTTCGAGGGGTAGATCTCGGAGGATTTAGGCCGCTACCGCCCGCTGGTTGTGCGCTGATGGCTATTAAATTGATAGTAAAACGTGCGCTGATCCTGAAGGGCACGCGTCAATGCGCGCGTGCGGTCAGCGGCCGACAGCCTTTTCCAGCGCTGCCTTGTTCATGGTCGAGCGGCCTTTGATGCCCTTGCGCTTGGCTTCTTCATAAAGCTGATCCCGCGTACGTCCCTGCGCGCCCTGGTGCGACCGCTTGCCACCGCGCACCGGTGCGGGGGTGTCGTGCAGAGTCTTGGCATTGGCGGTCTTGCTCTCGCCGTGCTGGGCGCGCTCTTTATTGACCGTGCGGGCCGCTATCTCTTCAGCCGTTCCCGTGCTCTTGCCGCGCTCTTTAAGGCTTTTCTTGATGTGTTCGTACTGGCGTTCACGCTTTGCGGTCCACTGGTCTTGGGGCATGGGGGAGCTCCTTGAATGGGTGTGTGCGCTGGCAGAGACGATGCCGGTGCTTCTTGCAATCTACCAAGCCAGTTGGGTGCGGCCGTCAGTACTGCTGGGGTGCTGTTGTAGGACGGCAGGTTTGTACTGGCGACCGTCAGTCGGCTGCTGTCGGCTCACGGGTGCGGACCTGGGCGGTACCGCAAGAGTAGCCATCATTTTTCTCGCCCAGTTTGGGAGGTTGTGCGGTGGATGGTCAATGACGGCGTATTGGTCTGTAGTCACTTATTCGGACAGAAGGATTGCCTCTGTCTGTGTATTCAATAATGGGTTGCATTGAGGCTGCGTTTTATTGCACGCCTATGGATCGGCATTCTCTTGAAGATTCAAGATGGAAGGGTGTTTCAATTTCTCATTCAGGATTTAATTTTTCGACGGCGCGTTCGAGCTCATCTAATGATTCTTTCTGCAATGGGATAAATTCGCGCAGTATTGAATCGTCTTGCTGGCCTTTTCTGAGATCGGCGTGGCAGAGCTTGAGATTGTCTTTTATATTGGAAATATCGGTATTTTTGATGGGATGATGCATTCGCTCGCTGAGTCTGATGTATTCACCTAGCGCTAAATAGGCACACTGTGTTAAGCGAGGAATCGTCGCACTAGCATTATCAAGGTTGAAGGAGCGGCAGTTGTGACTTAGATAGAGCTCTAGCAGAAGCAAATGGGCATCTGGATTCCGTTGAGAAATGCTTTGAATTTTCGATTCCAAAGCATGATGATCCAGTCCGGGATTTTTATCGCAATGCCCCACCCTGCCCATCAAATCCAGTGCTTTGGTCGAGTTCTGCAGCGCCGTTCGGTACCATCTTGCAGCTTCCCCTTTGTCGCCGTTGTTTGACAAATAGTCGCCGTAAGCCCATTGGGCACCCACTTGGCCGTTCATGGCTCCATTTTTTACTTGTGCCAAGCACGCACCGCGCAAAGAATATTCGTCTTGCGTATCGCAGCTGACGTAGCTCTCCATCCACCACCACAAAACGCAGACTGCAATAAAAGATAATAAACAAATCAAGAAGATTTTGTTCTTTTTTGCGTTTTCGGACATTGCTATTTATTGTTGGGTTGAATATGCTTCGGCAGGCTTAGTTGATCTCTGGGTGAAGTTCGAGTTGTGGATATGGGGCTGCCATCGGGCCCCCACGTTCGCCACTGACCTGGCTTGGTTAAATTTGGAAAGGGCAATTTGGCAAGTTTGCCCGGGAGGCTTTCGAACGCCCCTTGATCAATTGCTGGGCCGCCGAGGGGATAGTTCCAGACGGGAGTGGTGGGCGCCGTTACATAAGTTTGTAAGCTAAATGCCAATGAGCTCGCTATTCCGTCTGATGTTCCTCCTGATCTGCAAGCTTCGAGTAGTATAGGTTCGTTGTTCCAGATACCGCTGTCGCGAATGACTTTTGCAACCTGTGCGCCACTCAACATCCCTTGAATTCGATCCGGCGCCGCATGAGCGCATAGATATAGATATCCTGCCACTCCACTTTCTCTCAGGCCAGACAGATAAAGTTCTTCTTCATACGGCTGAATTAAAATTATTTTCTTTTTGAGATCGTCAATGGTGGCGATTTTTTTGACTAATTTTTGCGTCCGGTCAAGCCCTTCGAAAACTATCTTCTTCAGATTTTTTCCTGGGCCATATAAAATCTTGCCGTTAGTGATTGGTTCTGACGGGGGTTTAACGGGTAGCATGGTATAAGTTTTTGTGTACTAAATTTTTTTAAGTGCCTCCTGTATTGTCATGACTGCAGAATGATTTTGGTGTGGTTAAAGGATGGAATTCTCTTCTGAAAACGCAGTTTCTGTCGTTTTGCGGATGGTTCTTGTCTAACGCGCAGATTTGAGAAATCTGATGAGAAAGTGCAATGAGTGAAGCACAATTTTGTCCGGTGTAATCCAAGCGAGTAGTCAAGAGTTACGTCATCGTCTGCTCTTCAGTGAGTCGAACCCGCAAGCTGATTCGCCCGACTCAGTTGAGCTTTTCGCTGAAGATCTAGTTACTGCGCAGAGCCGCGCCTGCCTAACCAGCGCCGTAGCAACCACCCGACGGCTCCCGCCACGATTCCCGCAGCGCACAAACCGTGCAGTGCAGACAAGGAAATACTGCGATACAGCCCATTCGCATCCTACCAAGGCGCCCACGGCCGGATGTCCATGTGCATGACGCTGTCGAGCAGCACGTGCGTGAAGGTCCCGGCCAGTGCGCTGAGCACAACGATGTGCGGCTTCCACGACGCTTCCTCCTGCAGCCACGGCATGCCGTAGTGCGCCGCTTCGTCGTTCCAGCGCCGCAGCAGCGGCCCGCACAGCCAAGGTGTCGCAGCGGCAGCCACCAGCGCAATGGGCACTGCGCCCAGGTACGTGTGCGTGGGGCCATGCAGGACGGCTGACTGGCGCAGCATCCCGATCAGCGGTTCGATGTCCATCGCCACCTGGGCGATGCTGAAGGTGAGGACGCTGAAGTGCCGTCCGGCCACTGCCTTGGCAGCCAGGCCGACGCCCATGTGGAACGGGGTGAAGGGCATGGCGTGTATCGCTTCTTTCAGTCGTCGACCACACCCCGCCAACGCAGGCCCCAGGGCAGCTGGGCGGGGCCGAAGACGAAGTGCAGCACGCGCCGCTGGCTGGTCCCGCTGGCTTTGGACGATGCGTGCAGCAGCAGCGGCCGCATGACCAGGGCGGTGCCTGCATCGGCAAGGCAGGGCACATCGCCTGCGCGGTCGCGCAGCGCACGGGCTGCGTCGGCCGCCAGCACGCCCTGGGTGTGGCTGGCAGGCACCACGCGCAGCGGGCCGTCGTCGGCATGGCAGGGGTCGAGGTGCACGCGCACGGCCAGCAGCGTTTGCAGCAGTGGCGCAGGGGGCTGCACGAAGAGAGCGCCGTTCTTGTCGGACCAGCCGTTCAGGTCCGGCGCATCGACCTTTTCGGCCACGGGAATGCTCAGGTCCTGGTGCAGGGGCACGAGCCAGTTGCGGGCCGGGGTCTTCTCAAAGTAGGTGCATTGCACGGCCACGGCCGATGCGGGGAGGAGGTCCGCCAGGGCTGGGCACTGCTGCAGGCGCCGGGCGAGCGCCTGGCACCAGGGGCGGTTCAGCAGATCGCGCTGGCCGCCGGACGCCGAGGGCGCACGGTGACCGCCGCCATCCGGCGCCTGCATGTCTGCGTTCAGGTCGTGGGCCAGGGCGCTGCATTCGGCCGGCTGCAGCACCCCGGGCACCAGCACAAAGCCTTGGGCTTCCAGCAGGGCACTCGCCGTGGCGCCTGCCGCAGGGGTGTCGATGGGGCTGGGGGCTGTCAAAGCATCTGAAATAAATCTGACCGAAATCTGAATGAAATGTGCCGCTACCGCTTGTTGGATGAGCGCTAGTAGCTATCATTTTCATATCAAAACGCTGCCGCACCCTGTCCAGCGCTGGCGCGCAGCGATCACATCCCCAGCGACTTGAGCAGCGCGTCCGTATCGTCCTGCCCCGCGGGTGGCGGCACGGGCACGGGGGGAGCGGCCTGCGATTCGGCCATCAGGGCGTCGGGGTCCGGCGCTTCCTGTGCCTCGAAGTCGTAGAGCTTGATGAACTCGGTGCGGTCGATGGCCAGTTCCAGGTAGAAGATGTTGTTGTTGCTGGTGTAGAAGGTCACGCGCCGCGCTTCGGGCTTGTCCAGGTTGGCGTCCACCGACAGGTGCACCTGCTTGTTCAGCACCAGCATCTTGGGCTGGTTCTGGGTGATGTGGGTCTGCAGTTCGCGCCGCACCTTGCCGGTGAAGTCGCCCACCACCTGGTTCATCAGCTCGCCCATCACGTTGCTCACTTCGTCCGACGTGAACGAGGTGACCAGGTCGTCCTTGGACATGCCCATGTTCAGCAGGTAGTTGGCGTACAGCTCCATCGCCGCCTGGGCCGAGAAGTTGATGATCACCAGCCCCGAGAAGCCGCCGTCGAACAGCACGAAGCAGCCGATGTCGGGCTTCAGGCAGGTCTTGCTGATGCGCTGCACCATGCCGGAGTAGTGGATCTGGCTGTGCGTGGCCACGCCCAGCACCCGGGTGACGGAGTTGCACAGGCTGATCAGCAGGTCTTCGGTGCTGTAGACAGGGGATTTTTCAGGGAGACTCATGGTGTGTGGGGGCTGCGGCCGGAAATACGGGATGTGCAGGGCAGAGCATAGGCGATGGCGGGGCGCTAAGCCAGTGTGCGGGCCCGGGGCATGGCACGGGTGTGGCGCGCCGTCCGCTCGGGGACGCGTCGCGGGATGGCGCCGATTGACAATCCATCGGGCTCGCGTATCGTGCCAGCCTTCCGACAGCCAATAAATCAGCCAGCCTCCCGCCGAGCCGGGTGGCCCAACAAAAGAGAGGGGTGTGCACACATGGGCAATGTCTATTCCTACGGGCTCAACGACTTCCAGGCCATCGCCACCGGTGCGGCAGTGCTGGCCAGCGGCGGCGGCGGCAGCTACTCCGACGCCTGCTCCATCGTCAAGGAACTGGCCCAACAGGGTTACAGCGGCACGGTCACCGTGCAGGACTACGACGGCGCCACGCCGGCCTGCGTGCTGGCCATCATGGGCTCGCCCGACGCGGCCTCCAGCCTCGACCTGGCAGCGATCCAGAACTCCATCAGCAACACCTTGGCGGTGCAGCAGGGCCTGACCGGCATGCAGGTGGGCGCGCTGATCCCCGTGGAGATCGGGCCGATCAATTCCCTGGTGCCGCTCATCGGCGCCGCCATGTCGAGCGGCTCGGTCTGGGTGGTCAACGGCGACGGCGCAGGCCGCGCGGTGCCGGAGCTGCCCCAGACCACCTTCACCACCCCGTCCGGGCCCGCGCCCAGCCCTGCGGTGCTGGCCAGCGACGCGGCCACGCTGGTCGCGGCGGAATACGCGGTGCTGGGCTCCGGCACGGCGTCGGGCATCGAGTCGCTGGCCGGCGGCGTGGTCGGCGGGTTCGGCGGGTACTCGGGCATCGCCATGTGGCCGTCGAATGCCTCCAACCAGTTCGCGTTGTCCGGCAGCTATATCCCCGGCACGTTGGAGCAGGCGCGCGCGCTGGGCCAGCAGATGCTGCAGGCGGTCACGCCGCTGTCCACGGCGGCAGTCGCCGCGGCCATCCAGAGCCTGACCGGGCGCACTGCGAGCGCCGTGGTCACCAACTTCTACATCACCGAGGTCACGCAGTCCACTTCGAGCGCGACGTCGCTGGACTCCGGGATCATCCGGCTGGACAATGCGCAGGACCCGACCCAGAGCACGCAGACGCACTACCTCTACAACCTCAACGAGAACCTGATCATGTACTCGGCGTCGAGCACCTCCCCCGACATCATCGCGCCGGACTCGATCTGCTACTACTCCGAGAGCACGGGGCGCGGGTTCTCCAATGCCAACGACGACCTGACGCTGTACTTCAACACCGCCACGGGCCGCAGCACGGGCCAGATGGTGAGCGTGATCTCGGTGCAGACCGCGCCGCAGCTGTACAACACCCCGGGCGTGGTGGCATCGTTCGCCGGTCTCTTGCGCAAGCTCGGCTATGCCGGTGGCATGCCGCCGGCCTGAGCGCGTGCGTGCATTCGAAAAGCCAGTGAGCCGCCATGGGTGAAGCAGACCTGAACAAGGAGCGGCTGGAGCTGGCGCTGGAGGCGGCGGGGCTCGACTTGTGGGAGAACGACCTCGTCACCGGCCATGTCACCCGCAAGGCCACCAAGACCTTCCTGGAGCTGGGCTTCACCGAGGACGAGATCGTCCCGGGCGTGCAGGACATCTACGGCCTGTTCCACCCGGACGACCTGGACATGGTGCGCCAGTCGGTGGCGGACCACCTGGCGGGCCTCACGCCGCAGTACCGCTGCGAGTTCCGGCTGCGCTCCAAGCGCGGCGACTGGGTCTGGTACGCCAACTACGGCCGCATCATGGACGGCGGCAGCGACACGCCGGGCAAGCGGCTGATCGGCGTGACCTTCAACATCGACGACCGCAAGCGCCGCGAAGACGAGATCGCGCAGATCAACCAGCAGCTCACCGAACAGAACCGGCTGCTGCAGCAGCTCAACGCCACGCTGGAGCAACTGGCCTCCAACGACTCGCTCACCGGCCTGGCCAACCGGCGCACGCTGATGGAGCTGGGCGCCAATGAATGCAAGCGCACCGAGCGCTTCGACCACCCGCTGTCATTGCTGGTGGTGGACATCGACCTGTTCAAGCCCGTGAACGACGCCTGGGGCCACCTGGCGGGCGACCGCGTGATCTGCGCCGTGGCGCAGGCCTGCGCGTTGCGCCAGCGGCGCGGGGTGGACATCGTGGCGCGCTTCGGCGGCGAAGAGTTCGTCATCGTGCTGCCCGAGACCGATGGCCCCAGCGCCCTGCGCATGGCCGAGTCGCTGCGCCGCGAGGTCGCTGCGCTGAGCGTGCCGGTGAACGACGAGGGCGTGTGCGTGTCGGTCACCGTCAGCATCGGTGTGGCCACGCTGCACAAGGGCTCCATCCTCGACTTCGAGGACCTGGTGAACCGCGCCGACAAGGCGCTGTACCGCGCCAAGGAAGCCGGACGCAACGCCGTCTACAGCGCCGACGTGCAGCACGGCACCGCCACCCTGCATGTGCTGGCCGACCCGGGCGATGCCACCGGCGACGTGCTGGCGACCTGACCCGGGGCGCCCGGCGGCCCCTGCGGGCACCTGCAGAACCTGTCGCCCCCCGTGGAACCTGCCCGCCAGGGTCCGTCCGCCTATTCCTCGCTGGTCCACTCCACCTGCACGCCCAGGCTGCGCAGGTTCTCCACGAAGCGCGGGTGCGCGCGGCGGATCGGCGTGGCGTTGCGGATCTCCGAGCGGCCCGGCGTGCTGGCCGCCACCATGAAGAGCGCAATCGCCACGCGGATGATGTAGGGGCTCTCCACCACCGCGGGCGTCAGCGGGTTGCCGCCGAAGGTCACCAGCCGGTGCGGGTCGGACTGGAACACGTGCGCGCCGAACTTGGACAGCTCGCCCGCCCAGCCCAGGGCCCCGTCGTAGACCTTGTTCCAGAACAGCGCATTGCCCTCGGCCCGCACACCCAGCGCGATGAAGATGGGCAGCAGGTCCACCGGAAAGTACGGCCAGGGCGCGGCCTCCACCTTGGTCAGCACATTGCTCGTGAACGGCGTCTGCACCTTGAGCGGGCCGTCGCAATGGGCGCGCGACCAGCCGTCTTCGTGCGTGATGGTGACGCCGAACTTGGCGAAGGTGCGGTCGATGAGCGGAAAGTTCTCGGGCGCGCTGTTGCGCACGATCACGTCGCCGCCGGTGATGGCGCCCAGCGCCAGGAACGTTGTGATCTCGTGGAAGTCCTCGTCGAAGCGGAACTCCCCGCCGCGCAGCTGCGTGCCGCCGTGCACCGTGAGGCGCGAAGTGCCCATGCCCTCGATGCGCACGCCGATCAGGGTCATGAAGCGGCAGAACTCCTGCACATGCGGCTCCGACGCCGCATTGGTCAGCACCGAGGTGCCGTCGGCCGTGGCCGCGCACAGCACGAAGTTCTCGGTGGTGGTGACGGAGGCGTAGTCCAGCCAGTGCTGCGTGGCCTGCAGCCGCCCATGGGCATTGCGCACCAGCAGCGAGCCCTCGGCACGCTCCACCGTGCCGCCGAAGCGGCGGAACACTTCCACGTGCGGGTCGATCTCGCGCACGCCCAGCGTGCAGCCCTTCACGTTGTCCTCCAGCCGCGCGACGCCAAAGCGCGCCAGCAGCGGCGGCACCAGCATGATGGACGAGCGCATCTCCTCCGGCAGCCGGTGCTGCGCCGCGTCGAACACGGTGGCATGGTGGTGCAGGTCCAGCGTGCCGGTGTCGTGGTCCATGCGCACATCGCTGCCCAGCGTGCGGAAGATGTCCAGGATCTTGCGCACGTCGGTGATGTCGGGCACGCGCAGCAGCCGCAGCGGCTCGTTGGTGAGCAGCGTGGCGCACAGCACCGGCAGCACGGCGTTCTTGTTGGCCGATGGGTGGATGCGGCCCTGGAGGGGGGTGCCGCCGTGAACGACGAGGTTGGACATGGGTGGACAGCGCAAGGAAGAAGAGGGGGCAGGGCGGGGCAGCAGCGCCGGCGGGTCGCGCACTGCGCGGACACCCGCCCGGCGGCGCGCGAGGTCGATACTCTAACTGCCTGCCGGTTCGCGCGACCTCGTGTGGTGCAGTAGCTATCAATTTAGTAGCTGATTTTGAGATGGGCATTGCGCTGGCGGCCTCATGGTAGTTTGCTGTGCCGCTCATATTCCGGATGAGACGTTGGCGCCTGGCCCCTGCTACGCCCCCGGGCCAGCCCGATCCTTAACCCCACCCCATCCGTTCACGCTGAGCTGGTCGAAGCGCGGCGCACGGCTTTTACAAGCTCAGCCCGAGCGGTGTGGAAGGTTCGGAGAGCACGTGGCCGCATACGCCACCCGGCGTATTTCCGATCCGGGGGGCTGTCTCCAGAATCCATTCCATCGACCGATCCATGCGCCCAGCCAGGCGCCATCGGGCGAAGCGGTTTGAACCCCTCTACTGGAGAAGCACACATGCAACGTCGTTATTCCCTCAAGGCCCTTGCGGCCGTCGCTACGCTCGCTGGCCTGTCTGCACTGCCAGCCCATGCGCAGGAGACCATCAAGGTCGGCATCCTGCACAGCCTGTCGGGCACCATGGCCATCTCGGAAACGGTGCTCAAGGACACCGTGCTGATGGCCATCGACGAAATCAACGCCAAGGGCGGCGTGCTGGGCAAGAAGCTCGAACCCGTGGTGGTGGACCCGGCCTCCAACTGGCCCCTGTTCGCCGAAAAGACCAAGCAGCTGCTGGGCCAGGACAAGGTCTCGGTGATCTTCGGCTGCTGGACCAGCGTGAGCCGCAAGTCGGTGCTGCCCGTGGTCGAGGAAATGAACGGCCTGCTGTTCTACCCCGTGCAGTACGAGGGTGAGGAGCTGTCCAAGAACGTGTTCTACACCGGCGCCGCGCCCAACCAGCAGGCCATTCCTGCGGTCGACTACCTGATGAGCAAGGACGGCGGCAGCGCCAAGCGCTGGGTGCTGCTGGGCACCGACTATGTGTACCCCCGCACCACCAACAAGATCCTGCGCGCCTACCTCAAGTCCAAGGGCGTGAAGGATTCCGACATCGACGAGAAGTACACCCCCTTCGGTCATTCGGACTACCAGACCATCGTCGCCGACATCAAGAAGTTCAGCCAGGGCGGCAAGACGGCCGTGGTCTCCACCATCAACGGCGACTCCAACGTGCCCTTCTACAAGGAACTGGGCAACGCAGGCCTGAAGGCCAAGGACGTACCCGTCGTCGCCTTCTCCGTGGGCGAGGAAGAACTGCGCGGCGTGGACACCAAGCCGCTGGTGGGCCACCTGGCTGCCTGGAACTACTTCCAGTCCATCAAGAGCCCTGAAAACACGGCCTTCATGAAGAAGTGGGCCGACTACGCCAAGGCCAAGAACATCGCTGGCCACAAGGACAAGCCACTGACCAACGACCCGATGGAAGCCACCTACATCGGCATCAACATGTGGAAGCAGGCTGTCGAGAAGGCCAAGAGCACCGATGTGGACAAGGTGATCGCCGCGATGGCCGGCCAGACCTTCAAGGCACCGTCGGGCATCGTCAGCAAGATGGACGAGAAGAACCACCACCTGCACAAGAGCGTGTTCATCGGCGAGATCAAGGCCGACGGCCAGTTCAACGTGGTGTGGAAGACGCCCGGCCCGGTCAAGGCCAAGCCATGGTCTCCTTACATCGAAGGCAACGACAAGAAGAAGGACGAGCCGGACGGCAAAACGAAGATGTGATCTCCCCCTGAGCGGCTACGCCGCTTCCCCCTCTCTCACGCTGCGCGTGGGAGGGGGACGCCGCCAGCGCGGCGGGGCGGCCCTTGCGCGGCGGCCGTCGCATTCAGATCGCGCGGGTTCTGCGGCCCACTGCTTTTTCACACAGCTTCCGTCATGCTCTCTTCCCTCTTTTCTCGCCTGATCGCCTGCCTGCTGTTGTGCACAGCGGTGCAGGCGCACGCGCTCACGGCCGAGGCTGCGCGGGCCATGGCGGCGGGCGATACCGATGAGCGGATCGCCGCGCTGCAGGCCGCCATCGCCACACCGGACGACGCCACCGTGGCCTTCATCCGTGCCATGGGCGACGATGCGGTCAAGATCGCGGGCGACAAGGCCATCGTCGTCAAGGATGGCAAGGGGCTGGACCCCGTGACGGGCGCCGAGGTGCCCGTGCCCGACGATGCCGAAGACATCGTCAACAACAACCGCATGCGCGGCGAGTTCGACACGGCGCTGGCCTCGCTGCAGCTCATGTCCACCGACGTGGCCCAGCGCCGCAAAGCCATCGATGCGCTGCGCGAAGAGACCGACGAGGCCCGCCTGCCGCTGATCGAAAAGGCCCTGGCCGCCGAGCAGGACGCCGGCCTCAAAGCGCTTCTCACCAACATCCGCGCGCGCATGCTGCTGGGCAGCAGCGACGCCGCCAAGCGCCTCGAAGCCGCGCAGCACCTGGCCGCCAGCGGCAACCCTGCCACCCGCACCGTGCTGCTCGAGCAGCTGCGCAGCGAAGAAGACCCCAAGGTCAAGGCCGCCTTGCAGGCCGCACTCAAGACGGTGGAGGACAGCCTGCAATGGGGCGAGCGACTGGCAGCGATGTTCACAGGCATCAGCCTGGGCTCCATCCTGCTGCTGGTGGCGCTGGGCCTGGCCATCACCTACGGCCTCATGGGCGTGATCAACATGGCCCATGGCGAGCTGATGATGATCGGCGCGTACGCCACGTATGTGATGCAGGGCATCTTCCAGAAGTATTTTCCGGGCGCGTTCGACTGGTACCTGGTCGCCGCCGTGCCCGCTGCCTTCATGGCGTCGGCCCTGATGGGTGCGGTGCTCGAGCGCGGGGTGATCCGCTTTCTGTACGGCCGGCCGCTCGAGACCTTGCTGGCCACCTGGGGCATCAGCTTGATGCTGCAGCAACTGGTGCGCACCGTGTTCGGCGCGCAGAACGTGGGCGTGGAAAACCCCTCGTGGATGAGCGGCGGCGTGCAGCTCATGGAGAACCTGCAACTGCCCTGGAACCGCGTGATCATCGTGGCCTTTGCGCTGGCGGTGCTGGGCGGCGTGGCCTTTCTGATCAGCAAGACGCGCCTGGGGTTGTTCGTGCGCGGCGTCACGCAAAACCGGCCCATCGCTTCGTGCATGGGCGTGAACACGGCGCGTGTCGATACCTACGCCTTCGCGCTGGGCTCGGGCATTGCGGGTCTGGCGGGCTGCGCGCTCAGCCAGGTGGGCAACGTGGGACCGGACCTGGGCCAGGGCTACATCGTCGACTCGTTCATGGTGGTGGTGCTCGGCGGCGTGGGCCAGCTGGCCGGCACCGTGTACGCAGCGCTGGGCCTGGGTGTGCTCAACAAGTTCCTGGAAGGCTGGACGGGCGCCGTGCTGGCCAAGATCGCCGTGCTGGTGTTCATCATCATCTTCATACAGAAGCGGCCGCAGGGCATCTTCGCGGTGAAGGGCCGTACGGCGGATTGAGACTGTTATGAATACCCCTGCTATCCAACTCCCCGCACCCGCACCACTGCTCACGCGCAGCGGCTGGTCGGCCTTCTTCGTGGCGCTCATCGTGGTGTGCGCCGTGGCCCCCGTGCTCAACCTGTGGGTGCCTGCCGGCAGCCCGCTGCACCTGTCCGACTACGCCGTGGCGCTGCTCGGCAAGATCATGTGCTACGCCATCTGCGCGCTGGCCATGGACCTGATCTGGGGCTACACCGGCATCCTGAGCCTGGGCCATGGCCTGTTCTTCGCCTTGGGCGGCTACGTGATGGGCATGTACCTCATGCGCCAGATCGGCCGCGACGGCAACTACCAAAGCGACCTGCCTGACTTCATGGTGTTCCTCGACTGGAAGGAGTTGCCCTGGCACTGGATGCTGTCCGACAGCTTCGTCGCCACGCTGATCCTTGTCGTCGCGGTGCCCGGTGCCATCGCCTTCGTGTTCGGCTACTTCGCCTTCCGCTCGCGCATCAAGGGCGTTTACTTCTCGATCATCACGCAGGCCATGACGTATGCGGCCATGCTGCTGTTCTTTCGCAACGAGACGGGCTTTGGCGGCAACAACGGGTTTACCGACTTCAAGCGCATCCTGGGCCAGCCCATTGCCACGCAGAACATGCGCATGCTGCTGTTCGTGATGACGGGCGTCACGCTCTTGGTGTTCTTTTTGCTGGCACGCTGGCTGGTGCGCAGCAAGTTCGGCCGCGTGCTGCAGGCCGTGCGCGACGCAGAGACGCGCGTCATGTTCTCGGGCTACTCACCGCTGCCCTACAAGCTCACCATCTGGACCATCAGCGCCATGATGTGCGGCGTGGCCGGTGCGCTGTATGTGCCCCAGGTCGGCATCATCAACCCCGGCGAGATGAGCGCCGCCAACTCCATCGAGATTGCGGTGTGGGCCGCGGTGGGTGGCCGCGCGACGCTGATCGGCCCCATCGTCGGCGCCTTCATCGTCAACGGCGCCAAGAGCTGGCTCACCGTCACGGCGCCGGAGTTCTGGCTGTACTTCCTGGGCGCGTTGTTCATTGCGGTCACGCTGTTCCTGCCCGATGGTGTGGTGGGACTGGTCAAGAAACTGAAGAACAAGCGCCACGACAACAAGACCCGCGAAGGAGCCGCGCCATGACGCCCGATCTGATGGAAGAGGGCGCGCAGCGCATCGCTGCCCGGCAGGCGCCGGTCGTGCCAGGCCAGACCGAGTCCGGTGGCCGCGCGGCAGGCTTCTCGCGCGTGGCCACGCCCGGCGAGGTGGATGTGGCCCACGGCCGCATCCTGTACCTGGAAGACGTGAACGTGAGCTTCGACGGCTTCAAGGCCATCAACAACCTGAGCCTGGATATCGCGCCCGGCGAGCTGCGCTGCATCATCGGCCCCAACGGTGCGGGAAAGACGACGATGATGGACATCATCACCGGCAAGACCCGGCCGGACAGCGGCACGGTGTACTTCGGCTCGACCATCGACCTGTTGCGCCACAACGAGCCGGAGATCGCGAGCCTGGGGATAGGCCGCAAGTTCCAGAAGCCCACGGTGTTCGAGCAGCTCACGGTGTTCGAGAACCTGGAACTGGCCTTGAAGACCCACAAGGGCGTGGCATCGAGCATGTTCTTTCGGCTGGACTCCGCGCAATCGGATCGCCTGGCCGAGGTGTTGCACACCATTCACCTGGCGGGGAGCGTGACACGTCTGGCTGGCAACCTGAGCCACGGGCAAAAGCAATGGCTGGAGATCGGGATGCTGCTGATGCAGGACCCGAAGCTGTTGCTGCTCGACGAGCCGGTGGCCGGGATGACGGACGACGAGACGGCGCGGACTGCGGAGTTGTTTTTGACCTTGAAGGGCAAGCACTCGCTGATGGTGGTGGAGCACGACATGTCGTTCATCCGCACGATTTCTGAGATCGTGACGGTGTTGTGCGATGGGGCTGTGTTGGCGCAGGGGACGCTGGACCAGGTGCAGGCGGATGAGCGGGTGATCGAGGTTTATCTGGGGCGGTGATGGTGTGTTCGGGCTCTTGCTCTTTGGCTGCGGTGCGTATGGGTGGGGGCGTTGTGCGTCACCGACCGTTCGGGCTGAGCTTGTCGAAGCCTGGGCACAGCTTTCCCTGTCCGTTCGGGTTGAGCTTGTCGAAACCTGGGTGCGCTCGCAGGCTCGCTGGTGGACCGCATGCCTTTGTTGAGGGCGGAGGCCGGGAGTCGCCCGGCGTGCGAGTAACTTTCTTTTGCTTCGCCAAAAGAAAGTCACCAAAGAAAAGGCGACCCTACAGCCTGCGTCCCTTCGCTTCGCTGCGGGCAACCTGCGGTGCTCGGTCGTGGGGTGCGCTGCGGAACTCGCTGCGCGCTGCGCGCTCCGCTCAGACAACCGCAGCGAGTCAGTTCACGATGCGTGTGTCCTTCGGCACACGCTCACCCCACGCCCTGCGCTCCTCGGCGCATCCTGAAGGGATGGGGGACCCAACATCCACACGGGCCATCGCTGCGCTCGGCCCCGAACGCGCGGGCGCTTCGCGCCGCGACCGCCAGGCCGAGCGAAGCAATGGCCCGTGCGGCTGTTTGGCTGTTCGGCTGCCCACCCCCTGTGGCTGCGCCTGCGGCGGGGCGGTTGCGGGGTGGCATGCGCGTCGGAGCGCGCATGCTTCGTGCACTGACTCGCCGCAGTTGTTTGAACGGAGCGCGCAGCGCGCAGTGAGTTCTGCGGCGCACCCCGCAACCGCCCCGACGCAGGTTTGCCCCTTCGCAACGCGAAGGGGTCGCAGACTTGGGGTCGCCCTTTCTTTGGTGACTTTCTTTCGGCGACGCGAAAGAAAGTTACTGCGCCGCCGGGCGCACACCCCGGCTCCCGCCCTCAACACAGGCACGCCGCCCCATCAGCGAGCTCGCGAGCAGCGCCCCGGTTTCGACAAGCTCAACCCGAACGGATGGGGGTTACGGAAGGGCAAGGTTTCGGCAAGCTCAACCCGAACGGTTCTGATGGCACCGAGACTTCAACAAGCTCAATCCCTGCCATCCAACGCAGCCACTCAAAACTCCTGCACCCCACACGCTATAAAAAACATAGCTAATCGCGCCCGATGACCGAGCGCTAGACACCAACCAGGCTCACCAAAAATGCTCACCGTCCAAAACATCAACCAGTACTACGGCGGCTCCCACATCCTGCGCGACGTGAGCCTCACCGCTGCCCCCGGCAAAGTCACCGTGCTCCTCGGCCGCAACGGCGTCGGCAAGACCACGCTGCTCAAAAGCCTCATGGGCCTGGTCCCCATCAAAAGCGGCTCCATCACCTTCGATGGCCAGCCCATCGACAAGACCACGCCGTATGACCGGGCCCGAGCGGGCATCGGCTTCGTGCCCCAGGGGCGCGAGATCTTCGGGCGCCTCACCGTCGAGGAAAACCTGCGCATGGGCCTGGCTTACAAGAGCGGCTCCACCCCAGTGCCACCGCATCTGTACGACCTCTTCCCGGTGCTCAAGCAGATGCTCCACCGCCGCGGTGGCGACCTCTCGGGCGGTCAACAGCAGCAGCTCGCCATCGCCCGGGCCCTCGCACCCGGCCCGCGCCTGCTCATCCTGGACGAGCCCACCGAAGGCATCCAGCCGAGCATCATCAAGGACATCGGCCGCGTGATCCGCATGCTGGCCGACAAGGGCGAGATGGCCATCCTGCTGTGCGAGCAGTACTACGACTTCGCGCAGGAACTGGCCGACGAATACCTCGTGATGGAGCGCGGCGAAGTCATCGCCCGCGGGCCTGGCAGCGAGATGGAAGCCAAGGGCATCCGCAACCTCGTCGCGATCTGAAAACGCGCACCATGCCCGGCCTGCGTGGAGCGGGACAGGTGCCGAGCTGGCCCTGAAGCGTCCGTCAGGCCTGCTCGGTGGCTGGGGTCGCCGCGCCGCGCCAGCGCGACACGCTCTCCATGACGAGCACGGTGCACACCATCCATGTGCCGGCCAGCAGCCAGCCTGCGAGCACGTCGCTGGCGTAGTGCACCTGCAGCACCACGCGGCTCCAGCCGGTGGTGAAGACCGCAGCGCCGGCCAGCAGGGCTGCGGGCAGGTGCCAGGGGCGCGGGAGCAGGCGCGTGGCCAGGTAGGCGAGCATGGCGTACGCCATCATCGACGCGCTGCTGTGCCCGCTGGGAAAGCTGTAGCCGTCGGCCTGTGCGATACCGTGCACGTGCTCGGGCCGCACGCGCTCGAACAGGCTTTTGAGGATGCGCGTCAGCGCGCCATTGCCGGCCATGGCGACCAGCCAGCCGGTGGCCAGCAGTCGGTGCCCGCGACACCACAGCAGCGCGGTGACCAGCACCGTGAGCGCGGCCAGCGCCCAGCTGTCGCCCAGGTGGGTCACGGTGGCAAACCACTGAAGCACCGCCACATCGGCATGCGCCTGCAGGCCTGCGGCCAGTGCGTCGTCCAGCGCGCCCCACGTGCCGCCCGGGTGGCCGCTTTCGGCCAGTTCTGCCATCACCGCACCGGTTGCCACCAGCACGCCCGCACTCGCCGCCATGGCCGCCACCATCACCCAGCGCGCCTGTGCGGGTACCCACTGGCGCAGCGGCGGGCCGGCCCGCCGCAGGGTGCGCAGGCCGCACAGGCAGCCCCAGCCCGCCAACGACGCCAGAGCCATGCCTGCGGCCCACCAGCCGAGCGGGTGTTGCGCCAGCAGGGCGCCCAGGTTGGCTGCATGCAGTTCTGTCATGAAAGTGGTCTTCCTTTCCGTGTTTGCCAAGGCGGCCGCGGCGGCGCAAAGCGGGCATTTGTACAGGACTGTGCAGCAGCCCATGTGAGCGTGGGTGTATGGCAGCGCGCCCATACTGCCTGTGCGGATGCCCCGCGTTGCTGTCGGCGAGCACTGACATGGCGAAGGCATTGCTACCGGCTGCGTTCCTGAGGCAGCCTGGGCACCATCGCTCCATGGCAGAAAAGCGTCCTGGGGCAGAGGCACCGGTCCTTGCATGTTCTGCCGCCACCTTTTGATTTGCACATTGGCCCATGACACCCTCCGAAAGCTCCATACCCACCACGCCGCGTGGCCCCATCCACCTGGTGGTGCCCAAGCGCCCGGGGGCGGACTTCGACCTGCTGCGGGCCAAGCTCGAAGGGGTGAGCGCACTGCAGAGCCACGATGTGGTGTGGCATGTGCCGCGTGAGCGGGCCGATATCGTCCAACTGGCGCACGACGCGGCCGAGGCGGCCCGCCAGGATGGTGGGCTGGTGGTGGCCGCCGGCGGCGACGGCACGATCAACGCCGTGGCCGCAGCCGCCTTGCGCGCTGGCGTGCCGATGGGTGTGCTGCCCATGGGCACCTTCAACTACTTTGCCCGCGAGCACGGCCTGGCGCTGGACCCGGAAGTGGCGGTGCAGGATCTCCTCAAGGCCCTGGACTCTGGCGACATGCGCCCGGTACAGGTGGGCTTTGTGAACCAGCGCCTGTTCCTGGTCAACGCCAGCGTGGGCCTGTACCCCAAGCTGCTGGCAGAGCGCGAAAAGGCGTCGCGCCGATTCGGCCGGTCGCGCATGGTGGCGGTGGCGTCCGCCGTGTGGAGCATGTTCCGCCCCTCGGCCGGCCGCCGCTGGCGCGTGGTGATGAAAACCCACCAGGGGGCGCAGTCCAGCCAGCAAGAGCATCTGGTCACCACCCTGTTTGTGGGCAACAACCCCCTGCAGCTCGACCGCATGGGCCTGGCCGAAGCCAAGCTGGTGGCCGACGGCGGCATGCTGGGCGTGGTGATGCTGCAGCCCCAGGGCCGCTGGGCCGTGGCGCGCACGGTATGGAACGCGGCCACCGGACAGTTGGGCAAGGACAGTGCGGTGGTCAGCCTGGCGTGCTCCGAGCTGGCGGTGTCACCCGCCAGCTGGCGCCCGCCCCAGGTCAAGGTGGCGTTCGACGGCGAGCGCGAATGGATGGCGCCGCCGCTGCAGTTCAGCATCAGCGCCCGGCCGCTGTGGCTGGTGGCGCCGTCGCCGCTGGTGCGCGACGAGCCGCCGCTGACGGCCGCCTCCGCCGTGGCGGGGCTCGCGGCCGTGGCGGCGGCGATCGTGCCGGGCATCGCCGACGGCGGTGATGCCCCCGCCTCCGACCCCGCACCCGACCCCGAAGGCCAAGGCCTGCAGCCCGCATGAGGATGAGAAAGAACCCCGGGCGCCGCACTGCGGCCCCACCCGCACCCCCAACCGCCTGGGCCAGGATGCGACGATGACGGTCCTGATGCACCTGTCGGACCTGCATTTCGGTGCGCACGACCCGGCGGTGTGCGATGCGGCACTGCGCCTGGCGCAGCGTTTGGGAGTGTCGATGGCCGTGGTGTCGGGCGACCTCACGCAGAGGGCCACGGCCACCCAGTTCGAGCAGGCGTCGCGGTTTGTGCAGGGCCTGCACGCGCGCAGCACGCTGGTGCTGGCGGGCAACCACGACCTGCCGCTGTTTGCGTGGTGGATGCGCTGGGGCCGGTCGTACGAGCGTTTTTCCACCCAGTTCGGCATGGACTACGAGCCGGTGCGGCAGTCCGGCGCCTTCTACGTGGTGGGGGTGAACACCACGCGCGCCTGGCGGCACGAGCGCGGCAGCCTGTCGTCGGCGCAGATCCAGCATGTGGCCGACCTGCTGGCCCGCGCACCGCCGGACGCCTGGCGCATCGTGGCCAGCCACCACCCGCTGGTGGCGCGCGACGCGGCCGACCGGGCCCACCGCCCCTCGCGCGCGCACGAGGCACTTCAGCGCTGGAGATCTGCCGGCGCGCAGATGCTCCTGTCGGGCCATGCCCACCAGCCAGCGCTCCTCAACCCCATGCCCGGCCTCTGGGCCAGCCACGCCGGCACGGCCGTATCCCACCGGTTGCGCCACGGCTGTCCGAACAGCCTGGTCGTGCTGACGGTGGAGGTCTCTGGCGAGGTGGCGGGTGGCTGGGCGCGCTACGCGGCCCGGTGGGACTACGACGCGGCGTCGGGCGAGTTCCAGCGCGTGCTGCGGGTCAGCGCGACCTGACCGGGCACCAGGCGATGGCCCGGCAGGTCGGTATTGCGAATGCTATGTTTTTCGTAGCTGGTGGCGCTTTGCCAGCAAGCGGCAGGCATCAAAATCAACAAGATTCTGGCGTTGCCAGCGCTGTGGCGGATATGCCCGGACAGGTTTCACCGGGTTGACCGCCCCCGGGCCCGCGCCTATTCTGGCTGGCAGGTGGGTTGACCGTGCGACGGAGGGTTGCAGGCGGCCTGCGGTACTTGCTGCTTCACGGCTTTTCATGCACAAAGAATTCAACCACGATGCGCTGCGCCGCCTGCAGGCGCTGATCGAACGCGAAACAGGCACGCCACTGAGCGACGCCGCGCAGGCCGAGGTCGCCGCCATCTTGCGCGGCACCGAGTCGCCGCAGGGCGCCGCCACCGAAGGCGTGGAGGCCGCGCCGCGCGAGGTCACCATCTTGTTGGCCGACCTGCGCGGCTTCACCGCGCTGTCGGGGTCGCAGCCAGCGGCGGTGGTCATCGCGGCGCTCAATCGCTGCCTGTCGCGCCTGAGCGAGGTGGTGTTCAAGTACCGGGGCAGCATCGACAAGTTCATGGGCGACTCCATCATGGTGCTCTTCGGCGCGCCGGTGGCCAACGATGACGATGTGGACCGCGCGCTGCTGTGCGCGGTGGAGATGCAGATCGCCATGCGCGAGCTGAACCTCGCCCACCTGCGCGAGCGTCTGCCGGAGGTCTTCCTCGGCATCGGCGTGAACACCGGCACGGTGATGGCCGGCCGCTTCGGCTCCGACGTGTATTCCGAATACACCGTGATCGGCGAGGCGGTCAACCTGGCATCGCGCATCGAGGCGCTGAGCCTGCGCGGCCAGGTGCTCATCAGCGACACCACCTACCAGCGCTGCTGGGGCCTGGTGTCGGCGTCGGCGCCGATGCAGGTGCACGTCAAGGGCCGCACGCAGCCGGTCAGCCTGCGCGAGCTGATCGCGATCCCGTCGCACAAGCTCAAGGTGCCACGCCAGGAGTTTCGCCGCAGCCACCGGGTGGATGCGCGCCTGCCGTGCCTGTGCCAGCGCATGCAGGACAAGATCGTCGTGCCCCACATCGTGCACGGCGCCATCCGCGACATCGGCTACCACGGTCTGCTGGTGGAGTTGATCGAGCCGCTGGAGGCGCACAGCGAAATCAAGCTCGAGTTCGAGCTGCCGCTGGTGGACTACCGCGTGGCCGACGTGTACGCCCGGGTCATCACCGTCAAGCAGGAGGGCGACGAGTGGGTGGCGGGGCTGGAGTTCACCTCCATCAGCGACGAATGCCATGCCAAGGTGCAGATGTTCGTGCAGCTGCTGGTAGTGCACTGACCCGCAACCGGGCCGCGGCCGCGCTCTCGCCGGCTCAGCAGCCCAGCATCCGCGCCAGGTCGATGAGGTCGGTGGCGTGCAGGTCGTTGCCGGGCTGCGGCGCGCCGTCTTTGGGGCGGGCCGCGCCCAGTTCGTGCGGACGCTCGATGTAGGCCGTGCGCAGGCCGCAGCCGCGCGCGGCGGCCAGGTCGTCGTGGTGCGTGGCCACCAGCGCCACCTGCGACGGCGCGGCGTCGAACACCCGCGCCACACCCAGGTAGGTGGCCGGGTCGGGCTTGTAGGCGCGGAACACCTCGGCACTCAGCACGCAGTCCCAGGGCAGGCCGGCGCGTTTGGCCATGTGGGTCAACAGGCCGATGTTGCCGTTGGACAGCGTGGTGATGATGAAGCGCGTCTTGAGCCGCTTGAGGCCCTCCACGCTGTCGGGCCAGGCATCCAGCCGGTGCCACACCCGGTTGAGGTGGCGGCGCTCCACTTCGGACAGATGCGCAAGGCCAAAGCGCGGCAGGATCTCGTCGAGGATGCTGCGGTGCAGGTCGTCGATCAGCGTCCAGCCCTGCTCGCCCCGCATCACCCGGGCCATGGCCGGCTGGTAGCCCGCGCGCCAGGCCAGAGCGAACGCATCGCCGTCCACCGCGGGGTACAGCGCCTGCATCTCGCGCACGATGCTGCCGTGCCAGTCCACCACCGTGCCGAAGATGTCGAAGGCCAGTACCTTGACGGTGGAGGCAATGCTGTCGGCGGTTCCTGGAGTGGATGTCATGGAAGGTCTTTCGTTCAGGGTGGGGCGTCGTGATGAACTTGCCGGCAGCGCAGGCCGCACCAGCAGTGCTTGCGATGCCTGCGATGCCTGCGATGGGCGCAAAGCCCAGGGTCTGCAGGCGCACCGCCAGCCTAGCAGTGCCTGCTGTTCGGCGTGTTCGCACAGGTTACACATGTCCCCAGACCTGCATGTTCGCGCAGAGAATGCTATGGTTACGGAAATCGGGTTTACCCCTGTAACTCGGTTTCTCCCTCCATCCCCTGTATTCGTTGTACGTCCCGCGCCGGCCCATCGGGTGAAGGCGGGGCTTTCGCTTGCTGCCGCCAGCCATGACCGCGCCTTTGTCTCCCCCATCCCCCGCGTCTTCCGAGCCGCCCATCGCCCACACCCCCACCGACGACCGCACCCTGGTGCGGGCCGTGCTGGCCCTGGGGGTGGGCGGCTTTTCCATCGGCACGGGCGAATTCGTCATCATGGGCCTGCTGCCCGAGGTGGCGCGCGACATCAACGTCACCATTCCGCAGGCCGGCCACGTCATCAGCGCCTATGCGCTGGGCGTGGTGGTGGGCGCGCCGGTGCTGGCGGTGCTGTGCGCCCACTGGGGGCGCCGCACGCTGCTGATGGCGCTGATGGTGGTGTATGCACTGGGCAACTTCGCATCGGCCCTGGCGCCGGGCTACCTGTCGCTCAGCGCCATGCGTTTGTTCACCGGCCTGCCGCACGGCACCTATTTCGGCGTGGCGGCGCTCGTCGCCGCGGCCCTGGCACCGCCCGGGCGCCGTGCGCGCGCGGTGGGCTGGGTGATGCTGGGGCTGACCACGGCCACGCTGGTGGGTGTGCCCATTGCGGCGGCGCTGGGCGAGTATTTCGGCTGGCGCGCGGCGTTCGTCTTTGTGGGGCTGATCGCCCTGGCCGCCGTGGCCATGGTGCGCCTGTGGGTGCCCGACATGCCCGCATCGCACGGCGCCAGTCCGCTGCGCGAGCTGGGCGCCCTGGCGCGCAAGCAGGTGTGGTTCACGCTGGGCATCGGCGCCATCGGTTTCGGCGGCATGTTCGCGGTGTTCAGCTACATCAAGCCCACGCTGCTGGAGGTGGCCGGCATGCCGCCTGCGCTCATGCCCTTCGTGCTGTCGCTGTTTGGCCTGGGCATGGTGGCAGGCAACATCGTCGGCTCGCGCATGGCCGACAAGGCGCTCATGCCCGCCATCGGCAAGGTGCTGCTGTGGTCCATCGCGGTCATGGCGCTGTTCGTGCCTGCTGCGCACCACCCCGTCAGCGCGGCGGTGGCGACCTTTCTGCTCGGCACGGTGGTCGCCATCGGCCCGGCCTTGCAGATCCGGCTCATGGATGTGGCCGGCGACGCGCAGACCCTGGCGGCGGCGCTCAACCACTCGGCCTTCAACGCCGCCAATGCGCTGGGCGCGTGGCTGGGCGGGGTGTCCATCGCGGCCGGCCTGGGCTGGACGTCCACCGGCTGGGTGGGCGTGGTGCTGGGGCTGTGCGGCGTGGGCATCTTTGCCCTGGCGCTGTCGTCCGAACGGAAAACGCAGCGCGCCACGGCAGGCCTCAGCGCCTGAGCGTAGCGGCGGTGCGACACCGCCGCGCCGGGCGCAGCGAACGCCGCTTTCTGCAGTACAGTGAACGCGGGCCAACCCCATTGTTGGCCACGTCGCTCGGACGGTTCCGGGCGCTCACGTGAAAGTTCACCAGCATGTCTGCTTCTCAGGGCAAGCGCCGCTTTGCGCGCATCGATCGCCTTCCCCCCTACGTCTTCAACATCACGGCCGAGCTCAAGCTCGCAGCGCGCCGCCGTGGCGAGGACATCATCGACATGAGCATGGGCAACCCCGATGGCGCGACCCCGCCGCACATCGTGGCCAAGCTCACCGAAGTGGCCCAGCGGCCCGACACCCACGGCTACAGCGCCAGCAAAGGCATCCCCCGCCTGCGCCGCGCCATCAGCCACTGGTACAAGGACCGGTACGCGGTGGACATCGACCCCAACACCGAGGCCATCGTCACCATCGGCTCCAAGGAGGGCCTGGCCCACCTGATGCTGGCCACGCTGGACCGCGGCGACACCGTGCTCGTGCCCGACCCAAGCTACCCCATCCACATCTACGGCGCGGTGATTGCCGGGGCCGACATCCGCAGCGTGCCCGTGGCGCTCGATGTGGACTTCTTTGCCGAGCTGGAAAAAGCCATCCGCGGCAGCTACCCCAAGCCCAAGATGATGATCTTCGGCTTTCCGAGCAACCCGACCGCACAGTGCGTGGAGCTGAGCTTCTTCGAGCGCGTGATCGCCCTGGCCAAGAAGCACGACATCCTGGTGGTGCACGACCTGGCCTACGCCGACATCGTGTACGACGGCTACCGCGCCCCCAGCATCATGGAAGTGCCTGGCGCCAAGGACGTGGCGGTGGAGTTCTTCACCCTCTCCAAGAGCTACAACATGGCCGGCTGGCGCGTGGGTTTCATGGTGGGCAATCCTGACCTCGTGGCTGCGCTGGCCCGCATCAAGAGCTACCACGACTACGGCACCTTCACTCCGCTTCAGGTCGCAGCCATCGCCGCGCTGGAGGGCGACCAGCAGTGCGTGAAAGACATCGCCGCCCAGTACCAGCGCCGTCGCGACGTGCTGTACAAGGGGCTGTCGGAATCCGGCTGGGCGGTGGACTGCCCCCGGGCCAGCATGTACATCTGGGCCCGCATCCCCGAGCCCTATCGGGCCCTGGGCTCGCTCGAGTTCGCGCGCCAGCTGCTCGACAAGGCCAAGGTGTGCGTGTCGCCCGGCATCGGCTTCGGCGACCAGGGCGACGAATACGTGCGCTTCGCCCTCATCGAGAACGAGGCCCGCATCCGCCAGGCCGTGCGCGGCATCCGTGCCATGTTCAAGGCCGATGGCTTGCTGAAGGTGCCTGCGGCGCCTGCGCCGGCCACCGCAGTGGCTTGAACGGCTGGCGGATGCCCGCTGTGTGCCTGTGAATCAGCAGGTCAACAGGTCAACAGGTCAGCCGGTCAGCAGATGGGGTGGGGTGGGGTGGGCAGCTGTGTTCGATTCGATACCGAATCTACACGTCTGCTTACCGCCATCCTCACCGGTCGCGGATTAGACTGGTGGGTATGCATTTTCTAGACTACAACCCCGACGACCTGGACGTCACCATTTCGGAACTGCTGGTCGCTACCAGCGACTCTGCCGACCCCGACCTGCCCGCCGTGGTCGCCAATGTGTTGAAACTGCTGCGCACCCGACTGGGCATGGACGTCGCGTTTGTGTCCCAGATCGCCAACGGTCGGCGCACCATCGAGGTGGTGGACAGCGCTCCCGGTTTTTCGCCCATCCATGCCGGCATGTCCGACCCGGTGGAGGAAAGCTGGTGCCAGTATGTGGTCGAAGGCCGGCTGCCCGAGAAGATCGAGAACGCCAAGCCCCTGATCGCCGAGGGCAAGGTGCCGGACCCGGGCTTTCCCATCGGCACCCACCTCAGTACTCCGGTGCGCATGCCCGGCGGCGAGGTCTACGGCACCCTGTGCTGCTTCAGCCGCGGCGTGCAGCCGGATGCCGATATCGAGCGCTTGAGGTACACCGCCAATTTGCTGGCGGCCAAGCTGGCACCCGGTGAGGAGTCACCGCTGGAGCCATCCGCAGGCGGGCGGGGCTGAGGGGCATCAGGTGCTTGCGAACGTACTGGCCTGGCGCCGTGATCTGTCCTTGAACGTTTCGGCATGCGCACCCCGGTGGGCTGGTCTGTCCCATTGACGATACGAGAGTGGAGGCCATCTTGACCCCAGCAGATTTTGAGGGCCGCAAAGAACTTCAGGCCGCTTGCCACTGCGGTGCCGTGAGGTTCACGGTGGTGCTGACCGACGGCCTGCGCAGCGCCCGGCGGTGCAACTGCTCGTACTGCCGCATGCGCGGTGCGGTGGCAGTGTCCGCCCACCTGGACGACGTGCACGTGCAGTCAGGCGAGGACAAACTCACGCTGTACCAGTTCAACACCGGGCAGGCCAAGCACTACTTCTGCTCGGAATGCGGGATCTACACCTTCCACAGCCGGCGCTCGGTCCCCACGCAGTATGGGGTGAACGCGGCGTGCATCGAGGGTCTCAGCCCGTTCGACTTCGACGAAGTGCGTGTGATGGAAGGACGCGATCATCCCAACGATCGACCGGGCGGCGGGCCGATCATTGCAGGCTGGCTCAGCTACCGGGACGAGCCTGGCCGCCCCCGCTGAGGGCACGGAGCCGCTTCATGTTCGACCGGCAGGCGCAAAGCGCTGCACCGGCCCCGACATCACCGGGCCAGATAGAAGTCCATCGGGATGAGTTCCAAAGCCCACCCCCCTTGTTCACCCAGCGTGGCCGCCGGGTGCATGGACGCGATGCGCAGCGCCTCTTCGCGGCTGTCCGCTTCGATGATGAACAGGCCGCCGACCACTTCCTTCGACTCGGTGTAGGGCCCATCGCTGATGCGCGTCTTGCCGCTGTGCGGGCGCAGCGTCACCCACTGGTCCAGATCGCCCAGCGACGCGGACACCAGGACCTTGCCGGTGGCGCGCATCGTCTCGTCCAGGGGCGGGCATTGGGTGACCAGTGCCTTGACGTCGTCCGGTGCCATGGCCGCGAATTTTTCGGGGGTGAAGTAGGCGAGGCCGAGGTATTTCATGGAGGTGCTTTCAGAGGGTTGATGCACTGACGACGAAGCTGACGGTCCGAAATCGACACAGCGAAAAAAAATTGCGCCGGATTCCTGCGCGCGCAGGTCAGGCGCTGGCGGGCGCTAACCGGCTCCGACGCGCTGCCAACCCGGCAGGTGAGGCGCCCAGAGTGTGTGCGTCCACTGCTGGCCGGCTCTGCCGGTCATCGGCTGGCGAACCGGCGCGGCCCCGCCCCTGCCTACATCGCCCAGATCCGCGGCGCATCCCCCGCCAGGTCCCACAACTGCGTCCGCCAGGCCACCCGCACGGCCTTGAGCAGCTTCATCGCCGGCTCGACCTGCGGCGCCAGCACGCGCACCACCACCATCTGGGGGTTGGGGCTGGTGGCGCCTGCGGTGGCCCGCACCTGCGGGTGCGTGTCGATCAGGGCGCGTGCGGCCTCCAGGGCAGCATCGCGCCGGGGGCGGTCCAGTGCAGTGCCGGCGGCAAAGAACAGGTTGGCCATGCAGCGCTGGCCGGCCAGGCCCAGGGGGCTTTGCAGCAGGCGCTCGTCGGCCGCATCGATCATGCCGCGCTCCAGCCACAGGCCGGGCACCTCCAGGTGCTGCACAAAGCGGCCTTGCTCGTAGGGCTGGCCGGCGTGCGGCAGGCCCAGCGCGGTCACGTCCCAGCCCATGCATTCGGCGCCGGGGGCGAGTTTCAGCGTGAGGTGGTTTTCTGCGTGGCAAGCGCTGTAGCACAGCGCCTCCAGCGGCAGCCATTCCAGGCGCGCCCCTGTGGCGACGGACAGCTGCGTGCGCTGCAGTGCCAGCGGCCCGGCAGATCGGTAAAAGCGCGTGGCGCCCGGCGTGGTGACCAGGCCGTGGGCGCCAGGGCCCACGGTGGCGGTGATGTCCAGCGTGTCGCCGCCCACCAGGCCGCCGGGCGGGTGCACCAGCACGTTGTGGCAGATGGCGTCGCCCTCGGGGTACAGGCTTTGCAGAATGCGCAGCGGGCCGTTGTGCTCGTACCGTGCCACAGTGCGGGCGTTGGGTTCTTCAACGGTGTAGTCGAGCTGCAGGCGCGCGTGCCAGGACATCGGTGTGATCTGCTACGAAATGAATAGCTGATTATGCCTATGCACCCGCCGCGCCAGGCATCCATCACGCAGCTTTTGCGACAGGCGGCACCCAGCTGCGCAGCTTGCCGGGGTTGAGCAGGCCCTGCGGGTCGAAGCGCTGTTTGGTGCCCACCACCGCCGGGTCCAGGTTGTTCTGCTTGCCGTCCTCCACGATATAGACGTGCGGGTTGTTGATCTGCACGCCGTGGTCGCGGTAGATCTGCATGATCTGGTTCAGGCGCTCTTCGGTGCTGTAGCGGATGAGCTGCAGCCCGCTGCAGTTGAAGGCGCCTTCCTTGGTGCGCAAAAACTCCAGGTGCATCATCACCTCGCCGCCCAGGGCCTTGTCCAGCGCCTTCACCTGCTCCAGCCGGGTGGCGGGGGTAAAGCCGCTCTGGATATAGGTGAGTGTCTTGTCCACCTTCAGCGCGTGCAGGGTGGTGTGGTTCCAGGTGTATTCCAGCAGGGTCTTGTGGCTCTTTTCCACCTCGTCGGCCGTCTTGCGGTAGCTCACGGTGCCGCCGTACCGGGTGGCCATGTCGCGCATGCCGTCTTCGGAGTGCGGGGCCACCAGCAGCATCACCGCATGGCAGCCCGCAGGCAGGTGCTCGGCCAGGCTGGTGAAGTAGGCGGGGATGGGCGCGGCCAGAAAGCACACCTCCTTCTTCTCCAGCCCCGGCGCGGCGCCGAAGCGGTCCGCAAAGTCGAGTGCGGCGTCGAAGTCGGTGAAGGTGACGATGCATTCCGTCCACGCCACGGCGGGTGTCAGCGCCACTTCGAGCTCCAGCACGATGCCGTTGGTGCCGTAGGTGTGGTGCAGCAGCATGGCCTCGGGGCCGCGCAGCTCGATGACCTGGGGCTCGGGCTCCACCGTCATCGCGCGCACCGCCAGCACGTTGCCGGGCGCGGCCAGCGGGCCGTGGTTGATGGAGCCGGCCCCGCCGAAGCCGCCGCCGAACAGCCCGCCCAGCGTGGCGCTGCGGTAGGTGGACGGCAGCCAGCGCAGTTCCTGCCCCAGGGGCTTGGCCTGGGCGTCGAACTCCGACAGGCGGATGCCCGCCTGCGCCCGGCCCACGCCGCCGCGCACCCACCCAAAGCCGTTGTAGCCCGACAGGTCCAGGATCACACCGCCATGCAGCGGCGTGCTCTGCCCGTAGTTGCCGGTGCCGCTGCCGCGCACGGTGATGGGGATGTGCGCGCGTGCGCAGGCGGCCACCACCTGGCGGATCTCGTCCTCGGTGCGCGGGCGCACGGCCACGTCGCCGCGCTTGCCGGCCAGCTCGCGCTTGAGCACCGGGCTGAACCAGGCAAAGTCCTGCGACAGGCGGCCCACGCGCAGCGGATCGGCAATCCAGTCCAGGCCGGGCAGTTGTTCGGGCAGTTGGTGGGCGGTAGTGATGTTGGTCATGTCTGTCTCTCCTGTCGGTGCGTCGGGCGGTGTGTCGTGTGTGGTGGGCAAAGCGCGGCCCCCACCACGCACGCGCGGTGTCAAAAAAAGGGTGCGATCCGGGTGGGTAGCGGGATCAGTCGTGAGAGTTTTCGCTGGCGTGCCAACTGCCCAGCGCGACCCTGGTGCCCCAGGCCATCAGCGCGAACAGCGCCATGCCGGTCAGCGAGATCAGCAGCAGCGCGGCGAACATGCGCGGTATGTTGAGCTGAAAGCCCGCTTGCAGGATCTGGTACGCCAGCCCGGCGCCCTGGCCACCGGTGCCGGCCACGAACTCGGCCACCACGGCGCCGATCAGGGCCAGCCCGCTGGAGATGCGCAGGCCGCCAAAGAAATAGGGCAGCGCGCTCGGTATGCGCAGGCGCAGCAGGGTCTGCATGCGCGTGGCACGGTTGAGCTGGAAATAGCTCTGCAGGTCCGGCTCCACGCTGCGCAGGCCCAGCGTGGTGTTGCTGATGATGGGGAACAGCGCCACCAGCGCGGCGCAGATCACCATCGACGCCGTCGGGTCCTTCACCCAGATGATGATGAGCGGCGCCACCGCCACGATGGGCGTGACCTGCAGCAGCACGGCGTACGGGAAGAGGGCCGTCTCGATGCGCTTGCTCTGCACGAACAGGAACGAGATCAGCACCCCCGCCACCGTGGCCACGGCAAACGCCAGCACGGTGATCTTGACGGTGACCCAGAGCGAGCCGCCCAGGGCCGCCCAGTCGGTCAACAGCGTCTTGAGCATGAGCAGGGGCGAGGGCACCAGGTAAGGCGGCAGCTCCATGGCCGTGACCAGGCCCTGCCACAGTGCGATGAGCACCAAGCCCACGAGCAGCGGGTAGACCACGCGCTGCACGCGCGGTTGGGCCATGAGGGGAACGCGCGCTGCGACGGGCCTGAGCGCCTTGGCTCGTGCGGGTTGCGCGCTGCGCTCTGCAGGTGCGGGCGCTGCAGGTGCAGTAGGGTAAGGGGTGCTCATGCTGCGGTCTCCTCGGTGTCAGCGCTGGCGCGCAGCAGACTGTCCTGCAACTGCTTGGCGTAGCGGCTGAATTCGGGCGAGACCATGAAGTCCGCCGTTCGGGGGTAGGGCGCGTCGATGCGGAACTCCTCCACCACGCGGCCGGGGCGCGCGGCCATCATCACCACGCGGCTCGACAGGAACACCGCCTCGTGGATCGAGTGGGTCACGAAGATCACCGTGAGCTTCTTCTTGCGCCACAGGTCCAGCAGGTCGGCGTCGAGCTTGTGGCGCGTGATCTCGTCGAGCGCGCCGAAGGGCTCGTCCATCAGCAACAGGTCAGGCTGGGTCACCAGGCCGCGCGCGATGGACACGCGCATCTGCATGCCGCCCGACAGGGCGCGCGGCAGCGCATTGGCAAACTTCGACAAACCCACCAGGGCCAGGGCCTCGGCCACGCGGCCATCGGCCTCGGGGCGCGGCACGCCGGCCAGGTCCAGCGGCAGGCGCACATTGGTCTGCACGCTGGCCCAGGGCATGAGCGTGGGCGACTGGAAGACGAAGGCCATCTTCTTGCCGCTCTCGTCGAGCTGCGCCACGGGCTTGTGCCACAGTTGCAGCCGGCCGTCGGTGGGCTCCAGCAGTCCGGCCACCATCTTCAGCAGCGTGCTCTTGCCGCAGCCCGAGGGGCCGAGCAGGGTGACGAACTCGCCCTCCTCGATGGTCAGGTCCACCGGCAGCAGGGCCTGCGTGCCGTTGGGATAGGTCTTCTCGGCCGACAGCACCTGCACGGCAGGCGTGGCGCGGTGGGTCGTAGCCGGGTCGGCGGGTGTGGGCTCAGCGGACTGCATGGAGTGGCCTTTAGATGGATGCGGCGGTGAAGGCTGGCCGCTGTGTCAGGGCGAGGATGTGGGCGACGGCGAGAGCGGGCGTTGCGCCTGGCCCCAACTGCTGGAAACTGGCGCGGCCCGAGCCGGCGAACGCCGAGCAAGGGCCGCCCCGCAGCGAGGGCGTTGTCCCCCTGGGGGGAAGGCGCGAAGCGACTCAGGGGGTATCAAGGCAATACCTTGAGGTCCTTGACGAAGGCCGTGCTGTAGGTATCGGCCAGCTTCACCTTGGCAGGGTCGATGAGCTTGGCTTCCACCAGGAAGTCGTAGCTCGCCTTGGCGCGCGCATCGGTCATCACGCCGATGCCCATGGTGGCTGCGTCGCCGCCCGTGACCATGCCCATCTCCTTGAGCTTGGCCACGCTGTAGGCCAGCTGTTCGTCGGTCATGTTCGGGTTGTCCTTCTTGATCAGCGCATTGGCCGGGGCGGGGTCGGCCAAGTAGCTTTTCCAGCCTTCCATGGTGGCCTTCACGAACGAGGCGACGGCGGTGCCGCGCTCCTTCACGGTCTTGTCCATGCAGCTCACCGTGGTGGCGTAGGCGGGGTAGCCCTGGTCGCTGAACATCAGCGTGTTGGCCTTCACGCCAGCCTTGGCGATGGCGAACGGTTCCGACGTCAGGTAGCCCTGCTGGGCGGTGTTCTTGTCGGCCACGAAAGGCTGGATGTTGAAGGTGTAGGGCCGCGTCTGCGAGTCGCTGAAGCCGTACTTGGCCTTGAGCCAGGGCCAGTAGCCGCGCTGGGCGGACGAGCCGATCATGATGGTCTTGCCCTTGAGGTCCTCGAACTTCTTCACGTCGTCGTGCGCGATCAGCACCTGCGGGTCCTTTTGGAAGACGGCCGCCACGGTGGTCACGGGCACGCCGCCCTCGCGCATCTGGATCATCTGCAGGTCGCTCGACCCCATGACGCACTCGGCCTGTCCGGCCGCCATCATCTGCACGATGTTGACCTGCGGGCCACCCATCTTGATGGTCACATCCAGGCCGTGCTTCTTGTACAGGCCCGTGGCCACCGCCTGGTAGAAGCCGCCGTGCTCGGCCTGCGCGTACCAGTTGGTCATGTAGGTGAACTTTTCCTGCGCGTGGGCCGGCAGGGTGCCGGCGGCACCCGCAGCGAGCAGCGCGGCTGCACCAAGTCGGGAAAGGCGGGAGGCGGTCTTCTTCATCATGGCAGTGCTCCGGTAGGGGATGGAGGGGGAACAGGGACGAAAGGGACGAAAAGGGAGGCGGGATGCGGCTGGGTTCGCAGGTTTCAAGCCAGGGCGGATGCGTGCTCCACATGCCCCGTGTGGTGGGCGCGGCCCCAGGTGGCTTCGGCGCGCGGGGCCCAGCGCAGCTGGTGCAGCTCGGTGATGGCGGCGGCCCAGCTCACGGCCAGCGAATCGAGGATGGCGTGGCCCTGCTCGGCCGTGGCCGGCAGCGGGTCGCCGATGATGCCGCTGGGTCCGAAGTCGCGCGCGGTCCAGGCGCAGGCCGGGCGGCCATCGGGCGAGAGCAGGGGCGACGGGAAGGCAGGCGGGTAGTTCACCACCGCGCGCTCCATGTGCACGGTGTCGGGCGCCAGGGCCAGCATCAGCGCCGTCTCGGCATGGCCGGCGTGCATGGCCAGCTTCTTTTCCTGCTCCGACAGGTACTTGCCCGCCACGTGCGGCACGCGCCAGGTGAAGCTCGGGACCACGATGAAGTCGCCATGGCGCAGGCGCAGTTCGCGCGCGCACATCTCCATCACCTGCGGCTGGCCGCCGTGGCCGTTGACGAACAGCAGCTTGCGAAAGCCCGCGCGGTAGACCGACTCGCCCACCTCGTTCATCGTGGCCAGCAGGGTCTCGCCGCTCAAGGTGACCGTGCCGGGAAAGTGCAGGTGCTCCTCGGACTTTCCGTAGGTGATGGGTGCCATGGCAAAGGCCGGCACCTCGGCCGGCAGGCGGGCCATGGCATGGCCGACCACGCCCGCACTGATGACCGTGTCCACCGCACAGGGCAGGTGCGGGCCGTGCTGCTCGGTGGCGCCCGTGGGCAGCACGATCACGGTGTTCTCCTTGTCCGGCAGGTCGGCGATCTCGGTCCAGCTCAGGTAGGGCAGGTAGCGATGGGGCGGGGTGTAGCCGTGCAGCATGGGGCGGGTCTTTCGTGAAGGAGGATGTGGAGGTCAGCGCAAGGGGAGGTAGGCAGTCGCTTCGACCTCGACCAGGATGTCGGCCGTGGGCAGCATGCCGGTGACCTCCACCACGGTGGAGGCCGGCGGCTCGCCCGGGAAGAACAGCTTGCGCACGCGGCTGTACTGGGGAAAGTGGTCCAGGTGCTTGAAGTACTGCACCAGCTTGAACACGTCGGACATCTGGCCGCCCGCGGCCTCGACGGTCTGGCGGATGCGGTCGAGCACATACCAGCTCTGCGCCAGGATGGGCCCCTCCTTGATGTCGCTGCTGAACTCGCCCGTGCGGCCGATCAGCGTGGCCGCCTCGTCGGGGATGTCGGCATAGCCGCGCACGATGCGGCTGGCCGCAGGGTCCACGGCAATGATTCCGGACAGGAACACCAGGTCGCCCGCGCGGCGCCAGGCGGCGTAGCGGGCCAGGGGCTGGGCGATGCCCGGGGTGGTGGGTGCGGTCATGCAAGGCTCCGTGCAGGGATGGGGGAAGGGGACGGCGTTGTACCCGCCACATGCCACGCCGCGCTGGCATGGCCACCGGCGACGCAGCCCTGGCGCAGCACCACGCGCTGCTGCGTGCGCGACGGAAAGCCCCAGCCATCGGCCTGTTGGAAGACGATCAGGTCGGCGGGCATGCCGGGTTGCAGGGGCAGGGCCTCGGGCCCGCGGCGCAGCCAGTCGCTGCGGCACAGCGCCTCGGACCAGCGGTCGAACGGCGCATCGAGCTGCGCGGCCAGCACGCCGGTGGCCAGGGCCTCCAGCGGGTCGAAGCTGCCCACGGGGCAGAACGGGTCCTGCACGTTGTCGCTGGCCACCAGCACCGGGATGCCGCGCGCACGCGCCTCCTTGACGAGGGTGATGCCGCGCTGGCGCGGTGTGCGGCCGGTCACCGCGTCCTGCAGCAGCAGGTTGGTGATGGGCAGCGTGACCAGGGTGATCGGGCTTTGCGCCACCGCGTCCAGCGTGGCCAGGGCGGTGGCCTCGTCCTGTGCGGCCAGTGCGCAGGTGTGGCCGCAGACCACATGGCCCCCGAAGCGCAATTCCTGGAGCAGCGCGGCAGTGGTGGCCAGGCCCTGGGCGCCGGGGTGCAGTTCCTCGTCCACATGCAGGTCCACGTTCAGGCCATGGTGCTGCGCAGCCTCGAACAGGTGGCGCAGGGCCTGTGCATCCCAGTTGGTGGAATGCACGAAGCCGCCCAGCAGCGCGCCCGGGCCGCTGGCGGCCACGGTGGCGGCCAGCTGCAGGGCGGTGGCGCGCTCGGTGTACAGGTGCAATGGGATCAGGGCCACGCGCTCCAGCGCGATGCGGCCCGCCCATTCCTGCGCCAGCGCGCGCAGCACGTTCCAGGCGAGCGGTGGTGCATCGGGCTCCCACCAATCGCAGTGGGTGCGCAGGTGCACCGTGCCCGCCTCGTACGCCCATTGCAGGGCGCGGCTGGCGCGGGCGCGGATGTCGGCCTCGGTCCAGCCCTGGCGGTCGACCATCATGGCCTCGATGGCGCCCAGCAGGCCGGGCTTGACGGTGCCCATGCGCGGCAGGGTGAAGGCCTTGTCCAGGTGGGTGTGCGCATCCACCAGGCCGGGCAGCACCAGGGCGCCGGCCAGATCCCAGGTGGCGCCCGCGGGGGCAGGCTGCGCAGGGCTGTGCGGCGCTATGGATGCGACGCGGCCCTGCACCAGGTGCACATCGGCCAGCGCGGGCTGGCTGCCCTGGGTAGGCCATTGGCGTGGCAGCAGCCAGCGCGGCAGCCGGGCGCGCAGCAGGTGGTCGGGGGTGTTGGATGCATGCATGCGACGGGGCCCTTATGCGAAGCGCGCCATGGCCTGGCCCACGCGGGCCTTGAAGGCCTCGAGCCGCGGCGGCGTGGCCACGTTCATGTGGTAGTAGGCGTGGTAGTCCACGCGCGCCTTGCCACCGGTCAGCAGGCGCATGTAGCGCGTGACGGACTTGCGCGGCGGGTCGCCCATGAGCAGCGCCGTCCAGCGCGGGCGGCCGTAGGTCACCACGGCCGAGATGCGCTGGATGTGCGTGAGCGAAGGCTTGACGTTCTGCGGATCGCTGATGTCGAAGGCCACCCCGGGCATCAGCACCCGGTCGAAAAAGCCCTTGAGCATGGCCGGCATGCCGAAGCACCAGGTGGGAAAGCAGAACACCACCGCCTGGGCCCAGAGCAGCCGGTCCACATAGCCCTGCACGGGCAGGCGGTTGCTCGGCACCTCGTGGTAGCCCAGCCGCTCCTCGCGGCTGAGCACGGGGTTGAAGCCCTCGGCATACAGGTCGCAGTCGTCCACCTCGTGGCCCGCGCCGCGCAGCTGTCGCACCACCTCGGCATGCAGGGCCGCGTTGTAGCTGGTCTCCACCGGGTGGCAATAGATCACGAGGATGCGCATGGCGGGCTCCTTCATCAAAGGTCGAGCGTGAGCGTGGGCCCGTGGCTGCGTGCGCAGCACACGGCCACATGGGTGGCCTGCTCTTCAGGGCTCAGGCAGCTGTCGCGGTGGTCGGGTGCCCCGGCCAGCCAGCGCGTGGCGCAGGTGCCGCACACACCCTGCTCGCACAGCGTGTCGATGGCGATGCCGGCGAGCTGCAGCACATCGGCCATGCTTTCGCCGGGCTCCACGGGCAGCCGCATCTGGCTGCGCGCAAGCACGAGTTCAAAGGAAGCCGGTTCCGTGGCGGGCAGCGGCGCTGCCATGGCTGGGATTTGCATGTTTGACCACTTGATTTGATCGATTGGTCAAACTATTGCAAGTGCTGTGCCAGCAGGCTTTCGGGCCGTTGCCTGTGGGCCCCGTGTCAACGCGCCGCGCTGGCGCGGCTGCTACGCCCGCCAGCGTGCAGACCTGTTCACTCTGGTGCGCAATCCGGTGCCAGGCCACAGCCCAGCAGCACAAAGTTGGTGAGCTCGCGCACGATGGGCTCGCGGTCGATCGTCTCTTCGGGCGCCAGGCCCAGCATGATGTGCACCTGCACGCCGTAGTCGGCGTAGTGCTGGGTCATGCCCCAGATCTGCATGAGCAAGAGGCGCGCGTCCAGCGGGCGCATGCGGCCCTCGGCGATCCAGCGGTCGATCAGGTCCACCTTCTGCTGGGTGGACTTCACGGCCACGGGCCAGTACCGGCCCAGGTTGCGCCCACCGCCCAGCACCTCGGTGGTGAAGATGCGCGACAGGCCCGGGTTGTCCAGCGCGTAGTCGAGCTTCTTGCGCACGTAGGTGCTCAGCACCTTCTTGGGGTCGTCGCTCTGGCTGTCGAACTGGAAGGCGCCAGACCAGCCGTTGAGCACCGAGTACAGCAGCTCCTCGTACAGCTCTTCCTTGCTGGCGATGTAGTAGTGCAGCTGCGGCTTGGTCAGGCCTGCGCGCTCGGCAATGGCCTTGGTGGAAGCGCCCTTGAAGCCATGGCGGCTGAACTCGGCAATGGCCGCCTCGCGGATCGCGCCCAGGATGCGCTCGCGCCCCTGCTTGGAGCGGCTGAGCAGGGCGCTGGAGACATTGCTGCTCTCGGAGTCGGGTTCGGTCATGGTGGCGGCTTTGGACGGCATGGGTGCCGATTCTCGCTGCTCACGATTTCCAGAAGCCCACATGCGGCGCACTGGCCTCTTCGATGAGCGCGGGGCCGATGCATTCGATGGCATGGGGCGATGCGGCGAACACGTCGCGGCACGAGAGCTCGGCATCGCGCTGATCGGGCCGCTCGCCGCGGAACTCCCGCAGACGCTCCGCGTCGATGCCAAACACCACGCGGCCGATGCCCGCCCAGTAGATGGCGCCGGCGCACATCACGCAGGGTTCGGCCGACGAATACAGCGTGGCCCGGGCCAGCATCTCGCGCGCAAAGCGCGGGCTCAACTGGCGCACGGCATTGGTCTCCGCGTGGCCGGTGCAGTCGCCGGTTTCGGTGGTGTTGCAGTAGGCCTCGGCCAGCAAGTCGCCTTCGCCGCTGATCACCACCGCACCAAAGGGCCGGTTGCCGCGCGCCCGCGCCGTGCAGGACCAGGCGATGGCCTGGCGCAGGTAGGTTCCGTCGGTGGCGCCGATGTCGGCGGGATCGTCGAACTGGCGGGGCGCTGCGGACATCAGGGCAAGCATGGGGTGTCTCCGTCTGTGGGGGTGGCTGCTGTTGCCCTCGCTATGCATTTGGCATGCCATGAACAATGTGTGACATGTCTGCGTGCCATCGGGCAACTCACGCCTTCCAGGCGCCCCGGTGTGATGTGGATGACTCCTCGATCAGCGCTGGCCCCACGCAGGCGATGGGGTGGGGCGAGCTGTTGAATACATCGCGGCAGAACAGCTCGGCATCACGCTGGTCCAGCCGCTCGCCGCGGAACACGCGCAGGCGCACCGCGTCGATGCCGTAGACCACGCGCCCGATGTTGGCCCAGTAGATGGCGCCCGCGCACATCACGCAGGGCTCGGCCGACGAGTACAGCGTGGCGCCGGCCAGGGTCTCGCGGCCGTGCTCGGGGCTGGCCAGGCGCACGGCCGAGGTCTCGGCATGCGCGGTGCAGTCGCCGTTCTCGCCGGTGGAGTTCCAGGCCTCGGCCAGCACCTGGCCGTCAGCCCCCACGATCAAGGCGCCGAAGGGCCGGTTGCCGCGCGCACGGGCCGTGTCGGCCAGCGCGATGGCCTGTCGCAGGTACTTGCCGTCGCGTTCGTCCAGCGCGGCCTCCTGCGGCAGCAGGGCTTCGGTGGCTGCGCTCATGCCACCACCTTGCGGTCGGCCAGGGCGGGCAGGAAGGCGGGGTTGAAAACGCGCTCGGGCGCGGGCTTGCGTGCCAGGTTGAACACGGCCGCCACCTCCTCGATCTGGTGCGCCAGCACGGCGCCGTGCACGCCGCCCAGGCCCACGGCCTGCGATTCCGCCGTCTGCAGGTACTGGCGCGTGATGGCCCAGCGCTCGCGTTCCACATCCATGTTCAGGATGGCTTCGCGCGCCTTGATGGCGGCGAACGCGGCCTCGGGGTTGGCCAGCGTCTCGCGCAGCGCGCGGTTGCTGGCGCGCAGGAACGCCTTGGCCGCCTCGGGTTTTTCCTGCAGCAGCTTGCCGGCCAGGATGGCGTTGCCATACAGGTTCAGGCCTGCCTTGTTGTATTCGAGCACCGACAGATCCTTGGCTGGCAGGCGCGCGAACAGCGACACGGCCGAGTCATGAAAATAGGTGGCGGCATCCACATCGCCGCGCACCACCACGTTGTCGCGGGCGCTGAAGTCCGTGGTCACCCAGTCGAACAGCTCGGGCTGTGTCTTGAGCGCGCGGGCCACCATGGGCCAGCTGCGGCGCGTGGATTCCACGGCGGCAGCCGCCACCTTCTTGCCCTTGAGCGACTGGAAGTCGGTGGTGATGCCCCGGTCCTTGCGGCCGATGATGACGAAGGGCGCGCGGTTGTAGTACTGGTAGATGGCCTGCACCGGCGTGTCGGCGTTCTGGGCGTGGAACTCGGCCAGCGAGCTGATGTCGCCCAGGCCGATGTCGTAGGCGCCGCTGGCCACGCGCGTGATCGAGGCGACCGAGCCCGCGCCCACGTCGATGATTACGTCCAGGCCTTCCTGCTTGTAATAGCCCTTGGCTTGCGCCAGGAAGAAGGGCGAGGTCTGGCTGGTAACGCGAAAGTCCAGCGTGAACTTGAGCGGAGTCACCGAGCCCTGCGCGTGCACGGCAGGAGTGCCCAGGGTGGCGGCGATGGAAGAGGCGAGGGTGGTCGAGAGAAAGCGGCGGCGTTGCATCATGGTGGTGGCCCAGGTTCGGTGGAGTGCCCGGACCGCAGGCGCATGCCGCCGCAGGACCGGATCGAACTGAGCAATTTCCGGGCGCCACCACAAGCAAGGGGTGGCAGCGCTGAACGCTTCTACTCAAGGTACGCTGATGCAGGATGCGTGCCCGGTGTGGTGGGCACGCGGCAGCGCGCAGTGCGGATGCATGGCCTGCGCAGGCTTTGCCCCGAGCAGGCGCTGGAGCGGCCCCATCTGCCGTGGGTGCGAGGCGCACAGCGCGATTCGGGCAACCGGCGCCATGCGGTGGTGCAGCAAGACCGCTCTGCCCTGGTGCGGCCCCGCCCCGGTTTGGTGACGGGCTTTGTTCTGGGCGGGGGCATTGACGGGCTGGCCCTGGGCTTTACCGTTGGCCCGCTGTTTGCTTGCTTCAGCGCCGAGAGTAGAAGCGTTCAGACCAGCAGATCCGCATTGCGTGGGCCGGCTGGCGGGTCATTGCTCTTGAAGCCGGTGGCGGCTTGTGCGCGGTGCGCGTGCCCTTGGAGGGCCTGTGCAGCCTGCGGGCCGTTGCCATTGTTCCCTTCAAGAGCCCATGGCGCCGCGCCGCTTCTTCAGCACTTTTTGCGACGTGCCGTGTGCCTTGTTTGCCATTGATACAACGAGGAAACCACGCCATGCACAGCAGCAGCACTGCCAACCCTGCGGCACCGTCCGTCTACGAACCCACTGTCGCGCCCGATGTGCTGGGCGAGCTCGAAAAAGAATCGCGCATGGGCGGCGCGATGGACGGCGAGACCTCCACGCGCGAAGTGCGCCGCATCGACATATCGAACTTCGACGCGCGCAAGGAAGAGATCGCCGAGCAGCTGTGGGCCGCATCGGTCGACATCGGCTTCTTCCAGGTCACGAACCACGGCATCCCCATCGAAGACATCCGCGCCGCCTTCGCGCGCGCCGAAGCCTTCTTCGGCCAGCCGCAGGACACCAAGGCCCAGTGGCCCCTGTCGCGCAACGCCGGCTGGGAGCACAAGGCGCAGATCCGTCCCTCCACGCGCACGCCGGACCAGAAGGAGTCCTACCAGGTCACGCGCCCGCGCATGGCGGGCCTGTGGCCCACCGAGGCCGAGCTGCCTGGCTTTGAGGCCGCCACGCTCGCATTCGAGCGCCAATGCTGGGAGGTGGGCATGCGCCTGCTCTCGTGTTTTGCCTACAAGCTGGGCTTCGATGCAGACTTCTTCACCCGCGCCCACCAGCCCGACCTCCCCACCTACCAGAGCACGCTGCGCATGCTGCATTACTTTGCGGTGGACCCGGCGCTCAAGGACGAGCTGGGCCTGTGGCGCGCCGGCGCCCACACCGATTTCGACTGCCTCACCCTGCTGTTCCAGCGCCCCGGCCAGGGCGGCCTGCAGGTGCTGCCCGGCAAGGAGGCCGAGGGCCGCCAGTGGACCAGCGTGGAGCCGGCCGAGGGCGTGATCACCTGCAACATCGGCGACATGCTCATGCGCTGGAGCGACGACCAGTTGCCCAGCAACTTCCACCGCGTGCGCAACCCCCTGCCGCACGAATACCAGGGCGCGCGCTACAGCCTGGCCTTCTTCTGCCAGGCCAACGAAGACGCGGTCATCGAAGGCCCTGCCAAGAAGTACCCGTCCATCACCGGCGCGGAATACCTGCGCCAGCGGATCAGCGCCAATTTCTCCAACAAGTACTGAAGCACCCCCTGAGTCGCTCCCCTCCCGACTCGCTGCGCGAGTCGGGAGGGGGACGCCCCCAGCGCGGCGGAGCGGCCCTTGCGCCGGAGCAATGGCTTGGGCCGCGCCAGTTTCGAGCGTCGCTGGTGGCGTCCAGCGCAATGGACAACTGGTCGAACAAGAGCCGGTCGGGTTCAGCCCCCGCCGCGCATCCAGAAGTAGGCCACCACCGTGATGACCAGCACCACTGCCACCACGATCCAGTTGCCCGCCCCGCCGGCGGGCTGCTGGCCCGGCGACAGCCCGGGCGCCACAGCACCCAGGCCGATAGACGCGGGCTCGTCCATGGACTGCTCGATCGCGTCGACTCGCTCCTTGGCCTCCTTCAGGCCCAGGCCTTCGTGGTCCCGCAGCAGGCGGATGGCCTCGATCTTCTGGCCCTCGGCCAGGGCCTGGCGCACGGCGTCGGGCACGTGGGCTGGGGATGCGGCCCGCGCGGTGGTGGCAAGCTCTTCGCCGCGCTGGTGCGCATCGATCAGGTCCTTGGCCTCCTTGAGGCCCAGGCCCGTGGCTGCGCGCAGTCGCTTGATGGCTTCGATGGTCTGGCCTTCATCGAGTGCGGCCAGTACATGGGGCGGGAGAGAGGTGCCGGCATGGCGCATGGCAGGTCCTGTTCAGCGGTTGCGACCGGGCTTTCTACCATGCGCAACGCAGCCCCTGGATCGGGGGGTAGACACTTTCCGCGCCGATGGGCGCGGCACGCCGGGTTGCCGCGCCAGATCGCGCTCGAATTGGTTGCATTGGAAATCAAGCCGGCGGTAGGCCCGGTCTTAGCCGGTGAGCAGGTCGAACCATTCCCGGTACGGCGTGTTCTTCACCATCTTGCGATTGAAGTCCGCCTCACCGTCTGTCCACCACACCGGTCCGCGTTCGCCGAGCGCTTTTTTTTGTTTCGTCAACCTGCTCGCGCGCCTGGGCGCACCGGGCCGCGGAGGGCTTGCCACGCAGGGCGCGTCGGGCATCCATCAGTTGCGTAACGAGTGCTGCCCGCACCTCCTCAGGCAGCGCGGGATTGGCCTTGCGCCACAGCCGGCCCCGCACGACGAAGTACCTGCCGTCTGGCGTTGTGGGGTAGGGGGGTGGTCCGGCGACACAGCCAGTCGACGGGTGGGCCTGCGCGCGAAGCGGGATCAGGACAGGGCCAGGTCCCGCTGCCGTGGCTGGCGCTGCTGCCAGTCCTGGGTGTGGGGCCGCAGATAGCGCTGTGCCACGTCCACCGTGGAGTGTTCGCCCAGCTGCCCGCCGTGCTCTGCCAACCACGCATCGCAGGCACGCCGGCCGTCCTGGCGCAGCATCTCGAACAGCACGCGCCCCACGGTGCGCTTGATGGACGGCTCGGTGCCCAGCAGCCCGGCGGGCTGGTCGGGCAGGCTCAACACGTGCATGCGAATGTCGGCGTCCGGCACATTGCGGTTGATGACCTCCAGCGCCCGCAGCTCGGACACCAGCCCGCTGACGGACGCCACTTCGTTGATGCGGTTCAGAATGTTCTTGGCGGACAGCGGGGTCTCTGCGCGGTGCAGCGGGGTCAGCTCCACCAGCAGGATGTCGGTGTCCAGCCGGGCCTCGTACAGCGGCCACAGCGAGGGATTGGCCGCGTAGCTGCCGTCCCAGTAAGCCTCGCCGTCGATCACCACCGGCTGGTAAGACAGCGGCGCGCAGGCAGACGCCAGCACGGCATCGATGCTCATGTCCGCCGGGCCGAACACCCGGCCAGCACCGCTTTGCACGTGCAGTGCATTCACAAAGAGCCTGGGCGCTGCGCCTGCCTCGCGCAGCAGGGCTTCGTCCACCACGGTGTTCAGGATGAAGCGCAGCGGCGCCATGTCCATGGGGTTGGTCTGGCAGGGAGAAAGGATGGGCAGCGCGTCATCCCACACGCCCATGCCGGGCTTGCGCAGGGGCCACATGAGCAAGGTCATCAGCGAGCCCGCCTGCGCCACCTGCTCCCACAGCAGGGCCAGATGTTCCCGCGCACCGGCCCGGCCGCCGCGCGCCATGCCGGTGGTCAGCGCCGCACCGTTGAGCGCACCGGCACTGCTGCCGCTGATGGCACCGATGTCGATGTCCTCTTCTTCCAGCAGGCGGTCCAGCACGCCCCAGGTGAATGCACCCTGTGCGCCGCCACCTTGCAGCGCCAGATTCAGCTGCACCCGCCCAGGCGCTGCGCGCCGCATTGCTTTTGCCATGGTGGCCCCTTTGTGAAAAGACCATCGTATGGGGCTGCTGGTGCAGGCGTGTCAGCCAAAGGCGCGATCACGGGTGTCGTGCAGCACCCACTTGGCAGGGTTTCGCTGCTTACCTGGCTGTTGGTAGCGGGCACCCTTCGCCCATGCCCGCCATCCCTGCCAGCCGCTGCAGGCTCGACCTTTTCTCCAGGCAGGCCTTGTACTCCGCGTCTTGTACCTTCTGCTGCGCCAACTGCGCAGCCCGCGCCCGTTCTGCCCGCAGCTGGGCAATGCGCTCACGGATCTGCGGCATCACCGCCAGGGCGGCTTTCTCGCCTTCGACGATGGCGCTGGCGCGCTGGCTGAAGTCGGCGGGGCCGATGTCCAGCACCTTGGGGCGGACGATGACATCGGCGCGGGCCAGCTCGGCCTCGCCCAGCTTCTGGCCCATGATCGCGATCGACTGGTTCAGTGCGCCCAGCATGTTGCCCGGCGTCTGGCCCCGGGCCTTGTTGGAGATGTCCACCGCAATCACGATGTCGGCGCCCAACTGGCGCGCGGCGTCGACCGGCACGGGGCTCACGATGCCGCCGTCCACGAAGTGGTACTTGCCGATGGTGACGGGCTGGAACACGCCCGGCACGCTGCTCGATGCGCGCACGGCCTGCCCGGTGTTGCCGCGCGCGAACACCGTGCGCTCGCCGTCTTCAAGGCGGGTGGAGACCACCACGAAGGGCTTGGCCATCTGCTCGAGCGGCTTGCGGCCCACCTGTTCGTTCACATAGTCCTCCAGCTTTTGACCCAGCACCAGCCCGCCGGAAGACAACTGCAGGTCGCGGATCTTGGCCTCGTCCAGCGCCACGGCCTTTTCCTGCATGTCAAAGGCATTCATGCCGCTGGCGTACAGCGCGCCCACCACGGCGCCTGCGCTGGTGCCCGAGACGACGGCGGGCGCATAGCCGTTGGCCTCCAGCATCTTGATCACGCCGATGTGGGCAAAGCCCTTGGCTGCGCCGCCGCCGAGGGCAATGCCGACCTTGATGGGGCCTCCTGCGGGGGCGCCTGCCGTGGTGGTGGTGGGTGTGGCCTGCGCAGTGGCTGCGGGCTGGGTCGGCGCGGTGCCGCCGCATGCGGCAAGGCTTGCGCAAACCAGGAGCGCCAACGGGCGCAAGAAGACGTTGTCCAACCGCATATGCAGGATCCTGTTCTCAACGGAGGCGGCGAGTGTAGCGGCAGGGGCACGCCATCGGCCCTTCCAATCAATCGGAACAAATTGTCACAGGCCCGTGCATCGCCGTTACCTACACTGCCACGTCCTTTTTCGGGCTGCCCTCATAACCCATTCAACATGGTCAAACCTGTCGTAGCTGTCATCCCCGGCACCATCATCGCCGGTGGTCCACTGAGCCAATCCACCATCCTTGCCGTCAACAAAGCGGCCGAAAAAACGCCTGCGCAATGGCGTCGGTTCGTGGCATACGCCTCCTTGGTCAAGGTCGGCGGCTCGCTGGCCTGGCGTGCCAACAACCCGGGCAATTTGCGTGATTCGCCGCTCAAAATCGGCAACGTCTCCGGCGCCGTGGGCGTCTTTGCGGTGTTTGCCAATATGGACGACGGCCATGCCGCGCAGCGGGCGCTGTATGTGAAGAAGTACGGGACCATGAAGGTGCGCGATGCCATTGCCAAGCTCACGCCGCCGAACGAGAACGACACCGAGCGGTATCTGCGGGAGCTGGAGAAGGCGAGCGTGGACCTGGACAAGGACGTCAACTCGCAGATCGACGTGCTGATGCCGGCTGTGGCAGCGAGTGAAGGCGTTATCGCGGGTATCGAGGTGCCACGCTCATGAAGCGCCTGGCACTTGTCGCCTGTCTTGTCGCCGTCCACGCACTGGCGCACGCGGCAGACCAGGTCGCCGTGGGTTGCCAGCGCGTGAAGCTGGTGCTCGACGAGCGGTTCACCCCGAGCGAACGCGACCGCCTGTGGGCCAGCGGCGAGGAAGCCAGCGGCGCGCCGGCTGTGTTGCAGTTGCGAGGTTGCCAAGGCGAATTGCTCGACAGCCTGACGCTGGAATCGCCCCTGGCCAAGCTGGACCGTACCGCTTTGCGCGGCGTGCGCACCCCCACCGTGCTCGTGACGGTGGACTTGACGGCGCCGGCGGGCAGCTACAGCGGACCGCTGACCAAACCCGTTCAGGTGGAGGGCAACCGCCTGGCCTACGCGCAGGCCCGCGCTGCGGACGGCACGGTGCAGCCCATCGTGCTGGCCCAGACGGGCAAGGCAGCGTGGAAGAAGGTGCGGATGGGGGCTGCAGACCAGTTGCTCGCGGTGCGCAGCGAGCCGCGCGATGGGGATTTCACGACCAGCTACCGCCGTTATGTCCACGGCAAGCAGGGCTGGACGGTGCGGGTCCGGTCACAGCCTGGCCTGTGGGAGTCGGACGGCGAGTTCCCTGCGCGCCGCTCGTTCCCCTGAGCGGGCGGGGCGGGCCGTGACCGGCGGGCGGTCACGGCGGGATGGGGCGCGTTGACCGCGCCCCCGAGGCTCACTCGCCCTGCGACCCCCGGTGTGCCCAGCCCGTGGTGCGCTTTTCGACCCAGCTGAACAGCTCGTACATCACCATGGCCATGGCGCCCACCACCATCAGGCCGGCAAACGCCAGGCCCATCTGCATGGACGAGCCGGCGGAGATCAGCAGGTAGCCGATGCCTTCGTTGGCGGCCGTCATTTCCGATACGGTGGTGCCCACGAAGGCCAGCGTGATGGCGACCTTGAGCGAGCCGTAGAAGTACGGCATGGACCGCGGCAGGCCCACCTTGACCAGCACGTCCCAGCGCTTGGCGCCCAGCACGCGCAGCACGTCTTCCAGCTCGGGCTCCAGCGTGGCCAGGCCCGTGGCGATGTTCACCATGATCGGGAAGAAGCTGATCAGAAATGCGGTGAGGATGGCCGGCCCCACGCCGATGCCGAACCACACCACCAGGATGGGCACGAAGGCCGCCTTGGGCAGCGCGTTGAACGCGGTCATCAGCGGATAGACCGCGGCATACGCCAGGCGCGAGCTGCCGATGAGGAAGCCGAGCAGCACGCCCACCACGATGGCAATGCCGAAGCCCGCCATGGTGACCCAGTAGGTGCGCCAGGCATGGGCGGCGATCACGCCTCCGAACTCGACCAGCTGCGTGCCGATGGCCCAGGGGCTGGGGAAGATGAATTCCGAGACGTTGAACGCCGAGCAGATGATCTGCCACAGCAGGACGATGGCGACGAGCAGGATCCAGGGGGACCAGCGCTCCGCAGTTTTCTTGTGCATGGTGGTGGGGGCCTTGTGGGTTTCTTACTGCTGGAGGGGGGCGCCGGTTTTGCGCATTGCACCGATGTGCCCGCGCAGCTCGTGCACGATGTCGGTGAACTCCTTGGTGTAGGTGATCTCCAGGTCGCGCGGGCGGGGCAGCTCGATGTCGCGCTGCACGACGAAGCGGCCGGGGCTTTTGCTCATCACGTACACGGTGTCGGCCAGGAAGACCGACTCGCGCAGGTCGTGCGTCACCAGGATCACGTTGAATTTCTGCTCGGCCTGCAGGTCGCGCAGGATGCACCAGAGCTCCTCGCGGGTGAAGGCGTCGAGCGCGCCGAAGGGCTCGTCCAGCAGCAGCATCTTGGGTTCGTGGATCAGCGCGCGGCAAATGCTGGCGCGCTGCTGCATGCCGCCCGACAGCTGCCACGGAAACTTGTCCTCGTAGCCGCCCAGACCCACCTTCTGCAGCAGGGCGCGGGCGCGGGCCTCGTACTCCTTGCGCTTGGCCTTGAACTGGCTGCGGTGGGGCTCCACGATCTCGAGCGGCAGCAGCACGTTGTCGACCGTGGTGCGCCAGGGCAGCAGCGACGGCGCCTGGAAGGCCATGCCCGATATCTTGAGCGGCCCGGTCACAGGCTGGCCGTCGATGAGGATCTTGCCCATCGACGGCATCTTCAGGCCCGTGGCCAACTTCATGAAGGTGGACTTGCCGCAGCCCGACGGGCCGACTATGGCGATGAACTCGCCCTGCCGGATCTGCAGGTCGATGGCCTCGACGGCGAAGTGGTTCTGCGCGAGCAGCTCGTCGTTGTACGCGAGCCAGACATCGCGGAAGTCCACGAAGTAGGAGTCAGCAGCCTGCATGTGAAGAATTTGAATAAAAATGGCCGCTACCGCTTGATGGGTAAGCGCTAGCAGCTATTGTTTTGATAGTAAGCCTGTGCGTGGTCTCCGCGCAGGCTTCCGTGGCGCACCGGCCTTACTTCTTCGGCAGGATGTTCAGGTCGGCGGTGCTAGGGAGGAAGCTCGCGTTCCACACGTAGTCGGCGTTCACCCGGGTCTTGGTGTTGAACGCATCGGACACTTGCGACGCCATCAGCGACAGGCGGCCGGGCACGGCCTTGCCGAAGCCTTCGGCGCGTGCGTCGGGGCTGTTGATGACGGTGTCGATGGCCAGTTGCAGGCGGCGGGTTTCGAGCGGCACGTTCACGATGCCGTCACGTGCCTTCACGTGCTCGATGGAAGCGGCCGGGTTGGCGATGACTTCCTTGGCGCCCTTTGTGAAGGCGGCCAGGAAGGCCTTGATCGCGGCCGGGTTCTCCTTGATGAGCTTCGGCGACGCGATGATCACGTTGCCGTACAGCTTCACGCCGAAGTCGGCATAGGGCAGCACCACCACGTCGGCGGCCTTGGCGCCGCGGGCTTCCAGGTTGAGCAGCGAGGTGAAGGTGAAGCCGGTGATGGCGTCCACGTCGCCGCGCACCAGCATGGTCTCGCGCAGCGGCGGGTCCATGGCGGTCCACTGCACGCTGCCCACGCCGTTGGCCTTCTGGAAGATCGGGAACGCGCGGCGGCCGGCGTCGAACACCGGGGCGCCGAGCTTCTTGCCGGCCAGGTCGGCCGGCTTGGTGATGCCGCTCTTCTTGAGCGCCATGACCGAGGCGGGCGTGTTGTTGTAGACCATCATCACCGCCACGGGCTTGTTCTGCGCGTCGGGGTTGTTGGCGTGGAACTCCATCACGGCGGCCAAGTCGGCAAAGCCCATGTCATAGGTGCCCGAGGCCACGCGCTGCACGGCGCCGCCCGAGCCGTTGCCCGCGTCCACCATCACATCCAGGCCCGCGGCCTTGAAGTAGCCCTTGGCCACCGGCTGCAGGAACAGGGCTGAAGGTCCCTCGAAGCGCCAGTCGAGCTGGAACTTGATCGGCGTGGTGGTCTGTGCGTGGGCGGTGGAGAAGGTACTGGCCGTGGCCAGCAGCAGGGCGGCTTGCAGGAGGGTGCGTTTGTTCATGGAAAAGGTTCCTGTCAGAGGTCGTCGAAGGGAAGGCATGCCGGACATGCTCCGCGGGCGGGGCCGAGGGCTCGCAGCATGCCATGCTGTTTCAGTCAGCAAAAACGATGCCCGGTTTCACCGGAGCGGGGAGGGGGTGCGGGCTATTGTTCGCCAGTTTGGTGCATGCGGCTCTAGATGCTTTCCCGAAATGGTGCATGGCCTGTGGGTGCACCGCGTCGGGGCACGGCACCGTGTGCGGCACGGCACATTGGGGCAAACGCGCAGGCAGCCGGTGCGCGCCGGTGGTACAACAAAAGTCCTCATCACCAGCACAGTCCTTGGGAGGGCTTTTCATGGCGGACATCCAGGCATTCTTCGAAAACGTGCAACTACCCACCATCCCCGATGTGGCGCGCGAGCTCATCGCCACCATGAAGGACGATGACATCCCCTTTGAAAAAGTGCGCGGCGCCATCTCCAAGGACCCGGCGCTCACCGCCAAGCTGATCCGCCTGGCCAACAGTGCCCGCTTCGGCCTGCCGCGCCAGGTGGCGTCGCTGGACGACGCCATCACCATGGTCGGCCTGAACCAGGTGCGCACGCTGGCGCTGGCGTCGTGCATGTCCGGCGTGTTCAAGGACGCGCCCGGCGTGGACGCCGAGGCCTTCTGGAAGGAGAGCATGGCGATTGCGGGCTATTCGCAGTGGCTGGCGCGCACGCTGGGCTCCAACGTGCAGGAGTCGTGGCTGGCGGGCTTTCTGGTGCGGCTGGGCGAACTGATCATTGCGCAGAAGGCACCCGAGCAGATCCCGGCCATCGAGCAACTGCCCCACCATGCCGGCGGCCGCTGGGAGCGCGAGCGCACGCTGCTCGGGTTTACCGAGGCGCAGGTCACGGCCGAGCTGGCCCGGCGCTGGCGCTTTCCGGACACCATCGTGCAGGCGCTGGAGACGGCCGAGGACCCCGTCGCCACCACCCCGTTCTGCCGGCTGGGCGGCATCCTGCACGTGGCCACGCTGCTGGCCGAGATCGGGCTGGAAGAGCCCATGTCGCCGGCCGACACCATCGCCAGCCTGCCTGCCGAGATCAAGCAGGCGCTGCAGCTGGATTCGGCCTGGCTGGCAGAGCACCTGCCACCGGTGGCGGACTATGTGGATGTGTCTGTGCGCTAGAGGCTGAGAGCACCCCCTGAGTCGCTTCGCGCCTCGGTGCCACCGCCAGAGGCGGTGGCTCTTCCGGCACGTCCAAGCCTGCGCAGGCAGGCTTGGAGCCGCGGCCCTCAGCCCCTCTCTCGACTCGCTGCGCGCGTCGGGAGGGGGACGCCCCCGGTGCACGCAAGCGAAGCGCCGCCTCCGCGCCTAGGCGGCCCTTGCACGGGGGCCCTGGCTGGGGCCGCGCCAGTTTCGTGCGATGTGGGTGGCGCGCAGTGCTATGAATGACTGAAACGACAAAAGGGGGCCGAAGCCCCCTTTGTCGTTGGTGCGCTGCTGCAGATCAGCTCTTGCGCGATGCAGCGCTGGCCACCGCCAGGGCCGTCATGTTGAACACCCGGCGCACCGTGGCCGCGGGGGTCAGGATGTAGGCGGTGGCTGCGCCGCCCATCAGGATGGGGCCCACCGTCACACCGCCGCTGGTCGTGGTCTTGAGCACGTTGTACAGGATGTTGGCGGCATCCAGGTTCGGGCAGATCAGCAGGTTGGCCGAGTCGCTGAGCGTGGATTCCGCCATGTACACGTTGCGGATGTTCGGGTCCAGCGCGGCGTCGCCGTGCAGTTCGCCGTCGCACTCGATCTCGGGGTGGGCGGCCACGAACAGGTCGCGCGCTTCGCGCATCTTGCGGGCCGAGGGGCGCTTGGACGAGCCGTAGCTCGAATGCGACAGGAACGCCACCTTGGCGGGCAGGCCGAAGTGCTGCACCTCCTGCACCGACATCCAGGCGATGTCCGCCAGCTGCTGGGCCGTGGGGTTCTCGTTCACATAGGTATCGGCGATGAACAGCGTGCCGCGGTCGGTCATCAGCGCGTTCAGCGCCGCGTAGTCGTTCACGCCTGCCTGGCGGCCCAGGATGCTGTGGATGCGCTCCAGGTGCGTCTCATACGTGCCCACCAGGCCGCAGATCATCGCGTCGGCATCGCCCAGCGACACCATCAGCGAGGCGATGATGGTGTTGGAGCGGCGCACCGCAGCCTTGGCCACCTCCGGCGTCGCACCGTTGCGCTGGTTGAGCTGGTGGTAGTGCTCCCAGTACTGGCGAAAGCGCGGGTCGTCCTCGGGGTTGCAGACCTCGACGTCCTTGCCCAGCCGCATGCGCAGGCCGGCTTTCTCGATGCGCGCGGCAATGACGGCAGGGCGGCCGATGAGGATGGGGTGGGCGATCTTGTCGTCGATGGCCATTTGCGCGGCGCGCAGTGCGCGCTCGTCTTCACCGTCGGCGTAGGCCACGCGCTTTTGGCCCTCGGGCAGGGCCTTGGCCGCCGTGATCACGGGGCGCATCAGCATGCCGGTTTGATACACGAAGCGCGACAGGGCTTCCTTGTACGCTTCCATGTCCTCGATGGGGCGCGTGGCCACGCCGGACTCTGCAGCGGCCTTGGCCACGGCCGGCGCAATCTTCAAAATCAGGCGCGAGTCGAACGGCGTGGGGATCAGGTAGTCGGGGCCGAAGGTCAGCTCCTTGCCTGCATAGGCGCTGGCCACTTCCTCGCTGATGTCGGCCTTGGCCAGGTCGGCGATCTGGCGCACGCAGGCGAGCTTCATCGCCTCGGTGATCTTGGTCGCGCCGCAGTCCAGCGCGCCGCGGAAGATGTACGGGAAGCACAGGACGTTGTTGACCTGGTTCGGGTAGTCCGAGCGGCCCGTGGCGATGATGCAGTCCGGGCGGATGGCCTTGGCCAGTTCGGGGCGGATCTCCGGCTCGGGGTTGGCCAGCGCCAGGATGATGGGCTTGGGAGCCATGGTCTTGACCATCTCGGCCGTGAGCACGCCGGGTGCCGAGCAGCCCAGGAACACGTCGGCGCCGTCGACCACGTCGGCCAGTGTGCGGGCCTCGGTCTTTTGCGCATAGCGCTGCTTGGAGGCGTCCAGCCCGCCGGGGCGGCCATCCCAGATCACGCCCTTGGAGTCCACCATGAAGATGTGCTCGCGCTTGACGCCCAGGCCCACCATCACGTCCACGCAGGCAATGGCGGCGGCGCCAGCGCCGGACACGGCGATTTTGACCGCGCCGATCTCCTTGCCCACCAGCTCCAGGCCGTTGAGCAGCGCAGCGCTGGAGATGATGGCCGTGCCGTGCTGGTCGTCATGGAACACCGGGATGTTCATGCGCGCACTGAGCTGCTGCTCGATGTAGAAGCACTCGGGCGCCTTGATGTCTTCCAGGTTGATGCCGCCCAGCGTGGGCTCCATCGCCGCGATGATCTCGACCAGCTTGTCCGGGTCGCGCTCGGCCAGCTCGATGTCGAACACGTCCACGCCGGCGAACTTCTTGAACAGGCAGCCCTTGCCTTCCATCACCGGCTTGCCGGCCAGCGGGCCGATGTCGCCCAGGCCCAGCACGGCCGTGCCGTTGGTGATCACGCCCACCAGGTTGCCGCGCGAGGTGTAGTCGAACGCCTTGGACGGGTCGGCCTGGATATCCAGACACGGGTAGGCCACGCCGGGCGAATACGCCAGCGACAGGTCGCGCTGGTTGGACAGGGGCTTGGTGGGGGTCACCGCAATCTTGCCCCGGGTGGGGTTGCGGTGGTATTCACGCGCGGCGTCGCGCAGCGCCTCTTCGGCGGCGGAAAGTTTCTGGGTCATACGGAAATCCTGGAAGTCTTCGGCGGAATGCAAAACAAGGGTACCCGATGGCACGGGTGGCTGGCATGGCGGTTTATGCGTATGCAGCATGAAGCCAAAACCCCCTGGCAGCCTCGCTGCAAGGGGGTCATCACGGTGGGGGCGGCAGCGCTTTCTGGCAGCGGGCGGCGGGACGCTAGTGGGCGTCGGCCTGGCGTGCGGCGTTCACAGCGGCGGAGGTGTCGCGGCTGGCGCCATTGAAGAAAACGTTCAGGGCCACGGCCGTGATCGAGGCCAGCAGGATACCGGATTCGATCAGCGGGTGGATCGCATGCGGCATCCACTGGCGAAAGCTCGGCGCGATCAGCGGGATCATGCCCACGCCGATGGACACGGCCACGATCATCGCGTTGAAGCGGTTGTGCTTGAAGTCCACCCCGCCCAGGATGCGGATGCCCGTGGCCGCCACCATGCCGAACATCACCAGGCCCGCGCCGCCCAGCACCATGGTGGGCAGCGACTCGACCAGTGCTGCCATCTTGGGCAGCACGCCCAGCACGATCAGGATCACGCCGCCGGCCACGCAGACGAAGCGGCTCTTGACGCCGGTCACGGCCACCAGGCCCACGTTCTGCGAGAAGCTGGTGTACGGAAAGGTGTTGAAGATGCCGCCCAGCAGCGTGCCCAGGCCGTCGGTGCGCAGGCCGCGTGTGAGGTCGGCCTGCTCGATCTTGCGGTCCGTCATCTCGCCCAGCGCGAGGAACATGCCGGTCGACTCGATCATCACCACGATCATCACGAGCGTCATGGTCAGGATCAATATGGGGTCGAACACCGGCCCTGCGATCTCGAACGGCAGCACGAAGTCGAACCACTGCGCCTTGGCCACCTTCTCGAACGACATCAGGCCCATGGCCACCGCGATGACGGCGCCGATCACGATGCCCAGCAGCACCGAGATGTTGGCGATGAAGCCGCGTGCGAACTTGGCGATGAGCAAAATGGACACCAGCACCACCGCCGAGATGCCCACGCCCGTGAGGTCCGCGTAGCGGGGGTTGGGCACCGTGGGCACCACCGCAAAGCCCTTGGGCACCGGCGGCAGCGACGAGCCCGGCGCACCGGCGGCCGACTGCATCTCGGTCAGCCACTTGAGGTGCTCGGGGTTCACCACGCTGGGCGCGGTGGGCCCCACGGGGTTGCCGAAGATCCAGTTGATGCCCACGCGCATCAGGCTGATGCCGATGACCGCGATGATGGTGCCGGTGACCACCGGCGGAAAGAACCGCAGCATGCGGCTGACCAGTGGCGCGATCAGGATGGACACCACCCCCGCGCCGATCACCGAGCCGAAGATCAGCCCTGCGCCCGCCGTGCCGCTGGTGCTCTGCGCCATGGACACCATGGGTGCCACCGAGGCGAAGGTCACGCCCATCATCACCGGCAGGCGGATGCCGAACCACTGCGTGGCGCCCAGCGCCTGGATCAGCGTGACCAGCCCGCACACGAAGAGGTCGGCCGAGATCAGCTTGGCCACGTGGTCGGGCGTGAGGTTGAGCGCGCGCCCGACGATGAGCGGCACGGCCACCGCGCCGGCATACATCACCAGCACATGCTGCAACCCCAGCGCGGTCAGGCGCCCCAGGGGCAGGTGTTCGTCCACGGGGTGCACAGACGGTTGCATGGGAAATCTCCTTCAGGTGGGGCGCGGTGTGGGGATCTGCGTGCATGTGCGTGGCACCCATCTTTGGTGCACAACGATCCATACAAAAAGTGTATACACATTGCCGGATCCGTTGACTACGGTAAACCCTAGGTGCGGGCGCCCGACCGGGGCCGGTGCGCAGGCAAAAGGCCGCGGCGAGGCAGGGGTTTCGGGTGGTGGAGGCAGGCGCTTTTTTACAATCGCGGCTCGCCGCTGCGCCGTGACTGCGCCACCGCTGTGGCGTCGCACCTGCTGCGCAGCCGCCGCAGCGACTGCTCATCCCCACACGCCCGCTCCATGAACCTGCCCCCGCTCCGAACCTCCCTTGCCGCTGATGCCGCTGATGCCCGCCCACCCGCGGGCGCGCTGGCCCGCTGGCGCCTGGCGCTGGCCGTGGGCATGGTGGTGGCGGGTGCGGCCTGCATGGACGGCTATCCCCAGCAGGACGCACCCGCGCTCGACCCGTTCACGATGACGCAGGGCCAGCGGCTGGCGCACATGAACGTGTTGGGTGGTGAAGCGCACGCCGAGCGCCGCTGGAGCTACGAGCTGTTGACCGGCTGCGTGCTGCGCATCGACGTGGACGGCAAGGCCGGGCCGCGCCCGTCCTTTGACATCCCGCTGCTGGGGGCTGCCGTCACGCTGGCCAACGACCGGGCGGATGCCACCTTCGACGTGAACGTGGCCACGGGACTCGCGCACAGGCAGGAAGCCGCCGTGTCGGTGCTGGAAGCGCAGAACTGGGTGCACGCCAGCGGCATGCAACTGCTGCTGCGCGTGCTGCAAAAAGGCTGCGTGGATGCGCAGAATGCGCACCACGCGGCGCGGCCCTGACTGGGTTCTCCGGGCCTGAAAAGGCTCAGGCCAGCAAGGCCTTGACCAGGTCCGTCTGGCGGTCGGGCCGCCCGGTGTCGAGCTCCAGGTTGGCCTCGATGCGCCGCAGGTGCTCCATCATGCTGGCCACGGCGGCCTCGGCATCGCCGGCGCGGCACAGCTGCAGGAAGTCCGCGTGTTCTTCCGACGAGCAGTGCGGGTCGTTCGACGAGTGGTAGAGCATGGCGATCAAGGAACTGCGCGCCACCAGCTCCCGCACCAGCTCGGCCAGCGTGCGGTTGCCCGTGGCCTCGGCCAGCACCACGTGGAAGTCGCCCAGCAGCTTTTCGCGCACGCGGCCGGTGGTGGTGCTGCCCCGCAGCGCCGCGCGCTCGAAGCGGATGTGCTGCTCCAGCAGCTGGTAGTCGGCGTCGCCGGCCGTGGCCACGAACAGGCGCACGACCTCGCTCTCGAGCACGCGCCGCACGGCGAACACCTCGCGTGCGTCCTGCACGCTCGGGCGGCTCACGAAAGCGCCCTTGTCGGGGATGATCTCGATCAGCTTGTCCTTGGACAGCATCACCAGCGCCGCGCGGATCTTGGTGCGGCTTACGGTGTAGACGCGGCCCAGCGCTTCCTCGCGCAGCCAGGTGCCGGGCGGCAGGCGCTTTTCGACGATGGCGGTGGCCAGGTCCTGCGCAATGCTCTCGGTGGATGCCAGGCGATCGTCCGCCGGGGCCAGCACGCCCTCCACGGGCTCAGGCGCGGTGTCGGGAGGGGCGGCGGTGCGGGTGCTGGATCGGGCGCGGGGCATGCCCGATTGTGGCCTGGATGGGCGGTGCGGCCCATCCTCGCAGACCCCCATTCAAGCTGCGCGCGGCAGGCGCACCGCCGTGGCAGGCTGCAGCGCAAAACCCGCCAGCGCGCCCGCCATGGCCTTCGGCAGGGGCCGCGCCAGCTCGCCGTGCTTGCTGGTGCGAAGGCCCAGCAGCACCAGCGATTCGACCATGGACGTGGCGGCCGCCACGCCGTCGATCACCGGAACGCCCAGCGCTTGCGAAATGTGCTCGCACAGGTCGGCCATGCCCGCGCAGCCCAGCACCAGCGTGTCGCAGCCGTCTTCGGCCAGCGCGCGGCGGCATTCTTCGGTGATGCGCTCGCGCGCGTTCGAGCCCGGCACTTCAAGCTCCAGCACCGGCAGCTCGCAGGCCCGCACGTTGGCGCAAAAGCGCTGCATGCCGTAGATCTCGGCCAGGTGCCAGGCCTGGCCCATGGTGCGGGAGAGTGTGGTCACCACCGAGAACTTCGAGCCCACCATGCTGGCCATGTGCATGGCCGCCTCGGCGATGCCCACCACCGGGCCGTGCGCCAGCTCGCGCGCGGGTTTGAGGCCCGGGTCGCCGAAGCAGGCGATCACATAGCCGTCCATTCCGTCGCGCTCGCCGGCCGCGATCTCCTGCAGCAGGCCGGGCACGGCCAGTGCCTCGTCGTAGTGGCTCTCGATGGAGGCCGGGCCCATGGCAGGGCTCACCGCCAGCACCTCGGTGCCGGGCCGCGCCACGGCGCGTGCGCAGGCACCGATCTTCTCGGTCATGCTCCAGGTGGTGTTGGGGTTGATGATCTTGATGCGCACGGATTCGTTCTTTCTTTTTTCAGTTCTTGCGGTTCAACGCCAGGTAGATGACGAAGCCCAGGCCCATGCCGATGAACCAGGCGTAGTTGGCGGCCGGCCGCAGCACGGGCACGAATACGCACAGGATGGGCACGAGGGCCGCGGGGATGAGCGTCCAGATGGCGCGCGGGTTGTAGCCCTTGCTGTACCAGTAGGCGCCGCGGCTGTTCATGGTGTAGAGGTCGTCCACCAGCACTTGCTGGCGGCGCACGCAGTAGTAGTCGGCGATCAGGATGCCGAACAGCGGGCCGATGAAGGAGCCCAGCACATCGAGCGTGTAGTGGATCACCTCGGGGTTGTTGTACAGGTTCCAGGGCGTGATGAAGATCGAGCCCACGGCAGCGATCATCCCGCCCGTGCGCCAGCTGATGTGCTGCGGCGCCACGTTGGAAAAGTCGAACGCGGGCGACACGAAGTTGGCCACGATGTTGATGCCCACGGTGGCGATCATGAAGGTCAGCGCGCCCAGCACCACCGCGGTGGTGCTGTCGATCTTGCCCACGGTGTGCACCGGGTCGGTGATCAGCTCGCCGAACACCGGCAGCGTGGCCGCCGTGGTCACCACCGTCAGCAGCGAGAAGAACACGAAGTTGACCGGCAGGCCCCAGAAGTTGCCCTTCTTCACTGCATCGAAGCTTTTGCCGTAGCGCGAGAAGTCGCCGAAGTTCAGCATCGGTCCGCTGAAGTAGCTCACCACCAGCGCAATGGCCGAGAGCATCACGGGCACCGCGTCCCAGCCCTGGAACTTGATGCCGCCCAGGTTCAGGTCGATGTTCTTCCAGCCCGCCTTCCACACCAGCCAGCCGCACAGCACTGCCATCACCACGTACACCGCGGGGCCCGCCCAGTCGATGAACTTGCGGATCGCCTCCATGCCGTGCCAGAACACCAGCGCCTGCAGCACCCACATCACCATGAACGCCAGCCAGCCCAGGCTGGACAGGCCCGCAAAGCCGTGCTGCGTGACGTCCGCATACGGCGCCAGGCCGGGAAAGAAATGCAGCGTCAGCAGCAAAAACGCGCCGGACGCCAGGTAGGTCTGGATGCCGTACCACGCCACTGCGATCAGCCCGCGGATGATGGCCGGGATGTTGGCGCCCAGCACCCCGAACGAAGCGCGGCAGATCACGGGGTAGGGCGTGCCGGTCACCTGGCTGGGCTTGGCCACCAGGTTGCAGAAGAACTGCACGATGACGATGCCCACGAGCAGCGCCACCAGCACCTGCCAGCTCGACAGGCCCAGTGCGAACAGGCTGCCCGCCGTGATGTAGCCGCCCACGCTGTGCACGTCGGACATCCAGAACGCGAAGATGTTGTACTGGCCCCAGGTCTGGCGTTTGAGCGGCGCCAGGTCCTCGTTGGTCAGGCGCGGGTCGTAGCCCGGCTTGATCAGGGCGTTGCCATGGTGCGGGCCGGCGGGCTCGGTGCCCGCCGTCAAGGGTGTGCTGCTGACGGCTGTGTTCACGGGTGTCTCCTCGTGTGGAAAAGGATGGATTCCGGGCATCTGCGGCCTGGATAATTTTGTACCCTATATTTGTATACAAAAAATGGGTGCAATAAAACGCCGTCGGTGCACGAATTGCCAGGGGTTTACCCGCATGCACACGAACGCGTGGAATAAACAAAAACCGCCCGGGCCGTGGAGGCCGGGGCGGCTGCTGCGTGGGAAACCTTGGGGGGAGAGCGGGTCAGCCCTCGGCGCTGGACCGCGCACCGGGCAGTGGGGTGAGCGAGTCGCGCAGCCGGTCGCGCACCATGGGCTGGTCGTGGTTCAGCGCCGCTTCCACATGGCCGATGTGGGCCAGCAGGCGCTCGCGCGCCAGGGTGGTGTCGCCGGCTTCCAGCGCCTCGACGATGGCTTCGTGCTCGGCGCACGACTGGCTGGCCTCGTGCCGCGACTGGTACAGCGATGCCGCGAGCGTGGTGCGCGCCGTCAGGTCGCGCAGGATGTCGCTCAGGCTGCGGTGGCCCATGCTCTCGGCCAGGCAGACGTGGAAGTCCGCCAGCAGGAACGCGCGCGTGGCCGCGTCCGCGCCGTCGATGGCCTGCTGCTCCTCGGCGATGTGGGCGCGCAGGCGGGGCGTGACCGACTGCAGGGGCCGCCCGGCGTCTGCCAGGATGCCCGATTCGATGATGCGCCGGGCCGAGAACGCATCGCGCGCGTCTTCCACCGACGGCTCCACCACATACCAGCCGCGGCGCGGGCGCACCTCGACGAAGCCACGCGCCTGCAGTTGCATCAGCGCCTCGCGCACCAGGGTGCGGCTCACGCCGAACAGGTCGGCCAGCTCCTGTTCGCCCAGGCGCTCGCCGGGGGACAGTTTCTGGGCCAGGATGGATTCGACCACCTGTTGTGCGATCTGGTTGGGGCTGATGCTCATGGAGGGCGGTGTGCGGTGCTGGGGGTCGTCAATGCGTGCTGACGGCGTCAGCGCGGTAGCGCCAGACGCTGGGTGGAAGGGGTGCTGGAGTGATCGCCGTCGAGCTTGAAGCCCGCCACGGTGCGTGCCAGGTGGTGGGCTTGTTCGTTCAGGACGGAGGACGCTGCGGTGGATTGTTCCACCAATGCGGCATTTTGCTGTGTCGAGCGGTCCATCTCGGCCACGGCCTGGTTGATCTGGCCGATGCCCGCGCTTTGTTCGTTCATCGAGCCGTTGATCTCGCCGATGATCTGCGCCACCCGCTGGATGTCCTGCACGATCTCGCCCATGGTCTTGCCTGCGGCCTGCACGCGCTGCGTGCCGGTGGCCACGCTCGCGCCCGAGGCGTCGATCAGCGTCTTGATCTCCTTGGCGGCCGTCGCGCTGCGGTGGGCCAGGCTGCGCACCTCGCTGGCCACCACGGCGAAGCCACGGCCATTCTCACCGGCACGGGCTGCCTCCACCGCCGCGTTCAGCGCGAGGATGTTGGTCTGGAACGCGATGGAGTCGATCACGCCGATGATCTCGCCGATCTTGGCCGAGGCGGCCGAGATCTCGTCCATCGTGCTCACCGCGCCCGCCACCACATCACCACCCCGCATGGCCGTGGCGCTGGCCGAGTTGGCCAGGCGCGTGGCCTGTGCGGCCGCCTCGGCCGACTGCTTGACGGTGACCGTCAGCTGCGACAGCGAGGCGGAGGTTTCCTGCAGCGCGCTGGCCGAGCCTTCGGTGCGGTTGGACAGGTCCTGGTTGCCGGCCTTGATCTCGTCGGTGGCGGTCTTCATCGACTCCACGCCCTGGCGCACGTCCTGCAGGACGGTGCCGATCTTGTCCACGAAGCTGTTGAACGACATGGCGATCTGCGCCACCTCGTCGCGCCCCTGCACGGGCAGGCGGTGCGTGAGGTCGCCGCTGCCCGAGCCGACTTCATCCATCGCATCGCGCACCTGCGAGAGGCGGCGGAACGACTGCGCGGTGAGCAGCGCGGTGACGCCGGCCGCGGCCAGCACCAGCAGCACGATGGCGACGGCCGAGGTACGCACCACGCTGGCAAGGCCCGCCGTGGCCTCGGCCTTGTCCAGCGCCGCCACCAGCAGCCAGTCCGTGCCCTGCACGGGCAGTGCGCGCAGCAGCTTGGGCGCGCCGTTGAGTTCGGCTTCGAGCGAGTGGCTCGCGCCCTGCAGCGTGGACACCACGGCGGGCGTGAGCGCGGCGGACAGCTCTGCCACCGGCTTGAGCATGCGCTGTGCATCGGGGTGGGCCAGCACCAGCCCGTCCTTGTCGATCACGAAGCCCAGGCTGCTGGGCGTGGGGTGCACGGCGGCCACGACCTCCTGCACGCCCTTGAGCGGCACGGCGCCGCTGATCGCGCCCTGCGCCGTGCCATCGCGCAGGATGGGTGCGGCGAACGACACGAAGGGCTCGCCGGTGGAGGCATCGCCATATGGCTTGGTCACCACCAGCTTGCCGGCCTGCAGCGCGCTCTTGTACCAGGGGCGGGCGGTGGGGTCGTAGGTGGGCGGCGTGGTGCTGCTGCTCGACACCCAGGTCTTGTCCTGCCAGCCGCCCGTGGTCACCGGAAAGCCGCCGGACTTGTTCATGTGCAGCACCAGGCCCTTGGGGTCGCCGGGCTCGACCACGGCGGCTGTGGCCGTCACGGCCGTGGCCTTGGCGGCCACCCATTTCTCGATGGCCAGCGTGTTGCCCGAGGCGATGGCGGCGAGGTTCTCCTCGATGGTCTGCAGCGTGGCGGACCGCACGATGGTGTAGGTGGCCGCGCCCGTGAGCGCCAGGGCCACGGTGACGGCTGCGGTGGTGATGAGCAGGATGCGGGTGCGAAGCGAGGTGATCATGGAACTGTTCCTGGGCCTGTGGGGCGGTGAGGCGCAGTATGCGTCGGCTCGCAGTGCCCGCATCCTGCGCCACGATCTGGTGGCGGTATACGGGCGTCAGTCAACTCTTGCCATCGCGAAACATGTCTGGTGACAGGCTGTGCCTGAACCAATGGATGGCATTGACCATGAGGGCCTGGGACGACCGTGCCTGGGACAGAAACGCTTCGATCCGGGCCAGGAGCCTGGGCTCTTGCTTGCGCACGCCGATGTAGCAATGGCTCTGGCGCAGCACGGCCAGCCGCCGCACGCGCTCACGCATGGCGACATCGGGAATGGACTCGGCCACCACATTGCCTGCGGCGAAGGCATCGATGCTGCGGCGCGCATAAGCCTCCAGCAGGGGGGCCGAACTGTCGAACGCCATGGCGGTGGCCTGGGGGGCCTGGGCCTTCAGCTCGGCTTCTTCCAGGCTGCCGCGCACGACGCCCACCTTGCGGCCTTTGAGTGCCGCGGCGTCGGCGATGCCGGAATTCGCGTCGCTGAAAATGCCCATGTAGGTGGGCGCATAGGACGACGAAAAATCGATCTGCTTTTCGCGCTCTGCCGTCTTGCCCAGGCTGGAGATGATCACATCGACACGGTCTTCGAGCAGGGCCGGTATCCGGTCCGCACTGGCCACCGGCAGGGGCTTGAGCGCCACCTTCAGGTCGGCCGCCAGCATGCGCGCGATGGTGATGTCGAAACCATCCAGAACACCTTTGTTGGTAAACCCGAAAGGAGGAAATTCTTGCGGAACGGCGACACGAAGTGTTTTGTTCTGCAGGATTTTTTCCAGCTGGTCTGATTTGCCGGTGCCCTGGGCACTGGCCCCCGTCCAGCTCAAGGTGGAGAGGCCAGTGGCGCCTGCGATCAGCAGGCGACGCGTCGGGGAGTGCGGGGCAGCCATGTGATTTTCCTGTGGAGTGGGCACGTGGTCGTCGTGCCACCATCATTTGCGTGTGGATTGGGGCTCGCGGCCGTCCAGCACGGCATGGGCGCGTTCGCGGTCGATGTCGCCCTCCCATGCAGCGATGGCCACCGTGGCCACGCAGTTGCCGATCAGGTTGCCCAGGGCACGGGCAATGCCCATGAACCAGTCCACCGACAGCACCAGCACCAGCCCGATGGCCGGAATGGCCGGGATCGCATGCAGCGTGGCCGCCAGCACCACGATGGCCGAGCCCGGCACGCCGTGCGCGCCCTTGGAGGTAACCAGCGATATCGCCAGGATGGTCAGCAGGTCGGTCATGGTGATGGGCGTGTTCGTGGCCTGTGCGATGAACACGGCCGCCAGCGTGATGTAGATCGAGAACGCGTCCAGGTTGAACGAGTAGCCCGTGGGGATCACCAGGCCCACGGTCGAGTCGCGGATGCCCATGTGCTTGAGCTTGGCCATGATCTGGGGCAGCACGCTGTCGGACGACGTGGTGGCGAACACCACGGCCAGTTCTTCGCGCAGGTAGCGCAGCAGCTTGAACAGGCTGAAGCCCGAGATCCGCATGATGAGGCCCAGCACCACCACCACGAAGATGAACACGGCCGCATAGAACAGCACCACCAGCATGCCCAGCTGCTTGAGCGAGCCGATGCCGTACTTGCCCACCGTGAACGCGATGGCACCCAGCACGCCCAGCGGCGCCAGCTTGATGATCAGGCCCATGGTCTTGAACAGCACGTGCGACAGGTCTTCGATCAGGCTGGTGATGCGCGCGCCGCGCTCGCCCAGCAGCGCCAGCGCGCAGCCGAAGATGATGGAGAACAGCAGCACTTGCAGCACGTCGCCGTTGGCGAATGCGCTCACGGCGCTGGTGGGGATGAGCTTGAGCAGGAAGTCGCTGAAGCCGCCGCCCGTGAGCTTGCTGGCGTTTTCCGCATAGGCCCCCATGGCCTTGGGGTCCAGCGCGCTCGGGTCCACATTCATGCCGACACCGGGCTCGAACCAGAACGCAAGCGCCAGGCCCAGCACCAGTGCGATGGAGGTGACCACCTCGAAGTAGATGAGCGACTTGATGCCCACCCGGCCCACCCGCTTCAAGTCACCCGTGCCGGCGATGCCATGCACCACCACGCAGAAGACGATGAGCGGAATCAGCATCTTGATGAGCTTGATGAAGCCGTCGCCCAGCGGCTTGAGCTGCACGGCCGTGTCGGGCCAGAACAGCCCGACGGCCACGCCGGCAATCAAGGCCAGGATCACCCGGCCGAACAAGGAGTTGAGGAAGCGGAGCATGGGAACCCTTTGCGGAAAAAAGGAGGAAGTGGCACTGCGATCAATCTTGCATACAAGAAATGTAGGCAAGTGTTGCGCACCAGAACATAGGGTTATCCCCCGATGGCGGCGCTGCACGCCCCTGCACCCCGGGGGTGGACGGTTGAAGTTCTTTTGACTTGCGCGCAGGGTATCGGCCGGCCGGGTGCCGCACAATCGCCCGCGGAGACCACCATGACCGCTGACCACAACGTGCCCGACCCCGTTCGCCAGAGCGGCGAATTCCTCGAATACCTGTACCGCGTGGCCGTGCGCCGCGCGCTGCCGCTGCACAACACGGCCGCCTTCCTGCCCGCCCCGCCCAGCCCGGAGAGCGGCGGGCGCACCCTGGTGCTGGGCGCCGGCAAGGCCGGTGGCGCCATGGCCCAGGCAGTGGAGGCGCTGTGGCCGGCCGATGCGCCGCTGTCGGGCCTGGTGGTGACGCGCTACCACCACACGCCGCCCCGGCCGGATGGCCTGCCGCAGCGCATCGAGGTGGTCGAGGCCGCGCACCCGGTGCCCGATGCGGCGGGGCTCGATGCCGCGCAGCGCATCCTGGCGCTCACTCAGGGTTTGACGGAAAACGACCTGGTCCTGTGCCTGATCTCGGGCGGCGGCTCGGCCTTGCTCACGCTGCCAGCCGACGGCCTCACTCTCGAAGACAAGCAGCGCATCAACAAGGCGCTGCTCGAGAGCGGCGCCGCCATCGATGAAATGAACTGCGTGCGCAAGCACCTCTCGCGCATCAAGGGCGGGCGGCTGGCGGCGGCCTGCGCACCCGCGCGCGTGGTCACGCTCACCATCAGCGACGTGCCGGGCGACGACCCCTCGGTCATCGCCAGCGGCCCCACTGTGCCCGACGCCACCACCTGCGCCGACGCCCTCGCCATCCTGGCGCGCTATCACATCGACATCCCGACCAGCGTGCGCGCTGCGCTGCAGGCCGGTGACCTCGAAACCCCCAAGCCCGGCGATGCCGTCTTCGCAGGCCACGCCGTGCACATGACGGCCACGCCCCAGCAGTCGCTGGAGGCAGCAGCCGAGGCCGCGCGGGCGGCGGGTGTGCCGGCGTACATCCTGTCCGACGAGATCGAGGGCGAATCGCGCGAGGTGGGCAAGGTGCACGCGGCGCTGGCACGGGCCGTGGCGCGCCACGGCCAGCCCTTTGCGCGGCCCTGCGTGATCCTCTCGGGGGGCGAGACCACCGTCACGGTCCGCCCGCGCGCACCGGGCGCCCCCAAGGGCCGGGGCGGCCGCGCGGGCGAGTTCTGCCTGGGGCTCGCGCAGGCGCTGCAGGGCCAGGCGGGCGTGTGGGCCTTGGCGGCAGATACCGACGGCATCGACGGCGTGGAAGACAACGCCGGAGCCCGCGTGGCGCCCGACACCCTGGCGCGCGCCACGGCACAGGGCCTGCGCATTGCGGACGGCCTGGACCGCAACGATGCGTACGGCTACTTCGATGCGCTGGGCGACCTGGTCGTCACCGGGCCCACGCACACGAACGTCAATGACTTCCGGGCGATCCTGATTTTGTAGCGGCTGGCGCTGGCTGGGCCTGGACTGCAGGGCGATAAGGTGCTGGGTTTTGGGCTGGCGTTGTGCCTGATCCTTAACCCCTCTCCCCAGGGCGAACCCTCGCCATCTCCCAGCCATCCTTTACTTCCTCGCCGCCCCCTCCCGCGGCAACGCAGCCACCCAGTCCTTGCCAAACCGCCCCTGCAAAAACGCGACGAACGCCTGCACCTTCTGCGGCACCAGCCGCGGTGACGGGTACACCGCATGGATCTCCTGTTCGGGCAGGCGGCAGGTCTTGAGCACCTCCACCACGCGCCCTGCCGCCAGCGACTCCACCGCCACGTAGTGCGGCAGCGCCGCGATGCCCATGTGCGCGCGCGCCGCCGCCAGCAGCGCAGAGAGGTTGTTGGACCGCAGCCGCCCCGTGACGGGCACCGAGACCGCCTCGCCGCTCGCATTGCGCAGCCGCCACAGGTCGTTGCCCTGCACGCTGCTGTAGATCAGCGTGGCGTGGTCCTTCAGGTCCGACGGCCGGCGCGGCGTGCCGTGGCGGCGCAGGTAGGTAGGCGAGGCCACCAGCACCCAGGGGTTCATGCCCAGCGTGCGCGCACCCAGGGCCGAGTCGGCCAGCTTGCCCAGGCGGATCGCCACATCGATGCCGTGGGCCACCAGGTCGGTGTAGCGGTCCTCGAAGCTCAGGTCCAGCTGCACCTGCGGGTTCTGCGCCATGAACTCCAGCGCCAGCGGCACCACCACGCGCCGTCCGAACGCCACCGAGCTGCCCACCCGCAACTGGCCGTGCACCTGCGTCTGGCGCACGCGCACCACGCTCTCGGCATCGGCCACGTCGGTCACGATGGCCTTGCACTTCTCGTAGTACAGCGCGCCGGGCTCGGTCAGGCTCACGCCGCGCGTGTTCCGGTTGAGCAGCCGCACCTTCAGGTGTGCCTCCATGGCGGCGATCTGCTTGGTCACCGTGGGCTGCGTGGTGGCGAATTCGCGGGCCACCTTGGTGAAGCTGCCGGTCTCCACCACCCGCACAAACATTTCCATGGCATCGAGCCGGTCCATCGTAGTTGCCTCCTTGAGAGCATGGTGCAGCGGCTGTGTGCTGCGGCGTATTCCTGTGTGGAATAAATTTTATGGTCTGCCGCCACCTTCCGCTGCAAAGGGTGCTTGCCTAGAGTTGCCACATCAACCGACCCCCAACCGAAGGAGATGTGCAATGCCAAGAATGAAGGCCATCGAGGCCGCCGTGAAGGTGATGGAGAAAGAGGGCGTGAGCGTCGCGTTCGGCGTGCCTGGCGCGGCCATCAACCCGCTGTATGCGGCACTCAAGGCACATGGCGGCATCGGCCACATCCTGGCGCGCCATGTGGAAGGGGCCAGCCACATGGCGGAGGGCTACACCCGCGCCGTCGCCGGAAACATCGGCGTGTGCATCGGCACCAGCGGCCCCGCCGGCACCGACATGATCACCGGGCTGTACTCGGCCAGCGCGGACTCCATACCCATCCTGTGCATCACCGGCCAGGCACCGCGCGCCCGCCTGCACAAGGAAGACTTCCAGGCCGTGGACATCGCCACCATTGCCAAGAGCGTGACCAAGTGGGCCACCACGGTGCTGGAGCCCGCGCAGGTGCCGCAGGCGTTCCACCAGGCGTTCCACCTCATGCGCTCGGGCCGGCCCGGGCCGGTGCTGATCGATTTGCCCATCGACGTGCAGCTGGCCGAGATCGAGTTCGACCCCGACACGTATGAACCCCTGGTGCCCTACAAGCCCGCCGCCACCCGTGCGCAGATCGAGAAGGCGCTGGCCATGCTGAACGACGCGGAGCGCCCGTTGATCGTGGCAGGCGGCGGCATCATCAACGCCGATGCGTCGGACCTGCTGGTGCAGTTGGCCGAGCTGCTGGGCGTGCCGGTGATCCCCACCCTCATGGGCTGGGGCAGCATGCCCGACGACCACCCGCTCATGGCCGGCATGTGCGGCCTGCAGACCAGCCAGCGCTACGGCAATGCCAGCATGCTCGCCAGCGACTTCGTGCTGGGCATCGGCAACCGCTGGGCCAACCGGCACACGGGGTCCGTCGATGTGTACACCCGGGGCCGGAAGTTCGTGCACGTGGACATCGAGCCCACGCAGATCGGCCGCGTGTTCGCGCCGGACTTCGGCATCGTCTCCGATGCGGGCGCCGCGCTCCGGCTCTTCGTCGACGTGGCGCGCGAATGGCAGGCCGCGGGGCGCCTGAAGGACCGCAGCGGCTGGGCCGCCGAATGCCTGGGCCGCAAGCACAGCGTGGACTACCTGCGCAAGACCCACTTCGACAGCGTGCCCATGAAGCCGCAGCGTGTGTACCAGTGCATGAACCGCGCGCTGGGCAAGGACGTGTGCTATGTCTCCACCATCGGCCTGTCGCAGATCGCGGGCGCGCAGTTTTTACACGTGTACCAGCCGCGCCACTGGATCAACTGCGGCCAGGCCGGCCCGCTGGGCTGGACGGTGCCCGCCGCCCTGGGCGTGCGCGTGGCCGACCCGGCGCGCAAGATCGTGGCACTGTCGGGCGACTACGACTTCCAGTTCATGATCGAGGAGCTGGCCGTGGGCGCGCAGTTCAAGCTGCCCTACATCCACGTGCTGGTCAACAACAGCTACCTGGGCCTGATCCGCCAGGCGCAGCGCAGCTTCAGCATCGACTACTGCGTGCAGCTCGCGTTCGACAACGTGAACATGGCCGAGGACGAAGTGGCGCGCGGCTACGGCGTGGACCACGTGAAGGTGGTCGAAGGCCTGGGCTGCAAGGCCATCCGCGTGCACCGCCCCGAGGAGTTTGCGCCCGCCATCGCCCAGGCCGAGGCCTGGATGGCCGAGCACGCAACGCCCGTGGTCATCGAGGTGATCCTGGAGCGCGTGACCAACATCGCCATGGGCACGGAGATCGACAACATCGTCGAGTTCGAGGAGCTGGCCACGCAGGTGGCGGATGTGCCCAGTGCGCTGGCCGTGCTGGACTGACGCGACCCCCACCGTTCAGCCTGAGCCTGTCGAAGGCCGCCTCAGTGCCCTGGCTTCGACAAGCTCAGCCCGAACGGTGGATGGGACGGGCGTCAACCTGCGCCCTTCAAAGACAACCTCAAACCCAAACCGTTCAGCCTGAGCTTGTCGAAGGCCACCCCAAGCCCTGGCCTCGACAGGCGCAGCCCGAACGGTATGGGGTGGGGGCCCAGCTCAACGCAATCCACATTGTTTTACCCATCGTCACGGAGACCTTCCCATGCCCCGCTTTGCTGCCAACCTCAGCATGCTGTTCACCGAGGTGCCTTTCCTCGACCGCTTCGAGCGCGCGTCCCGCGCCGGATTCCAAGCCGTGGAATTCCTCTTCCCCTACGCCCACACCCCCGAGGAACTGCGCGCACAGATTGACGCACACCACCTGCAGATCGTGCTGCACAACCTGCCCGCCGGCGACTGGGACGTGGGCGAGCGCGGCATTGCCTGCCACCCGGATCGCATTGCCGAGTTCCGCGCCGGCGTGGCCCGCGCCATCACCTATGCGAAGGCGCTGGGCGTGCCACAACTCAACTGCCTGACCGGCAAGGCGCCGGCGGGTGTGGACGCCGCCGTACTGCGCAGCACCCTGGTGCAGAACCTGCGCTTCGCGGCCACCGAGCTCAAGGCGGCCGGCCTGCGCCTGCTGGTCGAGCCTATCAACCCGTTCGACATCCCGGGCTTCTACCTCACCCGCACAGACCAGGCGCTGGCCATCCTGGACGAGGTGGGCGCCGACAACGCCTTCGTGCAGTACGACATCTACCACGCCCAGCGCACCGAGGGCGAGCTGGCCGCCACGCTGCAAAAGCACCTGCCGCGCATCGGCCATGTGCAGGTGGCCGACAACCCCGGCCGCCACGAGCCGGGCACAGGCGAGATCAACTACCGCTACCTGTTCGCGCACCTGGACCGCATCGGATACGAAGGCTGGGTGGGCTGCGAGTACAAGCCCGCGCGCACGACAGAGATCGGCCTGGGGTGGCGAACGGCGCTCACCGCATGAGCCAGCACCCACGGATGTACGAATCAACACAACACAAGGAGAACAAGAACATGACCGACACCCCCCTCAAACTCGGTTTCATCGGCCTGGGCATCATGGGCGCGCCCCTATGCGGCCACCTCATCGCCGCCGGCCACCAGCTGTACGTGCACACGCGTGGCCGGGTGGCGCCGCAGATCGCAGAGAGCAGTGCCACGCAGTGCACCACGGCGCGCGGCGTGGCCGAGCGGGCCGACATCATCTTCCTGATGCTGCCCGACACGCCCGATGTGGAGAAGGTGCTGTTCGGCGCCGACGGCGTGGTCCAAGGCTTGAAGGGCAGTGTGGGCAAGGTGGTGGTGGACATGAGCTCCATCTCGCCCGTGGCCACCAAGGACTTCGCGGCGCGCATCGAGGCCGTGGGCGCGCAGTACCTGGACGCCCCCGTGTCAGGCGGAGAGCTGGGCGCGAAGAACGCCACCCTGTCCATCATGGTCGGCGGCCCCGAAGCGGTGTTCGACCGCATCCGGCCGCTGTTCGAGCGCCTGGGCAAGAACATCACCCTGGTGGGCGGCAACGGCGACGGCCAGACCGCCAAGGTGGCCAACCAGATCATCGTCGCCCTGAACATCGAGGCCGTGGCCGAAGCACTGCTCTTCGCCGCCCGCGCGGGCGCCGACCCTGCGCGCGTGCGTCAGGCGCTGCTGGGTGGCTTTGCCTCGTCGAAGATCCTGGAGGTGCATGCCGAGCGCATGATCCAACGTAGGTTCGAGCCAGGCTTTCGCATCGGGCTGCACCAGAAGGACCTGAACCTTGCGTTGTCGAGCGCTCGCACGCTGGGGGTGCCGCTGCCCAATACGGTCATGGCGCAGGAGCTGTTCAACGCCTGCGTCGCGCACGGCGGCCAGGGCTGGGACCACTCGGCGATGGTGCGTGCGTTGGAGAAGATGGCGAATTTCGAGATCGGGCAGGTCGCCCCGGTCTGAGCTCTTTGCAGGTAACGTTGCTCTTCGGGCGCAGCGCGGGTCCAGCAGCCGCCGGCGCTGCACAGCAGCTTCTCCAGGTTCACGCGGAAGCCTGGGGATTGCCGTCAGTCAAGGCGGTAGTCACGAATGGCTTGCGTGCATCCGCGTAGCAGCTATTCAGAAGCCTCCCGCCTGCGCCTTGCGAATGGTTTCATAGACCTTTCGCACTTCGGGGATGGAGTCAAACTTCGGCGTGGCGTACTGGTCCATGCCGGGCCATCCACTGGGTAGCCCGCCCATCATGCTTGCCATCGGATGCTGCGCGCCAAACGTGATGCTTCCCGAGCCATCTGCGCGTTCCGACAGGGACAACTCTGCCAGTGCCTTGATGCCTAATGACTTGACCTTGCGCGAGAACAGGCCCGAGACGATCAATACGCGCTGCGACGTTACGGCATAGGAGGTTGCTGCTCGCTGCCTTGCATCGACGAAAAAACGTCCCACCACGACGTAGACGCCCACGAGAACAAAAGGAACACCAAACAATACGAAGGGCAATGGAGCGCCTGAGGCCGCAGCCGAGTAGAGCCAGTAGACCGCGAATCCCGCCCACAGCAGGCTGAAAGGAATGGCGAGGGCATCCGCGCCTCGCAAGATCAGCCCGCTGCGTGGTCGACCGATCCAGAGCGCTTGTTCACCGGGGGCCAGTTCTGATTGAATGGAGGATTGGTCGTTCATGGGTGCGAGGGTAGCTTTGAATGTAAGGGGGCCGCGCCTGAAGCAAATGCCTCTTCGGGCTGGCGGTGACATCGTATCGAGGCTGAACATTATCCGAGGCACGAGAATATGCGTCGCTATGCACTTGGTGGCTGCTCTCCGATCTGTCTTGGACGAGCGTTGCGGTCCAGGTCGCGGACTCGGCCTTGGCGACCGTCCAGAGGTCGGCAGTCACTTGGAATGACAGGGTGCGAGGTTCTACAGAAATCCCGAAGTGACGGCGCTGGTGTGAGCTATCGCGCTCACCTGAGCTCTGCGGCACGGTAGCGCTCCATGACGCTCCATATGATGCAATGACAAAGGCCACGCCCTGCGAGGGACGTGGCCTTTGTTTCTTGGCTGCCGAGCAGCGAACGGATGGACCGTCAGGCGGGCCATCCATCCGATCTCCCTATCAATACCCCAGCGTCTTCCCATCCGGATTGCGCGGGTCCGAGTAGCCATACAGCGCGCCGCCGCGGATCTGGATGGTCTGCGTGCGGCCCATCGACGGCTTGACTGCGATGTTGTGGCCGCGCTGCTTGAGCAGGGCCAGGGTGTCGGGCGAGAGGCCCTTTTCCACGCGCAGCTCGTCGGGCGTCCACTGGTGGTGCACGCGGGGTGCGGCAGCGGCTTCGGCGGGGTTCATGCCGAAGTCGATGGTGTTGACCACCGTCTGCAGCACCGTGGTGATGATGCGCGCGCCGCCAGGGCTGCCGGTGACCAGCGTGGGCTTGCCGTCCTTCAGGACCAGGGTGGGTGTCATGGACGACAGGGGGCGCTTTTTGGCTGCGACGGCGTTGGCGTCGCCGCCGACCAGGCCATAGGCGTTGGCCACGCCAGGCTTGGCCGAGAAGTCATCCATCTCGTTGTTGAGCAGGATGCCCGTGCCCTTGGCCACGATGCCGCTGCCGAAGTTGGTGTTCAGCGTGTACGTCACGGCCACGGCGTTGCCGGCCTTGTCCACCACGCTGTAGTGGGTGGTCTGGTCGCTCTCGTATGGCTGGGGCTGGCCGGGCTTGATGCTCTTGCCGCTGCGTGCGGTGTTGGCGTCGATGCCCTTGGCCAGGGACTCGGCGTAGCGCTTGGAGGTCAGGCCCTTCAAAGGGATCTTCACGAAGTCCGGGTCGCCCAGGTACTCGGCGCGATCGGCGTACGCGAGCTTCATGCTCTCGGCCATGTAGTGGATGGTCTGCGCGCTGTTGGGGCCCCACTGGGCCAGGGGCAGGGGCTCCAGCATGTTCAGGATCTGCACCAGGTGCGGGCCGCCGGAGGAGGGTGGCGGCATGGTCACGATCTCATAGCCGCGGTAGGTGCCGCGCGTGGGCACGCGCTCGGCCACCTTGTATTCGCGCAGGTCCTGCAGCGTGAGGGCACCGGCGTGCGGTGCCATTTCGGCGGCGATCTTCTGGGCGATCTCGCCTTCGTAGAAGGCTTTGGCGCCCTGCTGGCCGATGAGGCGCATGGACTGGGCCAGGTCTTTTTGCACCAGCGGATCGCCCACCTTCAGCGGTTCGCCGTTCTTCCAGAAGATGGCCTGGGTGGCGGGCCAGTTGCCCATGTTCTTCTTTTCCTGCTGCAGGATCTTGGCCAGTGTTTCGCTGACCGGGAAGCCCTTGTCGGCCAGCTCGATGGCGGGCGCGATCACGCGCGACAGCGGCAGGGTGCCCCAGGTCTTGAGCGCGTGCTCCATGCCAGCCACGGTGCCGGGCACGCCCACGGCGTAGTGGGTGTACAGCGACTTGCCGTCCACCACGTTGCCCTTGGCATCGAGGTACATGTCGCGCGTGGCCTTGATGGGCGCCACTTCGCGGAAGTCCAGGGCCACGCTCTTGCCGGTCTTGGCGTCATGCACCACCATGAACCCGCCGCCGCCCAGGTTGCCCGCATTGGGCAGGGCCACGGCCAGCGCAAAGCCGATGCCCACGGCGGCGTCCACCGCATTGCCGCCGGCTTTCAGGATGTCGAGGCCGATCTGCGAGGCCAGCTCCTGCTCGGTGGCGACCATGCCGTTGCGTGCCACCACCGGGTGGAACACGTCCATGTCGAAGTCGTAGGCGGCGCTGGCCGCCTGTGCCGAGGCCGTTTGCTGTACGGCGGGCGCGGGCGCTGCGGTGGAAGCGGGCGGCGTGCTACCGCAGGCGGTGAGGCTGGCCAGGGCCAGCGCGACGCTGCCGGCCAGCAGCGTTTGGCGAATGTTCATTGCAGATCTCCTTGTGTTGTTGATGGGGGGTGCGACGAAAAACGCAAACCGGTTCAAAACAAAACGGGCGCCTCCATCGTGTGGAGGCGCCCGTGACAGTGTAGGCCGGTCAACGCGCCGCCAGAAGCGATTGCGCCATGACTTTGCAGCGCGGCAATGATGCGCGTGCGGCATTACCGGGGCTTAGGGATCGCTTCCCCACCAATTTCAGAAATACGAAAACCGTTCACGCTGAGCTTGTCGAAGCGCTGCGCAAGGCTTCGACAGGCTCAGCCCGAACGGCGTGGGGTGGATGAAAGGCTGGACGCACATCCGTGTCAAACCGCCAAAGCGCTCCAAGCTCGGAAAGAAGAAAAACCGTTCACGCTGAGCCCGTCGAAGCGCCGCGCGAGCTTCGACAGGCTCGGCCCGAACGGTATGGAGTGCTGAGTGATGGAGCGCGAATCCGCGTGGAATCCCCAAAGCGTTCCGGGGTCAGGCCAACAGGTCGCTCAACGTGCGCGCGATGACCTTGGTGGCGCGGCGCAGGTCTTCGAGCTGCAGGCGCTCGTCGGCGCGCTTGGCGTGCGATTCGAGCACGGTGCGCGGGCCGGAGCCGTAGATCACGCCCGGGATGCCGCGCTCCACATACAGGCGCACGTCGGTGTACAGCGGCGTGCCCACGGCAGGCACGGGCTCGCCGATCACGACCTGCGCGTGCTTCTGGATGGCGTCCACCAGGGGCTGGTTGCCGGCCAGCGGCGTCATCGCGTTGGCCAGCAGCAGGCGCTTGATGTCCACGCTGATGCCGGCACGCTCGCCCGCAGCCTGCTCGATGATGCGGCGGATGGCGGCTTCCACTTCCACCGGGTTCTCTTCGGGGATCATGCGGCGGTCGAGCTTGAACATGACCTTGCCGGGCACGACGTTGGTGTTGGTGCCGCCCTCGATGCGGCCGACGTTCAGGTACGGGTGCTTGATGCCTTCGACCTTGGACGTGACCTTCTTGTACTCGTCGTTCTGCGCATACAGCGCGTTCAGGATGTGCACCGCGCCCTGCAGTGCGTCCACGCCGGTGTGGGGCACGGCGGCGTGGGCCATCTTGCCGTGCACGGTCACTTCCATCTGCAGGCAGCCGTTGTGGGCGGTGACCACTTCGTAGCTGAAGCCGGCGGCGATCATCAGGTCGGGCTTCGTCAACCCCTTTTGCAGCAGCCAGCCGGGGCCGAGTTCGCCGCCGAATTCCTCGTCGTAGGTGAAGTGCAGTTCCACCGCGCCCCGGACGGGCTTGGCGACGGCTTCGAGCGCGCGCACCGCAAAAGTGAAGCTTGCAAAGTCGCTCTTGCTCACGGCGGTGGCGCGGCCGTACATGGCGCCGTCGACGATCTCCGCGCCGTAGGGGTCGTGTGTCCAGCCTTCGCCGGGGGGCACCACGTCGCCGTGCGCGTTCAGTGCGATGGTCTTGCCGCCGTCCCCGTACGGTCTGCGCACGATGAGGTTGGTGATGGACTCCATGCCGTAGGCCAACACGTCGGCGGCGGGTACGGCGTGCTTCTCGGCGGTGTAGCCGAACTCGGTCAGCAGCTCGGCCGTGCGCTCGGCGTGGGGGGCGTTGTTGCCGGGTGGCGTGTCGGTGGGCACGCGCACCAGGGCCTGCAGAAAGCGCACTTCCTCGTCGAAGTGCTGGTCGATCCAGGCGTCCAGCGCTGCGTAGTTCTGGGTGTTGTTGTTCGTTGTCATGGTTGTTGTTCCTCTGCAAGTTGGCGCAGGACCTGGGTGAAGGCGTCCACGGCCAGCTGCATGTCGTTGTTGGTGGTGGATTCGAGCGGGTTGTGGCTGATGCCGGAGTTCAGCCCGCGCACGAAGAGCATGGCCTGGGGCATGATTTCGTGCAGCTTCATCGCATCGTGTCCCGCCCCGCTGGGCATGCGAAACACGGGCACGCCCAGAGTATCGACGGCGCGCTCCCAGTGGTGCTGCCACGCGGGCGCGCTGGGTGCTGCGGCGGCGCGCATGGATTCTTCCAGCGTGTAGCGCAGGCCGCGGCGGGCGGCGATCTTGGCAAGCTGCTCCTTCACATCGCTCACCAGCGCGTCGCGCTGTGCATCGGTGGGTGCGCGCAGGTCCAGGCTGAATTGGCAGCGACCGGGCACCACGTTGATGGAGCCTGCAGGCACCTGCAGCTGGCCGATAGTGCCCACCGAGTCGCCGTCCTGCGCGGCACGCTGCTCCACGTAAAGCGCCAGTTCCGCCACGGCCACGGCCGCGTCGCGGCGGCGGTCCATGGGGGTGGTGCCGGCATGGCTGGCGGTGCCGATCATCTCGCACAGAAAGCGCACGCTGCCGTTGATGGAGGTGACCACGCCCAGGGGCAGGTCCAACTCGTTGAGCACCGGGCCCTGCTCGATGTGCACTTCGATGAAGCCCAGGTACTGCGCGGGGTCGCGCTGGAGCTTGGGGATGTCGTCGATGCACAGGCCCGCGTGCTGCATGGCCGCGCGCATGGTCACGCCGTCCACGTCCTTCTGGTCGAGCCAGACGGGGTTGAAGTCGCCGATGAGCGCGCCCGAGCCGAGGAAGGTGGCCTTGTAGCGCTGGCCTTCTTCTTCGGCAAAGCCCACCACCTCGATGCCGAAGGGCAGGCGCCGGCCGGCGCGGTGCAGCTCGCGTACACAGGCCATGGGCACGAAGATGCCCAGGCGGCCGTCGTACTTGCCGCCGTTGCGCACGGTGTCGTAATGCGACCCGGTGATGAGGTAGCGGGCGCCTTCTGTGGCGGCGTGGTAGCGGCCCACCACGTTGCCCACGGCGTCAATCTCCACTTCGTCGAAGCCGCAGTCGCGCATCCAGTGGCTGATGCGCTGGGCGCAGGCGCGGTGCGCGTCGGTCAGATACGTGACGGTGAGCTGGCCCTTTTCGGCGAAGCCGGGGTCGGAGTGTTCGGCCAGCTTTTCCTGCCAGTCCCACACGTCGTTGCCCAGCAGGGGCTCGGCGGCGAACTTGTCGTTCAGGCGGATCTCGGCGATGCGGTGGATGTTGCGCAGGGCCTCGGCCAGTTCGAACTCGGGGTGGTTGTCCAGGCGGCGCGCAAACGTGTCGATGATCTCCCGCTTGGGCAGGCCGGTGCCGCGCGGCCCGCGCACCGCCAGGATGAACGGAAAGCCGAAGCGCTCGTTGTACGCGGTGTTGAGTGCCTGGATGCGGTCAAACTCTTCGGGCGTGCACTGCGTGAGGCCCGCCTTGCTCTGCTCGTTGGTGGACTCGGCCGTGAGGTTCTGCGCCACCATGGCCTTGCCCGCCAGTTCGGGGTGGGCGCGGATGAGGGCCAACTGCGCATCTTGCCCCGCGGTGCGCACCGCCTGGGCCATGGCGTGCTGCAGGTGGGCCAGCGATCGGAACGGCCGCTGCGCCAGCGCCTGCTCGGCGATCCAGGGTGAGTGCTCGTACAGGCCGTCCAGCAGTTGCAGGGCCTCGGCACTGCTGGCGGCGTTGAGTTGTTCCAGGGTCAGTGCCATGCTCAGCCTGCTTTCTGTGATGGGTAGGGGTGCGCCTGTTTCCAGTGGCGCGCGATGTCGATGCGGCGGCACACCCACACGTCGCTGTGCTGCTGGATGTGGTCCAGGAATCGCTGCAGCGCCGTGATGCGGCCGGGGCGGCCGAGCAGGCGGCAGTGCATGCCGATGCTCATCATCTTGGGCGCGTTGTCGCCGGCCGGGTCGCCTTCGGCGTACAGCGCGTCGAACGTGTCCTTCATGTACTGGTAGAAAGGGTCCGCGTGCGAGTAGCCCTGCGGCAGCGCAAAGCGCATGTCGTTGCAGTCCAGTGTGTACGGCACGATGAGCTGGGGCACGGTGGCTCCATTGCTCTTTTTCACGTCCATCCAGAACGGCAGGTCGTCGCCGTAGTAGTCGCTGTCGTACTCGAAGCCACCGAAGTCGGCCACGAGGCGGCGGGTGTTGGGGCTGTCGCGGCCGGTGTACCAGCCCAGGGCCCTCTGTCCGGTCATGCGCTGGATGATTTCCATGGCCTCGGCCATGTGGGCACGCTCGACTTCTTCAGGGATGTGCTGGTAGTGGATCCACTTGAGGCCGTGGCAGGCGATCTCGTGGCCCAGCTGCACGAAGGCCTGGGTCAGCTCGGGGTGGCGCTGCAGCGCGCTGGAGACGCCGAACACGGTGAGCGGCAGCTTGCGCTTTTCGAACTCGCGCAGGATGCGCCACACGCCGGCCCGCGAGCCGTATTCGTAGATGCCTTCCATGCTCATGTGCCGCTCGGGGTAGCTCGCGGGGTTGAACATTTCGGACAGGAACTGCTCGCTGCCTGCATCGCCGTGCAGCACGGCGTTCTCGCCGCCTTCTTCGTAGTTGAGCACGAACTGCACGGCAATGCGCGCACCGCCCGGCCACTGCGCGTGGGGCGGGGTCTTGCCGTAGCCGATGAGGTCGCGGGGGTAGGGCTGGGTGGAGTCGTAGATCATGGGCATCGGGGATTCAAGGGGTCATGTCACGGACGGGAATGTCACGCGCTGAGCGCGGCGGCCAGGTCGCTGGCCGGGCGTTTGCGGTCGAAGGTGAGGCTGGCCTCCACATGTTCCAGGTGGGCCTGCATGAGGGAGACGGCCAGGGCCTCGTCGCGCGCGGCGAGGGCCGCCACGATGTCGCCGTGCTCCTCGTGGGAATGCTCGGCGGCGCTGGCCGACTGGTACATCAGCGTGATGAGCGCACAGCGCGAGATCAGGTCGCCCAGCATCTGCGCCAGCACCTCGTTGCCCATGAGCTCGGCCATGCGCACGTGGAAGTCGCCCAGCAGTTCGGTGCGGCTGCTGGCGTCCTGCGTGCCCATGACAGCCTTCTCGCTGGCCACGTGGGCGCGCAGCGCCTTGATCTTGGCGGGGGTCACGCTCTGCACGAAGGCGCGCGTCATCTCGGTCTCGAGCATGCGGCGCACGGCGAACACCTGGCGGGCTTCTTCCACCGACGGGGTGGACACGAACGCGCCGCGCGCGGGCTCCAGCGTGACCAGCCGGTTCTGCGCCAGCTGGAACAGCGCCTGGCGGACCAGCGTGCGCGACACGCCGAAGTGGTCGGCCAGTTTCTGCTCGGCCAGCTTGGTGCCCGGCTGCAGGCGGTGCTCCACGATGGCGCGGGTCAGCGCCTCGACAATCGCACTGGTGGATGAGGATTCCATGGCTGCATGATAGGTGGATTGGATAAAAGTGTATACACTTTTGGTCTACAGGTCGCGCTGTTCCGGCCTGCTTTCTTCAGGAGAATCCCCAATGGGCTTGAGCACACACGTTCTGGACACGATGCACGGCTGCCCCGCCGCCGGCATGGAAGTGGCGCTGTACTCCACGGACGGCGACGACAACGCCACGCTGATCAAGCGCCTGGTGCTGAACCACGACGGCCGCACCGATGCGCCGCTGTTCGACAACGCCAGCCTGCGCACCGGCACCTACCGGCTGCGTTTCAATGTGGCGGGGTACTTCAGGGCGCGGGGCGTGCAGCTGCCCGAACCCAATTTTCTGACCCAGGTGAGCCTGGACTTCGGCATTGCGCACACCGACCAGCACTACCACGTGCCGCTGCTGGTAAGCCCGTGGAGCTATTCGACGTACCGAGGATCTTGAGTGCTATGAGATAGATAGCGGGTGGCGCTTGCCAGATGCGGGCTTCAGGCCAAAAGAACTTGAAGCCCAATACAGTCAAGCGCGAGACGCTATCTTTTTAAAGCTGTCCTTCGGTCAGGGTGTCCAGCTGGAACTTGCCGCTCTTGTCCCACAGCCAGGTCTCGGTGTAGGTGACCTTGCCCAGGCGGGTAGGGGCTGGGAAGGGCGCCGCGGCGCGCACGGTGCGCTCGATCTCCTTGACCACCTCGGGTGCGTGGCGCGGGGCGCGCAGCCAGTGAATGCGGTTGACCTTGCCGGTGCGGTCGATGTCCACTTCCAGCACGCCGATGGCATACAGCTGCGGTGGCAGCTTGCCCTTGAAGATGCGTTCGCTGTTGAGTCCGTACAGGTGGGTGGCGCCGTCCTGGCGGTAGGCTTTGGGCGTGGCGGCGGCCGAGGCGCGGGCGGAGCCGGCGGCGGCGGGCACGGGGCCTTTCACGGCCGGGGTGTCCGGGGCTGCCGGCGAGCGGCTTTCCGGCTCGGGCGTCGGGGTGGGCTCGGGGCCGGATCTGCACGCTGCGACCAGGGCCGCGCCGGCGGCCATGATGCCTGCCAGCAGCCAGTGGCTGCGCTTGCCGTTGGGGCCTGGGGGCGGGGTGTTGGACATGGTGGGGTGGCTCGTGGTGGGTGGCCGAAGGCGCTCGCCGTTCAGGCGGCGCCGCCGGGCCTGATGTAGGAACGAAAAGGACGATGGCGGTGGAACACTTGCGTTTGTTGCTGGAAGGCCTTGCGGCCGCGCCTGCCTGCCTGGTCAGGGTGGAGTCTACCCAAGGGTCCGTGCCGCGTGAACCCGGCGCCTGGATGGCCGTGTTCGCCGATGGGATCGTGGGCACCATCGGCGGCGGGCACCTGGAGCACCAGGCCATGGCCGAGGCGCGCCGACGCCTGGCGGGCGTACCGTCGCCGCCGGGCGATGGCCCCATGCGCTTTGCGCTCGGCCCGGCCCTTGGGCAGTGCTGTGGCGGGGTGGTGCACCTGGCGTTCGAGCTGCTGACCGCAGGCGACGCGCCCACGCTCGCCGAGCGCCTGGCGCCCCGCCTGCACCCGGTGGCGCTGTTCGGCGGCGGGCACGTGGGCCACGCGCTGGCGCGGGTGCTGGCGCCGCTGCCGTTTGCACTCACCTGGATCGACAGCCGCGACGGGATCTTTCCGCAGCCTGCGCCGGATGGCGTGGCCTGCGAGCATTCGGACCCGGTGCAGATGGCGGTGCCAGGGCTGGCGCCGGGCACGCGCGTGCTGATCATGAGCTTCAGCCACGCCGAAGACCTGGACGTGGTGGCCGCCTGCCTGCGCCGCCAGCGGGAGCGGCAGGATCTGCCGTTCATCGGCCTCATCGGCAGCAAGACCAAGTGGGCGACATTCTCCAACCGCCTGCACGGACGCGGCTTTGCGCCGGAGGAGCTGGCGCAGGTGACCTGCCCGATCGGCGTGCCGGGCATTGGGGGCAAGGAGCCCGAGGTGATTGCGGTGGCGGTGGCTGCGCAATTGCTGCAGACGCTGGGTTGAATTTTCCGGAAGACGGAGCGGCGTTAGTGCGGCCCTTCGACAAGCTCAGGGTGAACGGTTTGGGGGGGGTGATGAGGCTCCGTATTTCATGCTCAGCACTCCATTCCCCGCATTCCCCTGGTCTGTGTCCCAAACTCCGTTCGGACCGAGCTTGTCGAAATCAGGGCGCTGCGTGGGCGAGCAGTCCGCCGCCACGTGATCTCGCCTTCACCCCTTCTCCATCACTCCGCCGTCGCCCCCGACTTCTTCACCAGCGCCGCCCAGCGCGGTATCTCCTTGGCCATGTGGTCGCGCAGTTCTTCGGGCGTGCTGCCCACGATCTCCATCGCCAACTGGTCGGTCAGCTTGGCTTTCACGTCGGGCTGCTTCAGCGCCTTGACGATCTCGGCATGCAGCCGCTGGATGATGGGCCGTGGCGTTCCCTTCGGGACGTAGATCGCCTGCCAGGACGACATCTCGAAGCCGGGGATGCCCGACTCAATCATGGTCGGCAGCTCGGGTGCCAGGGTGATGCGCTGGCCCGTGGTCACGGCCAGCAGCTTGAGCTTGCCGGCCTTGACCAGCGGCAGCGCGGCGGTGAGCTGGTCGAACATGAAGGGCACCTCGCCCGCGGCCACGTCCGTCATGGCGGGGGGCGTGCCCTTGTAGGGCACGTGGGTGAGCGGCACGCCGATCAGGTCGGCCAGCATCTCGCCCGCCAGGTGGGTCGATGTGCCCGCGCCGGACGACGCGAACATGCGCTTGCTCGGGTCCTTCTTGAGCAGCGCGATCAGGTCGGCCACCGAGTTCACGCCCAGCTGGGCGTTGACGATGAGCACGTTGGGCAGGCGCGCGACCAGCGTCACGGGCTCGAAGTCCTTCATGGGGTCGTACGGCAGCTTCTTGTACAGGCTGGCGTTGATGGCGTGCGTGCTGATGGTGCCGCCGAACAGGGTGTAGCCGTCGGGCGCGGCCTTGGCCACGTAGGCCGCGCCGATGCCGCCGGCCTGGCCGGGCTTGTTCTCGACCACGACGGATTGCTTCAGGCTCTCCTGCAGCTTGTGGGCCACGGTGCGGCCCACGATGTCGGTGGAGCCGCCGGCAGTGAACGGCACCACGTAGGTGATGGGCTTGGCGGCGGGCCAGTCCTGGGCGTGGGCGTGCGGCGTGCCCAGCAGGGCGAACAGGGAGAAGAGGGCCAGCAGCGGTGCTGTGGCGCGGTGGATGGATGGCATGGTTTTGTCTCCGGGTGGTGGTGAAGGTCGGGCGCCCTGGCGTTTTTCGCTCTGGTTGGCTGCCCGGGTGGCTCAAAAGGTGAGCACGTTTTTCAGCGCCCTTGTGCGGCGCGCCAGGTGGCGAAGTCGGTGCGCGCCTGCTCGTCGCTGGGCGGGTACAGGCCGATGATGGAGCGGCCACCCAGCACCTGCTCCTGCACGAAGTCCTCGAACACGGTCATCTCGGTGGCCTCGGCGGCGACTTCGTCGGCCAGGTGCGCAGGGATCACGATCACGCCTTCGGCGTCGCCCACGACCACGTCACCGGGGAACACCGGTGCATCGCCGCAGCCGATGGGGCCGTTGATCTCGATGGCTTCGTGCAGCGTGAGGTTGGTGGGCGCGCTGGGGCGTGCGTGGTAGGCGGGCATGCTGTATTGGGCGATGTCCGGGCTGTCGCGAAAGCCGCCGTCGGTGACCACGCCCGCCACGCCGCGCTGCATGAGCCGCGCCACCAGGATGCCGCCGGCCGATGCCGCCCGCGCGTCCTTGCGGCTGTCGATGACCAGCACCGCGCCCACGGGGCATTGCTCCACGGCCACGCGCTGGGGGTGGTCGCGGTTCTGGAACACGCCGATGGGGTTGCGGTCCTCCCGCGCCGGCATGTAGCGCAGCGTGAAAGCCTCGCCCACCATGTTGGGCAGGCCCGGGTTCAGCGGCAGCACGCCCTGGATGAACTGGTTGCGCAGGCCGCGCTTGAAGAGTGCGGTGCACAGCGTGGCGGTGCTGACCTTCATCAGCAGCGCGCGGGTGGCGGGGGTCATGGGTAGAAGCTCCGTTCAGAAAATGTCGGGTTCGGGAACCGCCTTGCCGAAGGTGGTTTCCAGGAAGTCGAAGTCGCAGCCCTCGTCGGCCTGCAGGATGTGCCGGCCGAACATCCAGCCGTAGCCGCGCTCGTAGCGGGGAGGCGGCGGCGTCCAGGCGCTGCGGCGTGTGGCGAGTTCGTCGTCGGTGATCTCCAGGTGGATGGTGCGGGCGGGCACGTCCACCGTGATGCGGTCGCCGGTGCGCACCAGCGCCAGCGGGCCGCCCACGGCCGCCTCGGGCGAGCAGTGCAGCAGGCAGCCGCCATAGCTGGTGCCGCTCATGCGGGCGTCGGACAGGCGCAGCATGTCCGTCACGCCTTGCTTGAGCAGCTTGGTGGGGATGGGCAGCATGCCCCATTCGGGCATGCCGGCCCCGCGCGGGCCGGCGTTGCGCAGCACCAGGATGTCGTCGCCCGTGACGTCGAGGTCCGGGTCGTCCACCGCCTTCTTGAGCGAGGGGTAGTCGTCGAACACCAGCGCCCGGCCCGTGTGGCGCAGCAGGTGCGGCGCACAGGCGCTGGGCTTGATGACCACGCCGTCGGGCGCCAGGTTGCCGCGCAGCACGGCCAGCGCGCCTTCGGCGTAGATGGGGTTGTCGATGGGGCGGATCACGTCGTCGTGGTAGACCTCGGCGCCCGCGATGTTCTCGCCCAGGGTCTTGCCGTTGACGGTGAGCGTGTCGGTGCGCAGGTGGCCGCGGATGCGCTCCAGCAGGGCGCGCAGGCCGCCTGCGTAGAAGAAGTCTTCCATCAGGTAGGCGTCGCCGCTCGGGCGGATGTTGGCGATCACCGGCACGCGCCGGCTGGCCGCGTCGAAGTCGGACAGGTCCACCGGGTGCCCCGCGCGGCGCGACATGGCGATGAGGTGGATGATGGCGTTGGTCGAGCAGCCCATGGCCATCGCGCAGGCGATGCCGTTCTCGAAGTGGGCGCGGGTGAGCATCTTCGCGGGCGTGAGGTCGTCCCACACCATCTCGACGATGCGGCGGCCGCACTCGGCGCTCATGCGCACATGGTTGGCGTCGGCCGCTGGAATGCTGGACGCGCCGGGCAGCGCCAGGCCTACGGCCTCGGCGATGCCCATCATGGTGGCGGCCGTGCCCATGGTCATGCAGGTGCCGTGGCTGCGCGCGATGCCGGCTTCCATCTCGCTCCAGGCCTGGTCGGACAGGCGGCCGGCGCGGCGCTCGTCCCAGTACTTGAAGGCGTCCGAACCCGAGCCCAGCACCTTGCCGCGCCAGTTGCCGCGCAGCATGGGGCCGGCCGGCAGGTAGATGAAGGGCAGGCCCATGCTGAGCGCGCCCATGGTCAGGCCCGGCGTGGTCTTGTCGCAGCCGCCCATCAGCACGGCGCCATCGACCGGGTGGCTGCGCAGCAGCTCTTCGGTTTCCATCGCGAGGAAGTTGCGGTACAGCATGGTGGTGGGCTTGACCATGCTCTCGCTCAGCGAGATGGCCGGCAGCTCCAGCGGAAAGCCACCCGCCTGCAGGATGCCGCGCTTGACGTCGTCCACCCGCTGCTTGAAGTGCGAATGGCACTGGTTGGCGTCGCTCCAGGTGTTGATGATGGCAATGACGGGCTTGCCCATCCAGTCGTCGTAGCCGTAGCCCATCTGCAAGACGCGCGAGCGGTGGCCGAAGGAGCGGAAGTCGTCAGCAGCGAACCAGCGGGCGCTGCGCAAGGAATCTGGGGTGCGTCGGGTCATCGTGGTGCATTAAAACACTAATATATCACTCGCGCAATGCGAGAATCTTCCGATGTCTTTGACCCGCAAAATCAAGCTGGACCGCTCGCGCCTGGCCGCTCCCCAGGTGCTGGAAACGCTGCGCCACGCCATCCTGTCGCTGGAGCTGGCGCCGGGCGCGGTGCTGGTGCGCAGCGAGCTGGCCCAGCAGTTCGGCGTGAGCCAGACGCCCGTGCGCGAAGCGCTTTTGCGGTTGGAGGAAGAAGGGCTGGTGGATGTGTTCCCCCAGCACGCCACGCTGGTCTCGCGCATCGACGTGGCGGCGGCGCGCGAGGCGCATTTCCTGCGGCGCTCCATTGAACTCGAAATCCTGCACCAGCTCGCGGCCGAGGCGCCGCCGGGGCTGCTGGCACAGCTGGAGGCGCAGATCGCGCTGCAGGCATCGCTGGCTGCGGCGCAACGCTACGGCGACTTTGTGGATGCCGACCGGCGCTTTCATCAGCTCATGTACGACGCCGCGGCGGTGCCGGGGCTGTGGGTACTGGTCGAGAGATCGTCCGGCCATGTGGACCGCCTCCGCCGCCTGCACCTGCCCACGGCGGGCAAGACCGAGGCCATCCTGGCGGACCACCGTGCCATCGTGGCGGCCATCGGCCAGGGCGACGCGGCAGGCGCCCAGCGGGCCGCGCGGGATCACTTGTCGGGCACGCTGAGTGCGGTCGAGGCCATCTGCGCACAGTACCCGGACTACATTGCGGTAGACCGCTGACCGGCCGCCTGCCGCTATCCTCGGGACAACCCGGGGGTTTGCCTGCTGGCTTCCACGGCGGAAAGTGCATACACTTCGTGTCCACAAACAGTGGTCGCAGCGGTGCCCCGGCATGCCAATTGCATGCCAAGGTGCGCGACCTCCTGGAACGTGTTGGCGATCTACCCATTGTGGAAGATCACCAGCCCGTTCTGTCTTGCTCAGAGCGCCCGCAGTGGTGAGCAGGTTGCACACAGGCGGCGCGCCCTGCGCCGCCAAAGTTGATTGAGAGATTTCCATGGAAAGCTACTTTCTCGACTGGGCCAACCTGCTGCTGCGCTGGGTCCATGTCATCACCGCCATCGCCTGGATCGGCTCGTCGTTCTACTTCGTCTTTCTGGACAGCAGCCTCACGCCGCCCGAGGACGAAGACCTGAAGAAGCAGGGCGTCTCCGGCGAGCTCTGGGCCGTGCACGGCGGCGGGTTCTACCACCCGGTCAAGTTCGCCGTCTCGCCCCCCAAGCTGCCCGGCCACCTGCACTGGTTCTTCTGGGAAAGCTATAGCACCTGGATCAGCGGTTTTGCGCTGTTCACGGTGTCGTACCTGTACAGCGCCAGCACGTACCTCATCGACAAGTCGCGCATGGACTGGGCCCCCGCCACGGCCATCGTGGTGGCGCTGGCGTTCTTCGTCGTGTTCTGGCTGCTGTACGACGCCATCTGCCGCATCTTCGGCCAGAAGAAGAACGGCGACGCCATCGTGGGCGCGCTGGTGTTCGGGCTGGTGTGCATCGCATCGTGGCTGGCCTGCCACTGGTTCGCGGGGCGCGCCGCCTTCCTGCTGGTGGGCGCGATGATCGCCACCGCCATGAGCGCCAACGTGTTCTTCTGGATCATTCCCGGCCAGCGCACCGTCATCCGCCAGATCCGCACCGGCCAGGACGTGGACCCCATCCACGGCAAGCGCGGCAAGCAGCGCAGCGTGCACAACACGTACTTCACGCTGCCGGTGCTGTTTGCGATGCTGAGCAACCACTACAGCTTTACCTGGAGCCACCCGCAGAACTGGCTGGTGCTGATCCTCATGATGTTCGCCGGCGCCGCCATCCGCCAGTTCTTCGTGGCGCGCCACGGCTACAAGCTGGGCCGCAACGGCAACCCGCTTCCGTACGCGCTGGTGGGCGTGGTGGTCATCCTGGGCGTGATCGCGTGGATGCGGCCTGCGCCGGTGGTGGCTGCGGCGACACCCGCAGCGCCCGCGGTATCCACAGCGCCTGCTGCTGCTGCAGCAGCAGCCCCTGCTTCTGCTGCCGCCAATGGGAGTGCTACTGTTTCAATAGCTGGTAGCGCAAGCGGATCCAGCGGTAGCGGCCCAAATGACTATGCAACGCTGCAACCCGTTCTGGCCCAGCGCTGCTACATGTGCCACGGCGAGCAGGTGCAGATGAAGAACTTGCGACTGGATGCACCCGCCAGCGTCAAGCAGCACGCCCAGGCGATCTACCAGCAGGTGGTGGTGCAGAAGTTGATGCCGATGAACAACGCCACCGGCATGACGGATGCGGAGCGGGCGCTGGTCAAGCGGTGGTTCGAGGCGGGGGCGGTGACGGGGCCTTGAGGTTTTGCAGATTTTGGGGATCTACATTGCGTTAGGCTCATTCGCATCTATGAAGTACACAGTAAACATCACCGACATAGAACAAGCCTTACTGGCATTGGGAGGAGAGGCCAGGGCAAAGGCGATCCAGGACCATGTGCTCAAAGTACGTTGTGGTGAATCTATCCCTGAGAACTATTTGCACGAGAAATCTTTCCGGCAAACAATTCAACGCAAGATGGAGGACTACTGTCCGCAAGCGGAGGGCTTTGATTTAAGCAGAAAGGAGCCGAAATTCATCCGTATAGGGCATGGTCTATATCGGCACGCAAATGGCTCAAGTCAGAGGGAGTTTGTAGCGACAGAAGAAGTGCAAGACGCTCAACTGTTTGTTGAGGGCGCCACAAGATCTATTTCAGTCAATGCATACGAACGCAATGCAGAAGCTAGAAAGAAGTGCATCGAGCATTTCGGCTGGAAATGCCAATGCTGTGGGTTCAGCTTTGAAGAAGAGTACGGCGAGCTGGGCAAGGCATTTATCCATGTCGACCATGTCAAGCCTCTTGCTGAAATCAAGGAGTCTTATGTGGTGAACCCTATTCTGGACTTGGTACCGCTATGCGCCAATTGCCATGCCATGGTTCACCGTGTCTGTCCCGCCATAACGCTTGAACAATTGAAGGCTGAACTCAAATGCAAAGCCTAGGTGTAGCTGCCTTGGTAAAGCGAGTGCCAATCATGGCCGCGCTTTGGATTTCTCACAACGCCTTTTGCATACTCTGCATCTTCCTGCGATTCACCGGCGCTTTGCTTGAGCGGCGGTAGTACAGGGACGCCTTTAGGCGTCGCCCGGCACATGAACCGTCGTACGGTCACAAAACAAGCTGAGTGCCGTTGGGTAGCTAGCCCTGTCTACGCGCTGAGCCCTAGGCCGCCAACACATCCTGCACTGCACGGCTTGTCGCCAAGCCGCCCAAGGCGGAGTCCGTCCAGCCGCCGTGAAGCACCACGCCGGTTCCCGCCTGCTTGGCCTCGTGCTTCGCAACCGCCGCCAGATTAGCCACCTCTTCCGCATGCCGAAACCGCCCCGGCATGATCCGCACAGCACCAATCGACAGCGTGGTACACGCAAAGAACCGCTGCACCCCGTGCCGGTCCTCGGCCCCGATTCCGCCCGCCTTGCGCGCCGCGTCGTCGAACAGGGTGAGTGCCTCGCGCGCAAACTCGTCCACGATGTTCTTGCAGCGCTGCAGCCAGTTGCTGCTCTGAAAAATCAGCATGAAATCGTCCCCGCCCACATGCCCCACGAAGTCTCGGCGGGCGTCGCAGTGGGCCGTGGCCAGGCGGGCCACCAGGCGGATCATCTGGTCGCCGCGCCAGTAGCCGTAGTGGTCGTTGAAGGGCTTGAAGTTGTTCAGGTCCGCATAGCAGGCGACGAACTCGGTGCCTGCGTCCAGCAAGCGCTGCATGTGCAGGCTGATGGGGATGTTGCCGGGCAGAAAGGTCAGCGGGTTGGCGTGGCGTGCGGCTTCGATGCGGGTCTCGGTCACGGCGCGCACCAGTTGGTCGCCGGTGCCCAGGCCGAGGTACCGGCCGTTGTCGGTCACGATGTAGCCGTCGCTCAGGTAACGCTGGTCCTGCGATGTGAGGATGCCCACCAGCTGGTCCACGTCGCAGTCCAGCTCCACCACGCGGGGCGATGGGTTGGCGAAGGCCAGGCACGGCTTGCGCCCGTGCACTTCGCGGAAGTACAGCGTGGCGTAGTGGTTCATGAACTGCTGGCGGTTGATGAGTGCCACCGGCCGTGTGCCGTCCACCACCGCCAGCGCGTGCAGTTCGGTGCGTTCGTGGAACAGGGCCGCCACCGCGTCGTTGCTGGTCGCGGGCGATGCCGTGGGCGCCTGCACCACCAGCAGGCTGCGCAGCACGCCGGGGCGTGCGGTCTGCCCCAGGTGCGGCAGCACGGCCACGCGCCGGTCCTGCATCACCTCCAGCGCGGGGCCTTCCACGGCCACGCGCGGGGCGGGGGCCGGACGTCCCAGCAGCCAGCCCTGGCCGTAGGGAATGTCCAGGTCGCGCAGCGCGCGCAGGTCGTCGCGGGTCTCGATGCCTTCGGCGATCAACGTGGTGCCGAACACGTCCGCAATGCCCTTGATGGCCTGCAGCATCTGCAGGTTTTCGGGGTGGTCGCTGATGTCGTGGATGAAGTATTTGTCGATCTTCACGAAGTCGGGTTTGACCTCGGACCACAGGCGCAGGCTGGAGCGGCCGTCGCCGAAGTCGTCCAGCGCCATGCGGGCGCCGCAGGCGTGCACGGCCTTGATGGCCTGGCGCAGCTGCGGCATGTCGCTCACGCGTTCGTGCTCGGTGATTTCCAGCACCAGCATGCGGGCGCTCACGCCGAAGCTGCGCACTACCTCGCCCAGCCGCTCGGCGCCCAGCAAGGTCACGCCATGCACGAGTGCATCGGCGCTGATGTTGACGAACAGCCGGCCGGGCGCACCCAAGGCGCCCCATTGCTCCAGCGCCGTGAAGACGCACAGCAGCTCGAAGTCGCGCAGGATGCCCTCGCGCTGGGCCTGTGCCAGCAGCGCGTCGGGCGTGTGCAGGGCGGTGCCCTCGGGTCCGCGGATCAGTGCCTCGTGGGCGTACACGCCGCCTTCGCGCAGGTCGGCCAGCGGCTGGAAGACGCAGTGCAGGTGGCCGCCTTGCTGCATGAGCGCGGCCAGGGGCCCGGTGCCGTCGCGCAAAGTGCACGAGAGCAGCCCCTTCATTGCCGCCAGCCGGCTCTCCAACATGTTCTGCATCGCGTGTTCACCTTGAGCTAGGGGCACAAGATACCGGCGGCGCGTGACAGGTTGGTTACAAGCTGTCACGAATCTGCTGCAAGCTGTCTGCAGCGGCGGACGCGTGTCTGCGCGGTGCTGCGGTGTATGTTGCAGTGTGTGGGTTTTGCAGCCATCGCGGCCCGGCGCGGGCCGCGGCGTGGTGTGGCTTTGATCTGTCTCAATGCCGGCGGGCAGCCCGCGCGGCACAGTCGGACCCATGCTGCCCTCTACCCATTTCTCACTGCCCGCCGCCACCGAGGTGATTGCCGCCGGTGAGGTACTGCGCAGGCGCAACGAGGTGCTGACGTCGGTGCTGCACCTGGAAACCGGCCGTGTGCTGCGCGGTGTGCTCGACGACGGCTGCCTGCGCCACCAGCTGGGGGCGGTGGAGGGGCCGTTCTGGCTCGATGCCGCCTCGGCCCTGCTGGGGATGCCTTTCCCTGTGGACATGGTGGCGGACACCCGGCTGCAGGTGCGGCGGCTTCCCATCGAGGAGTTCCGGCGCAGCCTGTCCGACATGCCCGCCGGTGCCCGCGGCCTGCTGCTGGACATGGCGCAGGGCTACCGCCAGCAGTCCGAGCTGGCCGTGAGCCGCCTGGCGCAGGACGCCGAATCGCGCTGCGCGCAGTGGCTGCTGAACCACGCGCAGCCGGACCACAGCGGCGCGATGCAGGTCACGCTGCACCTGCGCAAGCGCCTGATCGCCGCGCAACTGGGCATTGCCCCCGAAACCTTCTCGCGCGTGCTGCGCCACCTGCGAGAGCTGGGCCTGGTGCATGGCACCGGCAACGTGCTCAACCTGCCGCATCCGCGGGCTCTTCAAACGATGGCCGGGTGCTGACCTGAATTCGCCGCGGGCGGTTTGCAGTAGCAAGCGCAATCAGCGTGTGTAAGCCCACGCCCGCCGCACAGGCACGCCCCCAGGCCAGCGCACCCGTGGATCTGGCTCCGCCAGTCCACCGGGTGCGTCCCCCTCCGGGGGAAGCCGCGCAGCGGCTCAGGGGGGCTTCAAAGTCAGGGTTTTTCCCCGCCCTGGACTGAGGGTTCCACCCAAGCCCCGGGGGGCAGGGGCTGCGTATATTCGTTGGCAAAAGTCCGGTTTCACCCGACCAGCCCATGCCCAACGCCTCCCATCCGCGTCGCATTCCCTCCACGGAGTGCCCATGACGCCCCCGGACCACCCCGCGCTGCCACCAGATGCGCCGGGCTGGTTCGTGCCCGGTTCGCTGGTGCTGCGGCTGATGCTGGTGGCGGTGCTGGCGGTAGCGCTGTCGGGGACGGTGGCGGCCTGGCTGGTCACCCGTGCCTCGGGGCAAGAGGCCATGCGCCGCGTCGTGGCCCAGCAGACCGACGAGGTCGAAGTCGTGGCGCGCTTGCTGGCCAGCAAGATCGAGCAAAGCCAGAAGGTGCTGCGCACCGTGTCGGCAGGCATCACGCCAGCCATGCTCGAATCGCCATCCACCCTGGAATGGCTGCTGCAGCAGGGCCTGCCCGCGGTGCAGTTCTTCGACGCCATGCAGGTTGCCCGCGCCAATGGCGAACTGCGCATGAACCTGCGCGGCGGCCGGATGGAGAAGGCCGCCGACCTGGACCCGGCCGAGCGCGATGCCCTGCGCCGCACGCTGGTCGACGGCAAGCCCCTGGTCTCCGAACTCATCGCGGCGCGCACCAGCGACGCCCGGGTGATGTTCACCATGCCGCTGCACCGTGAGGACGGCTCGGTGCTGGGCGTGGTGGCGGGGGCGCTGCGACTGCAGTCGCAAGGCCTGCTGCCGCCATCGATGACGCTGCCGGCGCGTGACGGCTCGCGGCTCATCGTCTTCACACGCGACGGCACCATCCTGTCGCACACCGATCCCGCGCGCATCCTGGGCAAGGTGCAGGACGAGACCGGGCTGGCGCCCGTGTACATGCGCTGGCTGGACCAGGCACAGCCCGTGGCAGGGCGCGGGGCCACCCACCAGGAGCCCGGGCACATCGTCAGCATGGCGGGCATGCCGTTGCCGCAATGGATCGTGGCGCGGGTGAGCCCGTCGCAGGCGCTGCTGGGCCCGCTGCAGGGCGCCCAGCGCGAAGCCTGGTGGCTGGCGGCTGCCAGCATGGCCCTGTGCATGTTGCTGGTGGCCGTCGCCATGGCCTGGATGGCCCAGCCGTTGGCGCACCTGCGGCACAGCGCACTGCAGATGCTGCGCCGCGACGTGCGGCAGCCGCTGCCCCAGGCGCCCGACATCGACTGGCCCCGCGCGGGCGGCGAGGTGGGCGAACTGGTGCAGGTGTTCCAGGGCCTGGCCCAGCAGGGCAGCCGGGAGCAGATCCACAAGGCCACGCTCGATGGTCAGTTCCAGGCGGTGCTGGACAACGCGTCGGTGGGCATTGTCATCTCGCGCCACGGCATCCTCGAGGTGGTGGGGCGCCAGGCTTGCGTGATGCTGGGCTACACCCCCGGCGAGCTGCAGGGCCGCCCGGCGCGCGCGCTGTACGCGAGCGATGCCGACTACCACCACATCGGCGAACGCGTGCAGGCCGAGTTCGCCGCGCACGGCGCCTTTGACGGCGACGTGTGCTTCATGCGCAAGGACGGCAGCCCAGTGTGGGCACGAGTGCAGGGCCGCGGCGTGCAGCCGGACGAAATGGCGGGCGGCACCGTGTGGATCCTCGAAGACATCACCGCCGCACGCGAAGCCCAGGCCCAGCACGCGTGGGAGCGCACCCACGACGGGCTGACGCAGCTGTACAACCGCACCGCCTTCGATGACCGCCTGGGCCTGCTGCTGGCCGAACGCTCCGCACGCCCCCGCGAGCCGCAGGCCAGCGGCGAGGCGCCGGGCGACGGCGTGGTGCTGTTCCTTGATCTGGACCATTTCACCGTGGTGAACGACATCGCTGGCCACGACGCAGGGGACGACGTGCTGCGCCACGTGGCCCGCCTGCTGGAGTCGCAAGTGCGCCAGGTGGGCTGGGCTGCGCGCCTGGGTGGCGACGAGTTCGCCGTGGTGCTGCCCGGCTGCGCCCTGGCCCGCGGGCAGGCCGTGGCAGAGCAGTTGCGCGCGTCGGTGCAGGCCTGGGAGCCCGCCTACCAGGGCCGCAGCTTCACGCTCGGGGTGAGCATCGGGCTGGTGGTACTCGATGCCAGCCTGCAGGACGTGCCATCGGTGCTGTACGCTGCCGACATGGCCTGCTACGACGCCAAGCGCGCAGGGCGCAACCGGGTGGAGACCCGGCATGCGAACCAGGCGACCGCGTCGTCGAGAATGGCGCTGGGGTCTGCCTGACTTTTCGATGCTGGCGTTGCCGTAGACCGCGGCCCGCGTGAGATGGCTTCAGCCAGTGCACACCGGCGTGCCAGCAGGTGCGCTTTCGATGCATGGGGTGTGGTGCCGATCGGCTTCGAATGGCAATTCTCTCGACGCGGGCCCTGCAAGGCCTGCGCTGTCGATTGCAGGCCAAGAGCGGATCAAAGTCCGGCGAAGGTCACAAAATCCGCCCGTACCACCATACCGACAACCCCGCCGCCAGCAAAGCCAGCACGGCGCCCAGCAGGGCGAACAGGGACGACACCTCCGTCTCTTTTTTCTCCACCGTCAGGCGCGAACTCAGTGTTTCATAGACCTTTTTCAGGTCAGCCGCGGTGGCCGCATGGAAGTACTCCGCATTGGTGCGCGTGGCCACGGCCTTCAGGGTTTCTTCGTCGAGCCGCACGCGCATGGACCAGCCTTCGAAGCCGATGGTCTCGCCCTGCACCGTACCCACGCCCACCGTGTACACCCGCACGCCACGGTCGGCGGCCCACTTGGCGGCTTCCAGGGGGTCCACGCCGGTGGTGCGCTGGCCGTCGGTCAGCATGATGATGGCGGCCGAGTTGTACGAACCTGGCGCCACGGGCGTGAAGGGCTTGGCGGGGTCCTGCTTGCCGATCTCATCGATGGGCTTGGGGCGCATGGCCTGGCGGCCGCCCAGGGCGGAGATGTCGATGCCTGCATCGGGGAACAGCGTGGCCAGCGACAGCATGATGCCGTTGCCCGTGGCCGTGCCGCGCTGCAACTGAAAGCTGTCGATGGCCTTGACCAGGTCTTCGCGGCTTTGCGTGGGCAGCTGGGCCAGCTGGGCGCTGCCCGCAAACGCGACGATGCCCACGCGCACGTGGCGGGGCAGCTCGGCAATGAAGGCCTTGGCGGCGTTCTGGGCGGCGGTGATGCGGTCGGGCTCCACGTCGGAGGCACGCATGCTGCCCGACACGTCCATGGCCAGCATGATGGTCTGGTCCTGGGAGGGCAGCGTGATGACGGCCAGCGGCCGTGCGGTCGCCAGCAGCAGGGCGATCAGCGCCAGCAGGAAGAGGGCGGGCGGGATGTGGCGCCGCAGCCGCTGGCCGGGGCCCATGGCTTCGCGCACCAGCGACAGGCTGGAGTAGCTCAGCGCCGTCTTCTTGCGCCGGTGCAGCAGCCACCAGTACAGCAGCACCAGGAGCGGCGCAACCAGCAGCAGCCAGAGCAGGGTGGGCCAGAGAAAAACCATGGTGAGGGTCCTTGGTGGCGTCGGGGTTGAATCAGGCGGCAGTGGGCAGTGCAGCGGCCCCCGCTGGCGACAGCGTCGATGGTGCACCGCGCGGCGCCCGCACGCGCCGCTGGCGCATGTCCATGAAGCGCAGCAGCGCATCGACCAGGTCGTCGTCGGTGGAGAGCTCCAGCGTGTCTGCACCGGCGCGCGCCAGGCCTTCGCGCAGCACTGCTTCGCGTTCGGCCGCCAGGCGTGCAAAGCGGCGGCGGAAGGCCGCATCGTGCGTGTCCACCTGCAGCTGTTCGCCGCTTTCGGCGTCGCGCAAGGTGATCAGGCCCACATCGGGCAGTTCCAGCTCCAGCGGGTCCAGCAGGCGCACGGCCACCACGTCGTGCCGCTGCGCGAGCTGGGCCAGCGGCTTTTCCCAGCCCGGCGCGCTGATGAAGTCGGAGACCACGAACACGGTGGAGCGGCGGCGCAGGTTGGCCAGGCCGGTGCGCAGCAGCCGGTGCAACTCGGTGGCGGCCCCGCCAGCCTTGGACGTGGTCCGTGCCTTGGCGTCGGGCGCGAGCAGCCGGTGCACCAGGTGCAGCACATGTGCGCGGCTGCTGCGTGGTGGCAGCACCGTGTCGACAGCGCGTTCGGCCTGGCCGCTGGCGCCGCCGTACAGCATGGCGCCCACGCGGTTGCCGTGGCGGGTGAGCAGGCGCGACAGCACGGCCACGAAGCCGGTAAGGATGTCGCGTTTGGAGTGGCCTTCGGGGCCGAAGCTGATGGAGGGGCTCAGGTCCAGCAGAAACCAGGCGGTCATCTCGCGGTCTTCGGTGAACACGCGCACATGGGGCAGGTTCAGGCGGGCTGTGACGTTCCAGTCGATGTGGCGCACGTCGTCATGCGGCTGGTATTCGCGCAGGTCGGCCAGGTCCAGGCCGCTGCCGCGCATCAGGGTGCGGTAGTCGCCTTGCAGCAGGCCGTCGAGCCGGCGGATGACCTTCCACTCCAGTTCGCGCAGCAGGCGGTCGGCCTGGCCCGGCAAGGTCGGCAGCGCGTGCACCGTTGCGGAAGAGGTGTCGGACGGCGTTTTGGCCATGGTGGAGCTCAGGCTGCTTTTTGCTCGTGGTGCAGGGGGCGCGCAGGCGCCGGGATCTTGGCCATGATGCGCTGGATGAGCGCGTCGGCATCGAGCCCTTCGGACAGCGCCTCATACGACAGCGCCACGCGGTGGCGCAGCACATCGGCGGCCAGGTCGGTCATGTCTTCGGGCAGCACGTAGTTGCGGCCGCGCAGCATGGCCAGGGCCTGGGCGCCCTCGGCCAGGGCGATGGTGGCGCGGGGGCTGGCACCGCAGCTGATGTAGGCCGCCAGGTCTTTCAGGCCATGGCGGGCAGGCATGCGGGTGGCGGCCACCAGCTTCACAGCGTACTGCAGCATGGATGGGTCCACATACACGGTGCGGCATTCGGCCTGCAGCGCCGCCAGCTGGGCGGTGGTGGCCACGGGCAGCACCTGCACGGGCAGGTCCAGCGCGCGCTGGGCGATGACGAACTCTTCCTCCTCCGTCGGGTAGTCGAGCAGCACCTTCATCATGAAGCGGTCCACCTGCGCCTCGGGCAGGGCGTAGGTGCCTTCGGTCTCGATGGGGTTCTGCGTGGCCATCACCAGGAAGGGCTCCGGCACCTTGTGCGTCTCGCCGGCAATGGTGACCTGGCGCTCCTGCATCACCTCCAGCAGCGCGCTCTGCACCTTGGCGGGCGCGCGGTTGATTTCATCGGCCAGCAGCAGGTGGGTGAACACGGGGCCCAGTGCGGTGCTGAATTCGCCGGTCTTCTGGTTGTACATGCGCGTGCCCACCAGGTCGGCGGGCACCAGGTCGGGCGTGAACTGAATGCGCTTGAAGCTGCCCTGGATGGTGCTGGCCAGCGTCTTCACAGTGAGCGTCTTGGCCAGTCCCGGAACGCCTTCGACCAGCAGATGGCCCTGGGCGAGCATGGCCACCATCACGCGTTCGAGAAAGCGGTCCTGCCCGACTACCACGCGCTTGACTTCGTAGAGCACCTGCTCCATCAGGGTGGCGGTGTTCGCTGTGGATTCCATGGGTGTCCTTCCTTTGTCGGTGATCGATGGTGCGGAGAGTCGCCCAGCCCGGAGGCTAGAACGGCGGCATGCCCACGGCGGCAGCAGCGTTTTCGATGGGTACGGCAAAGCCGATGCCGATGAAGGTGCGCGCGGAGGTGGGGTTCAGGATGGCGGTCACGATGCCCACGACCTCGCCGTCGAGTGTGACGAGCGGCCCGCCGGAGTTGCCCGGATTGGCGGCGGCGTCGAACTGGATCAGGTTGCTGAGCTGGCGCTTGCCTTCGGGCGAGGTGAACTCGCGCCGGAGGCCCGACACCACGCCCGCCGAGGCCGACGGCCCGATGCCGAACGGAAAGCCCACGGCCACCACGTGGTCGCCCGGGCGCAGGTCCTGGGTGGAGCGCAGGGGCGCCGCTTCGAGGTCGTCCGGCACCTTGTGCGCCTGCAGCACGGCCAGGTCGTTCTCGGGTTGCGTGCCGGTGATGCTGGCCGTGGTCTCGAGGCCGTCGTGGAAGGTGATGGCAATGCGGTCGGCGCCTGCCACCACGTGCAGGTTGGTCAGGATGACGCCCTTGTCCACGATGACGACCCCTGTGCCCACGCCGCGCTCGATCTCTTCCTTGCCGTTCTTGCTGCGGCTGTAGCCCGCCACACGCACCACCGACGGTGCAATGGCCTCCACCGCCCGCGCGTCAGCGGAGGGGGGCGTGGTGGTCTCCAGGGTGCGCAGCACGGCAGCGTCGATGTCTTCCTGCGTGACCTTGCGGGGGGCCGGGCGCTGGTGCAGCCACAGGCTGGCCACGAGCAGGGCCGACAGCAGCATGATCATGGCCCACAGGCTGCGCAGATGGCGCCGCGACAGCGCCACACCCGCTGACGGGGTGGCTGCGGTGGGGAAGTGCGGGCTGGCGGCAGGTGCGCCATCGCCCCCCTGCGACTGCGCGGCAGGCGCTGCGAAATCCGCTGGTGCAGCGGATCTGTCGGAGGGCGCCGCCGCGGCCCCGTCCAAAGGGCGGCGGGCCGGGCGGGAGCTGCTGTAGAGGGCGGGCCGAGGCATCCTGTCACCTTTTCTACTGCGCCGCAAAAAGGCGCATGGTTTCACGTTAGCACGTATCGCCGCCATATGCACATCCAAGGTTTCGTGCGCCGCCGGCTGGCCACCCAGCCGGGGGGCCGGCTCTTTGGGGCATCATGGCCGGATGACTGTCTGGATCGACACCCATTGCCACCTCGACGCCCCGGAATTCGACCCCGACCGCGACGCGGCCCGCCAGGCTGCCCGTGCACAGGGCGTGGGGCACTGCGTGATCCCGGCGGTGGAGCGCAGCAACTGGGCCACCGTGCGGCAGCTTGCGCATCAGCATGGGGACAGCTACGCGCTGGGCATCCACCCGCTGTACACCGGCCGCGCGGACGACGGCGACCTGGACCGCCTGGCTGCTGAACTGGAGGAACACCACGCAGACCCGCGCCTGGTGGCCATCGGCGAGATCGGCCTGGATTGCTTCGTGAGCGGGCTGGACCCCGTACGGCAGGAGCGCTTTTACCGCGCGCAACTGCAACTGGCGCGCCGATTCGGCCTGCCGGTGATCTTGCACGTGCGCCGCTCGGCCGACAAGCTCCTCAAGGGCCTGCGCGAGCTGCCAGTGCGCGGCGGCATCGCGCATGCGTTCAATGGCAGCCAGCAGCAGGCCGAGGCGTTCATTGCCATGGGGTTCAAGCTGGGCTTCGGGGGCGCCATGACCTACGACCGCGCCCTGCAGCTGCGCCGCCTGGCTACCGAGTTGCCCGAGGACGTGCTGGTGCTGGAGACCGATGCACCGGACATCCAGCCGCATTGGCTCTACACCACCGCGGCGCAGCGCGCGCAAGGCCAGCCCCAGGGCCGCAATGCCCCGGGCGAGCTGCCGCGCATTGCCGAGGTGCTGGCGCAACTGCGGGGCCAGCCGGCGCAGGCGCTGGCAGCGGCCACCACGCGCAATGCCCGCGCGGCGCTGCCCCGGCTGGCGGCGCTGGTGCCGTAGGGAACCTCTGCACGAATCACCGCGCCGTGGGCATCTGCGGTTTCGGGCGGCCTGCGGCGTTGCAAATACTCGCAATAGCTACGGATATGGCTGCGTTTTGCGCCTTGCACTCCATCCCGATCCGCAGCGCATACTTGGCAGCTCGATTCGTGCAGAGGTTCCCTAGCGCCTGCGGGGGGGCGCCTGGTGCAGGGCCTGAAATGAGGAGCCATTTGGGAGTTTTGCGCAGTGTGGTGCACGGTTTACAGCTATCTTTTTTTACAGGCCTGCCCGGGCCCCTGCGCGGTTTAGGTCCAGAATCGGCCCATGCCTGACGTCCAAGCGCCGCACCCCGCGCCCACCTCTGCCACCCCCCGGTGGCAGGGACTGCCGCCTGTGGCGTCTGCAGAAACCGTGGTGCTGGTACTGGGCAGCTTTCCAGGCGCGGCCTCGCTGCGGCTGCGCCAGTACTACGCCCACCCGCAAAACCACTTCTGGAAGATCCTGCAGGCGCTGTGGCCCCAGCACCCGCTGCCGCCTGCAGGGGCGGACCACTATGCGCAGCGCTGCGACTGGCTGCTGGCGCGGCGGCTGGGGCTGTGGGACGTGTACGAAAGCTGCGAGCGCGAGGGCAGCCTGGACACCGCCATCCGCAACGCCCGCGTCAACGACTTCGCGCGCCTGCACGGCCAGTGCCCCCGCCTGGCTGCGCTGGCCCACAACGGCGCCGAGAGCTTTCGGCACGCGCCCGCGGCGCTGGCCAGCCTGGAATCGGCGCACCCGACGCGGATAGACGCGGTGCGGCTGCCGTCGACCAGCCCCGCCAATGCCTCCTGGAGCTTTGACCGTAAATTGGCGGCCTGGGGCGAACTGATGTCCGCCCACGGGCTGCTTGACTGACCTGAATGACCCGAAAAAAGAACACTCCCCAAGAACTGCCCGAAGTCAGCGTCTCCGACGACGGCGAGGTGCGGCACCTTCACCTGGGCACGCCCTGGATCCAGGGCTCCATGCGTGTGGCCGAGCCGTTCGTGCTGGAGCTGGAGTACGTGCAGCGCATGATGGCCTGGCTGTTGTTTGCCGACCCCGCGCAGGTCTCCAAGGGGCACGCCATGCAACTGGGCCTGGGGGCGGGCGCGATCACCAAGTTCTGCCACAAGAAGCTGCGCATCTGCAGTACCGCCATCGAGCTCAACCCGCAGGTGGTGGCCGTGTGCCGGCAGTGGTTCAAGCTGCCGCCCGACGGCCCCAAGCTGCGCGTGGTGCTGGCCGATGCGGCCCAGGAAATCCGCAACCCGATGTGGTTGGGCACCGTGGATGCGCTGGCGGTGGACCTGTATGACCACGATGCGGCAGCGCCGGTGCTCGACAGTGCGGACTTCTATGCCGACTGCCGCGCGCTGCTGACGGATACTGGCAGCATGACCGTCAACCTGTTTGGCCGTGCCTCCAGCTACGACCGCAGCCTGCAGAGCATGGCGCAGGCCTTCGGCGAAGACGCGCTGTGGTCCTTCAAGCCCACGCGGGAGGGCAATACCGTGGTGCTGGCCCAGCGCACCCCGACGCGCCCCAAACGCACCGAACTGGCGGCGCGGGCCGAGGCGATCCAGGCGCGCTGGGACCTGCCCACGGCGAAATGGCTGCGGGCTTTCAAGCCCGTGGCGGGCTGAAAGGCGCTGCATTCATGCAGGGCGTGGCAAGCGCAGACAGCGCAGATGGCCGCAGATGGCGCAGAGAACGTGTACGCACACTGAAAGGTCTCCGATGACGAAGGTTGCAGAAGTTTCCACCGAGCGCGCAGCAGCGGCGCCTTACGCCGGCCCGGTGGACTGGCGGCGCATGGTGCAGTGGTTGAGCGAAGACAAGGTCATCACCCGCGAGGAGGCCCAGCGCACCATCGCGCGCTGCTCGCAGGCCGAGAGCTCCCAGCATGCGCTGGTGCGCCTGGCCAATGTGGCGATGGAGCGCGCGTCGGACGGCAAGCCGCTGGACATCGAGGCGCTGTCCGAATACCTGGCCCGGCGGGCCGGGCTGCCCTACCTGCGGATCGACCCGCTCAAGGTGGATGTGGGCCGCGTGGCCGACACCATGAGCGCCACCTATGCCGAGCGCCACAAGGTGCTGCCGGTTCAGGTGACCTCCAAGGAAGTCGTGGTGGCCACCGCCGAGCCCTTCATCGACGACTGGGTCGCCGAGGTGGAGCGCCAGTCGCGGCGGTCGGTGCGCCGGGTGGTCGCCAATCCGGCCGACATCCACCGGTTCACGGCCGAGTTCTTTGCGCTGGCCAAGTCCGTGCGTGCAGCCCAGAAGGCCGGAGGGGCAGGGGGCGGCAGCAGCTTCGAGCAACTGGTCGAGCTGGGCAAGAGCAACAAGCAGCTCGATGCCAACGACCAGGGCGTGGTCAAGGTGGTGGACTGGCTCTGGCAGTACGCGTTCGACCAGCGCGCCAGCGACATCCACCTGGAGCCCCGCCGCGAGCAGGGCGTGATCCGCTTTCGCATCGATGGCGTGCTGCACCCCGTCTACCAGATGCCCATGGGCGTGCACAACGCCATGATCTCGCGCATCAAGCTGCTGGGCCGCATCGACGTGGTGGAAAAGCGCCGCCCGCAGGACGGCCGCATCAAGACGCGCAACCAGCGCGGCGACGAGGTGGAAATGCGCCTGTCGACGCTGCCCACCGCGTTCGGCGAGAAGATGGTGATGCGGATCTTCGACCCCGACAACGCGGTCAAGGACCTGGACGCACTGGGCTTTGCGCCGCACGACGCCCAGCGGTGGGAGGACCTGGTCAAGCGCCCGCATGGCATCATCCTGGTGACCGGGCCCACCGGCTCGGGCAAGACCACCACGCTGTACTCCACGCTCAAGCGCGTGGCCACCGAGGAAGTCAACGTGAGCACGGTGGAAGACCCGATCGAAATGATCGAGCCCAGCTTCAACCAGACGCAGGTGCAGCCGCAGCTCGACTTCAACTTCGCCGAAGGCCTGCGCGCGCTGATGCGCCAGGACCCGGACATCATCATGGTGGGTGAAATCCGCGACCTTGAAACGGCCGAAATGGCGGTGCAGGCGGCCCTCACCGGCCACCTGGTGTTCTCGACCTTGCACACCAACGACGCGCCATCGGCCATCACGCGGCTGATGGAGCTGGGCGTGCCGCCGTACCTGCTCAACGCCACCATCCTGGGGGTGCTCGCCCAGCGCCTGGTGCGCACGCTGTGCAAGCAGTGCAAGCAAAAGGACGATACGTCGGACCGCGAAGTGCTGATGGGTGCCGTCAAGCCCTGGAAGCTCAGCGGCGGCTACCAGCCCTACAAGCCCGTGGGCTGCGTGGACTGCCGGATGAGCGGTTTCCGCGGGCGCATGGGGCTGTACGAACTGCTCACGGTGAGCGAGGCATTGAAGGAAAAAATCAACCAGGCGCCCTCCATCGACATGCTGCGCCGCCAGGCCGTGCAGGACGGCATGCGCCCGCTGCGCCTGGCCGGTGCGCTGCGGGTGGCCGAGGGGCTCACCACGCTCGAAGAGGTGCTCACCGCCACGCCTCCCCTGGAATAGCGGAGTAGCGGGCAGCCTGTCTCCCGGGCGACTGCCGGGCTGCCGCTGCCGTGGCGGCATGCAGTGCGTTACCGGATGTAGGTGGAATCCACATCCGCACGGGCCGCGCTTGCACTCACAATCGCGCAGTCAAGATTTCCGCCTAGGAGACAAATGTGAAAATCAAGAGTCAAAAAGACTTCTTTGCCGGCCTCATGTTCATGGGTATCGGTGTGGCGTTTGCGTGGGGAGCCACCACGTACAACGTCGGCAACGGCGCACGCATGGGCCCGGGCTACTTCCCGCTGCTGCTGGGGATCCTGCTGGCCCTCATCGGGTCTGCCATCACCTTCAAAGCCACCACGGTGGAGACGCAGGATGGCGACAAGATCGGCAAGTGGGCCTGGAAGCCGCTGTTCTTCATCCTCGCTGCCAACTTCGCCTTCGGCATCCTGCTCGGCGGCCTGCCCAGCCTGGGCATCCCGGCGATGGGCCTCATCGTGGGCATCTATGCGCTGACCTTCATCTCCAGCCTGGCTGGCAATGAGTTCAACGCCAAGGCTGTGTTCGTGCTGGCCACCGTGCTTGCCGTCGGCAGCTACGTGGCATTCGTCTGGGCGCTCAAGCTGCAGTTCCCTGTGTGGCCGAGTTTCATCACGGGTTGAGCAGGAGCACCGACCATGGATTTGATCAACAACCTCTCGCTGGGTTTTGGCGTGGCTTTCACGTTCCAGAACCTCATCTACTGCTTTGTCGGCTGCCTGCTGGGCACGCTGATCGGCGTGCTGCCTGGCATCGGCCCCGTGGCCACCATCGCCATGCTGCTGCCTGCCACCTACGCGCTGCCCCCCGTGGCCGCGCTGATCATGCTGGCCGGTATCTATTACGGCGCGCAATACGGTGGCTCCACCACCGCCATTCTGGTCAACCTGCCAGGTGAATCGTCCTCGGTGGTGACCGTGATCGACGGCTACCAGATGGCCCGAAAAGGCCGAGCGGGGCCGGCGCTGGCGGCGGCGGGCCTGGGCTCGTTCTTCGCTGGTTGCGTGGGCACGCTGATCCTGGCGGCCTTTGCGCCTCCGCTGACCGAAGTGGCCTTCAAGTTCGGCCCTGCAGAGTACTTCTCGCTGATGGTGCTGGGCCTGATCGGCGCCGTGGTGCTGGCCTCGGGTTCGCTGCTCAAGGCGGTGGCCATGATCGTGCTGGGCCTGCTGATGGGCCTGGTGGGGACCGACGTGAACTCGGGCGTGGCCCGTTTCAGCTTCGACATCCCTGAACTGACCGACGGCATCGGCTTCGTGACCATCGCCATGGGCGTGTTCGGCTACGGTGAAATCATCGCCAACCTGGCCCGTCCTGACGACGACCGCGAAGTCTTCACAGCCAAGGTGCATGGCCTGTTTCCGACGAAGGAAGACTTCAAGCGCATGATCCCCGCGGTGCTGCGTGGTACGGCCCTGGGTGCTGCCCTGGGTATCTTGCCCGGCGGTGGCGCACTGCTGGCTGCGTTCGCTGCCTACACGGTCGAGAAGAAGACCAAGCTCAAGCCCGGCGAAGTGCCGTTCGGCCAAGGCAACATCCGCGGCGTGGCGGCTCCCGAGTCGGCCAACAATGCAGGTTCGCAAACCTCGTTCATCCCGCTGCTGACGCTGGGCATTCCACCCAACGCCGTGATGGCGCTGATGGTGGGTGCGATGACGATCCACAACATCCAGCCAGGTCCCCAGGTGATGACCAGCAACCCGGAACTCTTCTGGGGTCTGATCGCCTCGATGTGGATCGGCAACGCCATGCTGGTGATCCTGAACCTGCCGCTGATCGGTATCTGGATCAAGCTGCTCACGGTGCCTTACCGCTGGCTGTACCCCTCCATCGTGCTGTTCTGCGCGGTGGGTGTGTACTCGACCAACAACAACACCTTCGACATCTGGATGGTGGGTATCTTCGGTCTGATCGGCTACATCTTCCACAAGCTGGGCACGGAGCCAGCACCTCTGCTGCTGGGCTTCATCCTGGGCCCGATGATGGAAGAAAACCTGCGCCGTGCGCTGCTGCTGTCGCGTGGCGACTGGAGCGTGTTCGTCACGCGACCGCTGTCTGCCGGCCTGCTGGCGGCTGCGGCCCTGCTGCTCATCATCGTGCTGCTGCCCGCCGTGAAGAACAAGCGCGAAGAAGCGTTCGTGGAAGACTGACCACCGCCTTTCTTCTCATCGACTCCACGACAACGGCACCTTCGGGTGCCGTTGTTTTTTGGCGAGCCGCCAACGGGGCGGGCGCTGCGGACCAGCACAATCGGGGCAGAGGTCCGCACGCATGTCCACACCACTGCACGTCACACAGCATCCCCACCGGGCCTTGCTGCACAACGAGATTCACGCCCGCCCGCCCGAGTCGATGACGGCGCCGCTGGCCATCGCCCACGTCGTGATGCTGGCCAACGCCGCCGGCCGCGAGGCCAGCCGTGCCCATGTGGCAGCCCTGCTGCGCGACCACCATCTGGCGCCGCCGGGGGAGCACACCACCCACCTGCGGATCGACCTGGGCGCCTACCGCCTGCGCTGGGAGATGCACACCGAGTTCGTCTCCTGGACCTTCACCGTACCCACCCCCATCGACGCCTTTGGCGAGCGGGAGCCCGCCAGCGCCGCTGCTGCCGTCCCGCAGGACTGGCTGGCGGCACTGCCTGGGCAATGCCTGTGCAGCCTGAACCTGTGGGTGCTGCCCACGCACGCCTTCGGCTCGGGCTCGCTCGTCAAGCATGTGCTGCATGAAGACACCCTGGTGGCGTCGACCGTGGCCGATGGCCATGGCGAGGTGTATACCGACTTCGCCATCCATGCCGACGGCTTCTCGCGCATGGTGCTGCTGGCGGGCGGCATGACACCCCGCCGCCTGGGGCGCCTGGTGCAGCGCCTGCTGGAGATCGAGACCTACCGCATGGCCGCGCTGCTGGGCCTGCCCGCAGCCCGCGAGGCCGCCAGCGTGCTGGCCTTTGCCGAGCGCGAGTTGGCCGAACTGGCCGACGCCATCCGCACCGCCAACCGCGATGCGGAACCTGTGCTGCTCGACCGCCTGACCCGCCTGGCCGGGCAGGTAGAGAGCCAGTACGCCGCCACGCACTCGCGGTTTTCGGCGAGCAGCGCGTACTTCGAACTGCTGGACCGCCGCATCCAGGACATCGCCGAGTCCCGCCTGGCGGGCATGCAGACCATCCGCGAATTCATGGACCGGCGCCTCACGCCCGCACGCAGCACCTGCGAATGGGCCGCCCGCCGGCAGGACGCACTGTCGCAACGCGTCTCGCGCATGAGCAACCTGCTGCGCACCCGCGTGGAGATCGAGCAGCAGCAAAGCAGCCAGGCGCTGCTGACCACCATGAACCACCGGCAGGACCTGCAGCTCAAGATGCAGTCCACGGTGGAAGGCCTCTCGGTGGCCGCCATCACGTACTACATCGTCGGGCTGGTGAGCTACCTGGCCAAGGGCGCGCAGAAGCTGGGATGGCCGTTGTCTGCGGAGACCACCGCGGCGATTGCGATACCCCTGGTGGCGCTGGCCGTGTGGTGGTCGCTGCGCAGGCTGCACCACCGGATCTTCAAGAAGCACGGGGAGTCGGGGGCTTGATGGCCCGCTAGTGAACGGGCGCGCTCAGCCCGCAGCCGGCAATGGTGTGGTTTCAAGGCGGTCACGCTTTTGCCAACCGGTTCATGCATTCGCTACCGTTCAGGCTGCTTGTCGACGCGCGGATGCCGGCTTCGACAAGCTCAGCCCGAACGGTGGCAAGGATGTGAAAGCTGCGGGCTTCGTGCCTGCGCGCAGCGCGCGTGCCATGGCGGGCGCCGTTCAGCCCTGCCGGTCCCATCGGCCCATAATGTTCCGATGACCTTCAGCTACACCCCCTCCTATGCCAGCACCCGCTTGCCGGTGTTTGCGCGCAATGTGGTTTCCACCTCGCATCCGCTGGCTGCACAGGCCGGGCTGCGCGTGCTGCAGCAGGGCGGCAACGCGGTCGATGCTGCCGTGGCGGCTGCAGCCGCCATGACGGTCTGCGAGCCGGTGAGCAACGGGATCGGCAGCGATGCGTTCTGCATTCTGTGGGACGGCCAGGCATTGCACGGGCTCAACGCGTCGGGGCGTGCGCCGGCGGCGTGGACGCCGGAGTACTTTCACCAGCGCTACGGTCAGGGCCAGGCAACGCCACCCACACGCGGCATGGACACCGTCACCGTGCCCGGTGCGGTCAGTGCCTGGGCGGCCTTGTCCGCGCGTTTTGGCAAGCTGCCTTTTGCCGACCTGATGGAGCCGGCCGCCGAGATCGCCGAGCGCGGCTACCTGGTGCCGGTGGTCGTGCAGCAGAAATGGGCGGCGGCGGTCGATGAGCTGCAGGCCCAGCCAGGCTTTGCGCAGAGCTTCATGCCCTGGGGCCGCGCGCCGCAGGTGGGAGAGCTGTTCCAGTTCCAGGCCGCGGCCCGCGCGCTGCGCGCCATCGGGGCGACACGCGGCCAGGCGTTCTACACTGGCGAGATCGCACAGGCCCTGGTCGCGTTCTCGCAGGCCCACGGCGGCAGCCACACGCTGGCGGACTTCGCCGCGCACCAACCGGAGTGGGTCACGCCCATCGCACGCAACTACCGCGGATACACGCTGCACGAGATCCCGCCCAACGGGCAGGGCATCGCGGCCCTGATCGCGCTGGGCATCCTCGACCAGTTCGACGTGGCCAGCCTGCCGGTGGACAGCGCCGCATCCCAGCACCTGCAGATCGAGGCGATGAAGCTCGCCTTCGCCGACGTGTACCGCTACGTCGCAGAGCCATCGTCGATGGAGGTGACGCCCGCGCAGATGCTCGATGACGCCTACCTTGCGTCCCGTGCGAGACTGATCGACATGAACAGGGCGCAGGATTTCGGTGCTGGCAACCCGGTCAAGGGCGGCACCATCTACCTCACGGCAGCGGACGAGAACGGCATGATGGTCAGCTTCATCCAGAGCAACTACATGGGCTTCGGGTCGGGCTGCGTCGAGCCCACGTTCGGCATCAGCCTGCAAAACCGCGGCCAGGCCTTCAGCACCGACCGCTCCGCCCGCAACCCGGCCAACCTGGTGGCACCGGGCAAGCGGCCGTTCCACACCATCATCCCGGCCTTTCTTACCAAAGACGGCCAGCCCGTGATGAGCTATGGCGTGATGGGCGCCAACATGCAGCCCCAGGGCCACCTGCAGACGCTGGTGCGCATGCTCGACTACGGACAGAACCCGCAGACCGCGTGCGATGCGCCGCGCTGGCGCTTCAATGCGGGCCTGGGCATCAATGTGGAGCAGGACATGCCTGCTGCCACGGTGCAGGGGCTCGAAGGCCTGGGGCACCGCCTGGAGGCGATGCAGGGGTCCTACCAGGACTTCGGCGCCGGCCAGTTCATCTGGCGCATGGGCGACCCCAAGGTGCACGGCTACGTGGCCGCCAGCGACCCGCGGCGCGATGGCCAGGCGGCCGGGTACTAGGCCGGTGGCGCCCGCTGTGCCTCCAGACCCCTTTGCTCAAGGATATGCATAAAAAGTGGCCCTACCGCGCTCTCCACACACGCCGATAGCTACTAAAAATGTAGCAGCGGGCTTCGCATTGGCGCTGCTCGGCTCGATCGCCTTCAGCGGCAAGGCCATCATCGTCAAGCTGGCCTACCGCTACGGGGTCGATGCGGTCACGCTCATCATGTACCGCATGCTGTTCGCGCTGCCCATCTTCGCCGTGATGGCCTGGTGGGCCAGCCGCGGCAAGGCGCCACTGACCCGCAAGGACTGGCTGGGTGTGCTGGGCCTGGGCTTCACCGGCTACTACCTGGCGAGTTTTCTCGACTTTGCCGGCCTGGCGTACATCAGCGCCAGCCTGGAGCGGCTCATCCTGTACCTCAACCCCACGCTGGTGATGATGCTGGGCTGGGCGCTGTACGGCCGCCGCATCCGGTGGGCGCAGGCGGTGGCCATGCTCATCAGCTACTGCGGCGTGGTGCTGGTGTTCGGGCTGGAGGCCAACCTGCAGGGCACGAACGTGGCCTGGGGCGCGCTGCTGGTGTTCCTGAGCGCGGCAAGCTACGCCATCTACCTGGTCTACAGCGGCGAGATGGTGCAGCGCCTGGGCTCGCTGCGGCTGGTGGGCCTGGCCACCACGGTGGCGTGCCTGCTGTGCCTGGTGCAGTTCGCTGCACTGCGGCCGCTGAGCGCCGCGCTGGTGGCGCCCGAGGTGATCTGGCTGTCGGTGCTCAACGCCACGCTGTGCACCGCAGCCCCCGTGCTGATGGTGATGATGGCCATCGAGCGCATCGGCGCCGGCACGGCAGCCCAGGCGGGCCTGGTCGGGCCCTTGTCCACCATCTTCATGGGCATCTGGATCCTGGGGGAGCCGTTCACCCTGTGGATCGCCGCGGGGACGGCGCTGGTGGTGGTGGGGATCTTCCTGTTCAGCCGTGCGGCGCGGCAGCCTGCGGCTGGCCGGTGAGCCGCGCGGGCAATCGTTTCACGGCAGGTGCTTCATGCACAAGGGGCCGCACGCGGCCCCTGTTTGGTTGCGGCATCGCTGCGGCCGCGGGCGACCTCGGCCGACCCGAGGCCCGTCTGCCCTGCATCACGACGCTTTTTTCTTGGGCGGTGGCGCGGGTTTCCGTGCCGGCGTGGCGGCAGGTGCTGCGCTGGGCGCGGCAGCGGCTGCGGGCTTGGGGTGCACGCGCTGGGCCACGGTCATGGGGGCGGCGCCCGAGAAGCTTTCCAGGTTCTTGCCCATGGCCAGCTCCAGCTGCTCCAGGCGGGCCTGTGCTGGCGGGTGGGTCGCCAGGGCCAGCGTGAACATGGGGTTGTCGGGCGCGGCCGTCCGCAGCTGCTGCAGCACCGCCACCAGCCCGTACGGGTCGAAGCCCGCGCGGGTGGCCAGCGCCACGCCGGTGCGGTCGGCATCGTATTCGTCGGCCTGGTCCAGGCCGCGCGCGTACAGGTTGCGGCCCAGCGCCAGGAACTGCGAGGCCACCATGTTGCCCACGGCGTTCGTCTTGATCTGCGATGCCACCAGTTGCGTGAGCATGCCCGACTGCGCGGTCTTGCGCATCGCATGCAGATGGTGCTTGGCCGTCACGTGGGTGATTTCATGCGCCAGGATGCCGGCCAGCTCGGCTTCATCGGCGCACCGGTCGATGAGCCCCTTGGTCACGAAGACATAGCCGCCGGGCGCCGCGAAGGCGTTGTAGCCGGCATCGTCCAGCACCACGAAGGTCCAGGGCAGGTTGGGGCGCTCGGACTGCAGGCTGATCCAGCGGCCGAGCTGGTTCACGTAGCGCTGCAGTGCCATGTCCGGATGCAGCGGCTTGCTGCCCAGCAGCACGGCGGCCAGTTGCCGGCCGATCTCGATCTCGCGGGGCTCGTCGATGCTCTCGACCGAGCGGGTCAACAGGCTGACGAGGTCATCGCCTTTGCCCGCATTGCCACCGCCGGTCACGGCGCCCAGCAGCATGTTCATCACGTTCTGGCTCTGCCCGGTGGCGGGCACCAGGGCGAGCGCGGCCGCGGCACACGCCGCAGCCAGCCGCCGGTGGGTCAGTCGAAGGTTCGATGGCATGGCGGCACTCCTCAGTTGGGGCTGAAGTTGGGGTCCGACGGGTTGGACGATGAGCCTGTGGCCCCCGTGCCCGACGATGTGGGACGTGCAGGCGCAGCCAGCACGGGCACCGTGCGCGGCTGCAGCGATGCGCTGGAGGCGAATTGACGCGCCTGGTCTGCATTCACCCGCAGGGCCTCGGCCTGGGTGACAGCGGCGGGGTTGGGCTGCGCGTTGGCGATGTCTTCAGCGCCCAGGCCGCGGATGCCGACGGTGGAGGTGGCCGTGGTGCTGGAGCCGCTGTTGCCGCCGAACAGGGTACCCACGCTGCGCAGGCCGCTGGTGGCGGCATTGTTGCTGGCCGCGGCGGAGCCCGATTGCGGGCCGAGATCGAACATGTGCACCCAGCCGGTCGCGCCCTGCGGGGTGCTGACCTTGGTCCACGCGCCCTTGCGCTCGGTGCCGCGCGTCACCACCGTGTTGGCGTCCAGCGGCGCCACGCTGGCGCCGGTGTCCGCCGGGGTGTCGCGCAACTGGGTGGCACGCTTGACCACGGCGGTTTCTTGCGCATGCGCAACGCCTGTCAAGCTCCATGCTGCCGATGCCAGCCACAGGGCAAGGGCTCCGCGGTACAGCCATTTCATGGTGGGGCCTTCCATTTATGATTTGCCGAGCGTTTTATGTGTATCAGTATGCAACTGGGAGATTGTTATGGATTTGGGTATTGCAGGCAAATGGGCGCTGGTGTGCGGCGCCAGCAAGGGCTTGGGCTACGGCAGCGCGCTGGCATTGGTGCAGGAGGGCGTGAACGTGGTCATCAACGCGCGCAACGCGGACGCCCTGGCGCAGGCTGCTACTCAATTGATAGCTGAAGGCGCCAGTGCAGCAAGCGTGAGCGGCAAGAAAGCCCCGCAAGTGATCGCCGTGGCGACGGACATCACCACCCCCGAGGGGCGCCAAGCCGTGTTCGCGGCGGCAGGCGGTCCCGGCCGGGACTTCGACATCGTGGTGACGAATGCCGGTGGACCCCCCACCGGCGACTTCCGCGACTGGAACCGCGACGCGTGGATCAAGGCGGTGGATGCCAACATGCTCACGCCCATCGAACTCATCCAGGCCACGGTGGACGGCATGGCCGCCCGCGGCTTCGGCCGCATCGTCAACATCACCTCGAGCGCGGTGAAGGCGCCCATCGACATCCTCGGGCTGTCCAACGGCGCGCGCAGCGGGCTCACAGGCTTCGTGGCGGGGGTCTCGCGCAGCAAGATCGCCGCGCGCGGCGTGACCATCAACAACCTGCTGCCGGGCAAGTTCGACACCGACCGGCTTGCGGCCACCGTGAATGCTGCCGCCACCAAGGCCGGCAAGAGCGTGGACGAATTGCGCACCGCGCAGCAGGCGCAGATCCCTGCCGGGCGCTACGGCACGGCGCAGGAGTTCGGCGCGATCTGCGCCTTCCTGTGCAGCCAGCAGGCAGGCTACATGACCGGCCAGAACGTGCTGGCCGATGGCGGTGCCTACCCCGGCACCTTCTGAGCGCAAACTTTACACAGCGCACTGCAGGCCCCTGTGCCGGCAGTGGGGCTTCTGCCGAGGCCAGGCGCCGCCAAGGATTGATATAAACAGGGTGGCTGCCGCCCTGGCGGGTTCGTGGGGCGGTACGTTTTGTCCCCGTGGCTTTTTGCCGACAAACTTTTCGTCAGGTGGAAAAACTTGGTGAAGAATGGCGGCCTGTCACTTGCCATGCAATCAAGGCCTCTCCTGACCCATCGTCCTCGCCTTCGCACTGCGCTCACCAGTCTTGCACTGGCCGCGCTGTGCTGCCTGCCCCAGGCCGGCGCGCAAAGCGCCGCGCCTGCGGCGGAGAGCGCCGCCACACCCTACCGGCTGCGCATCGTGGGCGGGCTGGCAGGCATCAACCAGTACACGCGGCAGGAAGAGCCTTTTTGGAGCAAGGAGCTGTCGCGCCTGAGCGGCGGCAGGTTCGAGGCCGAGATCGTGCCGTTCGACCGCGCGGGCGTTCCCGGGGCCGAAATGCTGCGGCTGCTGCAGCTGGGCGTCGTGCCGTTCGGCACCACGCTGATGAGCTCCTTCACCGCCCAGTACCCCGAGTACACCGCGCCCGACCTGGCGGGGCTCAACCCCGACATCGCCACGCTCAAGTCCACGCTCAACGCCTTTCGCCCCTACCTTGAAAAGGCCCTGCGCGACCAGCATGGCGTGGAGGCGCTGGCCGTGTACGTCTACCCCGCGCAGGTGGTGTTCTGCAAGAAGCCGATGCGCACACTGGCCGACCTGGCCGGCCGGCGCACACGCGTGTCGTCGTCCACCCAGGCCGACTTTGTCGGCGCGCTGGGCGGGGTGCCGGTGCTCACCGGCTTTGCGCAGATCATGCCCAGCCTGACGGCGGGCAACACCGAGTGCGCGATCACCGGCACCATGTCCGGCAACACGCTGGGCCTGCCCACGGTCACCTCGCATGTGCATGCGCTGCCCGTCACCTGGGGCCTGGCGATCTTCGGCGCCAACCAGGCCGCGTGGGAGGCCCTGCCGCCCGACCTGCGGGCGCTGCTGCGGCGCGAGCTGCCGCGGCTCGAAGCCGCGATCTGGGACGAGTCCGAGCGCGAGACCTTGAACGGCATGGCCTGCAACCGCGGTGCGCCCGCGTGCGTGGGTGGCCGCAAGGGCAGCATGGTGGTGGTGCCCGTGTCGCCGCAGGACGAGCGCAGCCGGCAGGAGATCCTGGCCTCCACCGTGCTGCCGCGGTGGGTGCAGCGCTGCGGCGCGCGTTGCGCCCAGGTGTGGAACCAGACCATCGGCCCCGTGCGGGGCATGACGGCGGCGCCTGCAAAGCCATGACCCGCTGGCGCCCCCACGCAGCAACCGGCCAGACACCCTTGCCATGGGTGCGACAGGGATGTGCAGGCATCTGCGTCGGCGCACGTACTGAATGAGCGAGTCCACCACCCCGCTTCGCATCAGAGCCTTCGTATGGGCCGCAGTGGCGGTGTTCATGGGCGCCGTGGCGCTGGTGTCGGCCGCCCTGGTGTGGAACGCACGCCAGGTGGCGCTGGACGACAACGCGGCGCAGGCCACCCGTTTCGTCGCCGGGGCCGAGGCGGCGCTCAACCGGTCGCTGCTCTCCGTCGATGTGCTGCTGGCGAGCCTGGACGAACTGCTGGGCCTGTCGGGCGCGATGAGCGACTGGATCGACCCGGACGCGGCCAGCCAGCGGCTGCGCAGCTCGGCCCGGCAGAACCTGATGGTGCGCTACGTGGCGCTGATGGATGCCCAGGGCAAGATCATCGCGTCGTCCGACGCGGCGGGCAGTGCGCTGGCGGTGCAGCTGCCCGTGGGCTTTCTGGAATCGGTGCTCAAGCAGCCGGTCTCCACGCTCGTGATCAGCCCGCCGGTGGTGAGCTTTGCCACGGCCGAGCGCGTGCTGTACTTCGCGCGCCACCTGCGCATGGCCGACAGCGCCCGCGTGATCGCCATTGCCGAGCTGCCGGTGAGCGCGCTCAGTTCGGTGCTGGTCCAGGGCGTGGACATCAGCGGCCTGCAGGTCACGCTGGAGCGTGCCACCGGGCAACTGCTGCTGAGCGTGCCCCACCGCGAAGAGAACCTGCCGCCCACGCTGAGCCCGCCGCTGCAGATGCTGGCGGCCGAAGGCCCATCGTGGAGCGCCCCGGCCCGCCTGAGCGGCGAGCCCGCGTTCGTCGTCTACCGCCCCATCCTGTACCAGGACCTGCGCATTTCAGCCAGCGTGCCGCGCAGCGACGCGCTGGCAGGCTGGCGCCAGCAGCGCAATGCCATCGGCCTCACGGGCCTGCTGTTCGCCGCCATGATCCTGACCGCCGGCTGGCTGGCGCTGCGCTACCTGGACCGCCTGTCGCAGGCGCGCATGGCGATTGCGCAGTCCAAGGCCACGCTGGACCAGGCGCTCGAATCCATGGTGAGCGGCTTCCTGCTGCTCGACGCGCAGCACCGCGTGGTGCAGTGGAACAGCCGCTTCGAAGAGATCTTTCCGTGGATGCGCAACGTGATGGCGCCCACGGTGCCGTTTCGGCGCGTGATGGAGGAGACCTCCAAGCACCACATGCCGCGGGCCAGCGACGAAGAGCGCATGCGCTGGGTGGAGCTGCGCCTGCTCAAGCAGAACCAGCACCTGGAGCCGCACGAGCAGGTGCTGCCCAACGGGCGCACCATCCAGATCACCGAGCGCCCCACGCCCGAAGGCGGCCTGGTGATCACCTACCACGACGTGACGGCCCTGCGCCGCGCGAGTGCAGAGATCGAGAGCCTGGCGTTCTACGACCCGCTGACCAACCTGCCCAACCGCCGCCTGCTGATGGACCGCATGCAGCAGGTGATTGCCGCCAGCGTGCGCAGCGGCCAGTACGGTGCGCTGCTGTTCCTGGACCTGGACCACTTCAAGACGCTGAACGATACGCTGGGCCACGAAGTGGGCGACATGCTGCTGCGCCAGGTCGCCGAGCGCCTGAAGACCTGCGTGCGCCGCGAGGACACCGTGGCCCGGCTGGGCGGCGACGAGTTCGTGGTCATGCTGCACGAGCTGTCGCTGCACAGCGAAGAGGCGGCGGCCTATGCCCGCCGCGTGGGCCAGAAGATCCTGCGCAAGCTCAACGTGCCGTATTCCCTGAACGGGCACACCCACCACAGCACCCCCAGCATTGGCGCCACGCTGATGGGTGGCACGCTGCAGCCCTCGGTCGACCTGCTCAAGCAGGCCGACATCGCGATGTACCAGGTCAAGTCGCAGGGCCGCAATGCGCTGTGTTTCTTCGACCCCCAGATGCAGATCGCGATCAGCGTGCGCGCGCAGCTCGAAAGCGACCTGCAACTGGCGCTGACGGGGCGCCAGTTCGTCTTGCATTACCAGCCCCAGTTCCACCTGGACGGCCGCATCGTCGGCGCCGAGGCGCTGATCCGCTGGCAGCACCCCGAGCGCGGCCTGGTCGCGCCGGGGGCCTTCATCAGCGTGGCCGAGGAGAGCGAGCTCATCGTGCCAATGGGCCACTGGGTGCTGCGCACCGCGTGCGAGCAACTGGCCCTGTGGCAGAACGACGCGCGCTTGCGGCACGTGCAGCTGTCGGTCAACGTGAGCGCGCGGCAGTTCCGCCAGCGCGACTTCGTGGCCCGCGTGGTCGAGGTGCTGCGCGAGACCGGCGCGCGGCCGCACCTGCTCAAGCTCGAGCTGACCGAGTCGCTGGTGCTCGACAACGTGGACGACACCATCGCCAAGATGGGCCTGCTCAAGACCAAGGGCGTGCGCTTTTCGGTGGACGACTTCGGCACGGGCTACTCGTCGCTGGCCTACCTCACGCGGCTGCCGCTCGACCAGCTCAAGATCGACCAGTCGTTCGTGCGCAACCTCGGCGTGCGGCACACCGACGACGTGATCGTGCAGACCATCATCGGCATGGCCCGCAACCTGGAGCTGGATGTGATCGCCGAAGGCGTGGAAACCCCGGAGCAGAAAGCCTTGCTGGCGGACTATGGCTGCCAGCTGTTCCAGGGCTACCTGCTGGGCATGCCCGGCCCGGTGGGCGATCTGGAGGCGCTGTTGCGCAGTGCGGCGGGCGATGCCCCTGCGGCGCCAGGCCAGGGTGCGTTGCCTGGCTCCGCGGATGAGAGCGTTGCATCGCCTGAAGGGCGCCGCTAGGACGGTTCAGCGGGCGCCTTGCTGCTGCAACAGCGACTGCGACAGACAGCGGCAGGGCAAGAGCGGGCGCAGTGCGCTAACCCTTCCGCGAAGACACGATGATCCCGCCCACGATGAGCGCGAATGCCACGCCGTGAAAGACCTGCGGCGTCTCGCCCAGGAACGCAGCCGACAGCATGCCGGCGAACAGCGGCGTGAGGTTGACGAAGAACCCCGCCACCGCCGGCCCCGCGCGCTGCACGCCCACGCCCCAGAAGCGGTAGGCCAGCACCGCAGGCCCCACCGCGATGAACACCAGCGCGGCCACCAGCGGCCAGCCCCAGGTCGCATGCGTGTGGCCCGCGGCCCATTCCACGCCCGCAAAGCTGCCGGACCAGGCGAGGCCGAACACCATCTGCGCCATCAGGAAGGCGGCCCAGTCGCCGCGGATGGAGGTGGGCTCGGTGGTGCGCGACAGCATCCAGCTGTAGAAGGCCCACGAGATGGTGGCCAGCATCATGAAGAGGTCGCCCGGCACCAGGCGGAAGGCCAGCAGCTGCGCCCACTCGCCCCGGCTGAGCACGATCAGCACGCCGCAGATCGACAGCAGCGCGCCCAGCAGCTGGCGCTGCGTCACGCGCATGCCGAAGAACAGGCTGCCCACCGCCAGCATCCACACCGGCATGCTCGATCCCACCAGCGTCACGTTGATGGGGGTGGAGGTCTGCAGCGCCATGTACTGGAACGCGTTGTACAGGCCGATGCCCAGCAGGCCCAGCAGCGCGTAGCGGCGCCAGTGGGGCCACAGCGGGCTGTCCTTGCGCAGCACGCCATGGGCCAGCGGCAGCAGCACGCCGAAGGCCAGCACCCATCGGATGAAGTTCAGGGCGATGGGAGAAATCAGCTCGTGCACCAGCCGTCCCACCACGGCATTGCCGGCCCACAGCATCGGCGGAATCACCAGCATCGCCGCCGTGCCGGGCGTCAGTTTTTGTGTCATGGGGCTGCACTGTAACGGTGCGCTGCCGGCGGTGCTGCCCGGTGCGCCAATGTCCTTGGCAGATGGCGGTTGCCCGCGGGCGGCAAGGCGGCGGGTTTCGTGGCAGGATGGCCGCCGTTGTTGTGCATACCCCATTCCAGGAGACCCAGTCCATGAGCCTTGCCGTCCAGATCCGCCAGCACGGCGGTCCCGAAGAACTTCACCTGGCCGATGTCACCGTGGGCGAACCCGGCCCCGGCGAGATCCGCATCCGCCACCACGCCATCGGCCTGAACTTCATCGACGTGTACCACCGCACGGGCCTGTACCCGCTGCAGATGCCCGCAGGCATCGGCATGGAGGGCGCCGGCGTGGTCGAGGCGGTGGGCGAGGGCGTCACGCACCTGAAGGCGGGCGACCGCGCAGCCTATGCCAGCCAGCCGCCCGGCAGCTACTGCGAAGTGCGCGTGATGCCCGCCAAGACGGTGTGCAAGCTGCCCGACGCCATCAGCTTCGAGACCGGTGCGGCCATGATGCTCAAGGGCCTGACGGCGCAGTACCTGCTGAAGAAAACGCTGCCGGTGGAAGGCCTGCAGGCCGGAGACCACGTGCTGTTCCATGCGGCGGCGGGGGGTGTGGGCCTGATCGCCAGCCAGTGGGCCAAGGCCCTGGGCCTGCAGCTCATCGGCACGGCGGGCTCCGACGCGAAATGCCAGCTGGCCTTGGCCAACGGCGCGGCGCACGCCATCAACTATCAACAGGAAGACTTCGCAGCCCGCGTGAAGGAGATCACCGGCGGCAAGGGCGTGAAGGTGGTCTACGACTCGGTGGGCAAGGACACGTGGGACAAGTCCCTCGACTGCCTGCGGCCCTTCGGCCTCATGGCCAGCTTCGGCAATGCCTCGGGCCCTGCACCGGCGTTCGCGCCCGGCTCGCTCGGCGCCAAGGGCTCGCTCTACGTCACGCGCCAGACGCTGTTCACCCACATCGCCACGCGCGAGAGCACACAGGCCATGGCGGACGACCTGTTCGCGGTGGTGGCCAGCGGCCAGGTCAAGATCCACATCGACCAGCGCTACCCGCTGGCCGACGTGCAGCAGGCGCACCGCGACCTCGAAGCCCGCAAGACCACCGGCTGCACCATTCTCACGCTGTGAACGCCGCTGTGCAGAACCCGTCGTTCGAGGCCTGGGTGGCGGGTGCGCGGCAGTCCGCCCGGCGCCCGCCTGCGCAGCCGCGCCAGGCTCTGGTGGTGGCGGGGCAGGTGGTGGGGTCGGTGGCGGAGGGTTTTTTGAATCAAATCAGCCTCTGCCGCTTGCTGGAAAAGCGCTACCAGCTATCAAATAAGGAGCATTCGGGTGCCATGGCATGGTGCATCGATGGGCCGGCCGATGCCATCACCGATGCGCTCAACACCCTGGCCGCTGCCCTGCGCGACGCCGCGCTGTGCGGCCCCTGGCGCGACGAGCAACTGGCCGTGTGCAACCCGGCGGGCGAGGTCGTGGGCACGGTGGAGCGCGGCGCCGTGCGCGTGCTGGGCATCACCACCCGCGCGGTCCACCTGGTGGGCCTGGCGCCGGATGGCCGCATGTGGGTGCAAAAGCGCTCCATGACCAAGCCCAACAACCCGGGCCTGTGGGACACGCTGATGGGCGGCATGGTGTCCGCCGCCGACACGCTGCCGCAGGCCCTCGCGCGCGAGACCTGGGAAGAGGCGGGCTTGCAGGTCGGTGCGCTGAACGCGCTGCAGCACGGCGGCCATGTCGACTTCAGCCGCCCCAGCCGCGAGGGCGGCGGCGCGGGCTACATGCTCGAACGCATCGACTGGTTCCGCGCCGAAGTGCCTGCGGGCATGGAGCCTTGCAACCAGGACGGCGAGGTGGAGCGGTTCGACCTGCTGCCGCCGGGCACCGTGCGCGATCAGGTGGCGCAAGGCCAGTTCACGCTGGAAGCCGGGCTGGTGATTGCGGGGTTTCTGGGGCTGTGATGCCCAATGTGGGCTGCTTGGTGGGCTGCCCTGCGGGCTCTGCGGCAGGGGGCAGGCAGCCCAGGCCTTCCAGCGTGGCCTGCACGGCCGCATCGAGCGGCGTGTGGGGCTCGGTGCCCAGCACCGCCCGCAGCCGGTCGTTGGCCATGCGCAGCGGCTCGCGCCACAGGTAGCGCATCTCGCGCAGTTCGCGCAAGGTGGCCACGAAGGGCGACGCCAGCGTGATCAGCCACCACCGAAACGCACGCACCTTGGGCGCCGCGCCGCCGCGTGCCGCCACTGCCCGGCCGATGGCGCCCGCCATCTGCTGGCCGTCCGCGTCCCAGTGCCCGGCCATGTGGAACGGGGCGAACGCCGGCAGGTCGGCGCGGCGCGCGATCAACTGCACCATGGTGCGCGCCACGTCGGGCAGGTAGGACCACTGGTGGCCCACACCCGCGCTGCCGGGCAGCGACACCGCCGCCACCGGCTGGCCCGGCTTGACGAGGCCCTGCGCAAACCAGCTGTTGCCCACCTGCGGGCCGAAGTAGTCGCCCGCCCGCACGATGATCACGCGGCAGGTCGCAGGCGTCAGCGGGTGCGCCGCGGTGGCCTGCTGCAGCCGCCGCTCCAGCTCCACACGCACGGCGCCCTTGCGGGTCAACGGGCGCTGCGGGTCGTCTTCACGCAGTACCGGAAACGCATCGGGCCCGTAGTTGTAGACCGTGCCGGGCAGCACCACCGTGGCGCCCACGGCGGTGGCGGCGGCGATGGTGTTGTCGATCATCGGCAGCACCAGCTCGCCCCAGCGGCGGTAGCCCGGCGGATTGACGGCGTGCACGATCACGTCGCAGCCCGCGGCGGCGGCCAGCACGTCCTCGCGGCGCATGGCGTCGCCGCGCAGCCAGGCCATGCCGTCACGCTGCTCGCCCGCCAGCGGCGCACTGCGGTGCAGCGCCACCACGTGCCAGCCCGCATCGCGCAGCTGACGCGCCACCTCGCCGCCAATCCCGCCCGTGGCGCCCAGGACCAGAACCTTGTTGCCGTGTGCCATGTGTGCACTCCAAAACTTGTTGCGATGGAAGTCAGTGTGCGCGGGGCTAGGGTAAAAGGAAATTGCTGAAAATGAAGGTGAGGCTATACATTTATGTATGACTCAAGCATCGGATGAATCGCGCAAATCGGATGGCCCCGTGGGCTGGGAGCTGTACCGCTCGTACCTCGGCGTGCTGCGCGAAGGCTCGCTCTCCGGCGCGGCCCGGGCTCTGGGCGTGACCCAGCCCACCGTGGGCCGCCATATCGCAGCCCTGGAGCAGGCCCTGGGGCTCACGCTCTTCACCCGGTCGCAACAGGGCCTGCTGCCCACCGAGGCGGCCCTTGCGCTGCACCCGCATGCCGAGGCCATGGGCCATTCCGCAGCCGCCCTGGTGCGGGCCGCCAGCGGCCATGGCGGCGGCGACGGCGTGAGAGGCACCGTGCGAGTGACCGCCAGCGAGGTGATCGGCGTGGAGGTGCTGCCCCCCATCCTGGCGCAACTGCAGGCCGACCATCCGGCGCTGCGCATAGAGCTCGCGCTGAGCAACAAGGTGCAGGACCTGCTGCACCGCGAGGCCGATATCGCCATCCGCATGACCGAGCCCCGGCAAGAGGCGCTGATCGCCCGGCGCGTCGGCGTGGTGCAGGTGGGACTCTACGCGCATGCGCGCTACCTGCAGGCGCACGGCATGCCAAAGTCGCTGGCGGACCTGCAGCTGCACAGGCTCATCGGTTTTGATGAAGAAACGCCGTTTCTGCGCAACGCCCGCAAGGTGGTGCCCGCTTGGCGCCGCGAAGCGTTTGCCCTGCGCAGCGACAGCGACCTGGCGCAGTTGGCGCTGGTTCGGGCCGGATGTGGCATCGGGGTATGCCAGGTGGGGCTGGCACGGCGCGCGCCCGAGCTTGTGCGTGTGCTGGGTGCGCAGTTCTCGGTGGGGCTCGATACCTGGGTGGTGATGCACGAAGACCTGCGCGGCAGCCCGCGCTGCCAGCATGCGTTCGACGCGCTGGCGCAGGGGCTGCAGCGCTACATCTCAGAGGCCGCAGTGTTTTTGCCCTGACGGGCCGCCACGTCGCCAGGCCTACGACGCCGCAGGCCCCTGCGCCGCCACGGCCTTCACCAGGTCCCACGCGGCCTGCGCGATGGGCGACAGGGCGCGGTTGCGGCGGTGCACCAGCATGACCTCGCGGTCCACGCGCGGCACCAGCGGGCGCACGGCCAGGCGGGCCAGGCCTTCAGGCGGCAGGGCCAGGGTCGGGATGACGGAGATGCCCAGGCCGGTGTCGAGCATGCGAAAGATGGTGGTGGGGTGGCCCACCTCCTGCGCGACGGTGTAGGCCACGCCGTGCTCGGCCAGGGCGCGGTCGATCAGGCGGCGGCTGCCGGAGTCGTGGTCCAGCAGTACCAGCGGCTCGCCCTGCAGGTCGGTCCAGCGCACGGTGCGCTTGCGCGCCAGTCGGTGGCCGGGCGGGCAGGCCAGGCAAAACGGCTCGGTCAGGATGGTCTCGCAGTGCAGCGCATCCTGCTCGCCGGGGTCGATCACGACGCCGAAGTCCACCTCGCCCGACAGCACGCTGGCCAGCACCGCGCTCTGCATGCGGTCCAGCAGCACCAGCTCCAGCCCGGGCAGACGGGTCTGGGCCTGCGCGATGCAGTCGGGCAGCAGGTTGGCCGACAGCGTCGGGCTGCTGGCCACCCGCACCCGGCCGCGCCGCTCGGTGGCCATCTCCTGCACGTCCTGCAGGGTGCTTTCCAGCTCTTCCAGCACGCGCGGCAGGCGGGCCGCCAGGCGCTGGCCGGCGTCGGTCAGCGTGACCTCGCGGGTGGTGCGGTTGAGCAATTGCAGGCCCATCTGCGCCTCCAACTCGGTGATGCAGCGGCTCACGGCGGGTTGCGTCAGGCCCACGGCGTCGCCGGTGCGGCTGAAGTTGCGCGTCGCGGCCACGGACTGGAAGACGTGCAGTTGGCGCAGGGTCACATTCATGCGGCCGAATCATAAATCCATCAGAGAAATCCATTTCTCTTTGGAATGCGCAGCTTGTCCAATAGCGCCATCGTCCGTCGTTGCGCCCCGCATGGGCCTGCTTTCGGCGGGACCCGCGTGTTTTTTTCGATGGTGTTTCCATGGCCCGTTCCCGATTCCTCCCCGACAACTTCACCCTGGCCCTGCTTTGCACTGTGGCCCTGGCCAGCGTGCTGCCCGCATCGGGCGCTGCCGCGCATGCGCTGGAGGCCACCACCGTGGCGGCCGTGGCGCTGCTGTTCTTCCTGCATGGCGCCAAGCTCTCGCGCGATGCCATCGTGGCGGGGCTGTCGCACTGGCGGCTGCACCTGGTGGTGGTGGGCACCACGTTCGTGCTGTTCCCGCTGCTGGGCTGGGCGCTGCGGCCGGTGCTGCTGCCGCTCGTCACGCCGCAGCTGTACACCGGGGTGCTCTACCTGTGCGTGCTGCCGGCCACGGTGCAGTCGGCCATTGCGTTCACTGCCGTGGCGCGGGGCAACATGCCGGCAGCGATCTGCAGCGCGTCGGCTTCCACGCTGCTGGGCATCGTGATCACGCCGATGCTGGTGGGACTGCTGCTGCCCGAGGCGCAGGCCCATGGCGCCGCGGCGCAGCACGGCACGCTGGCCAACATCGGCCGCATCATGCTGCAGCTGCTCGTGCCCTTTGTGGCGGGGCACCTGCTGCGGCCCTGGATCGGCGGGTTCGTGCAGCGCCGGGCGGCGGTGCTCAAGTATGTGGACCAGGGCTCCATCCTGCTGGTGGTCTACACGGCCTTCAGCGCGGCGGTGGTGCAGGGGCTGTGGCGGCAACTGCCGTGGCCCGCGCTGCTGGGCCTGGTGGTGGTGTGCGCGGTGCTGCTGGCTCTGGCATTGAGCCTGACCACCTGGGCCGCGCGGCGCATGGGGTTCTCGACCGAAGACGAGATCACGCTGGTGTTCTGCGGCTCCAAGAAGAGCCTGGCCAGTGGCGTGCCCATGGCCAAGGTGCTATTCGCATCGCACGCGGTGGGGGCCATCGTGCTGCCGCTCATGGTGTTCCACCAGATGCAGCTGATGGTGTGCGCGGTGCTGGCCCAGCGCTATGCGCGGCGCACCGCCTCCCGGGAAGGTGCTATTAAAAACATAGCTGCCAGCGCTTGATGGAAAAGCGCCAGGCCGCTGAAAAGGCTCAAGCCTGCTCGTTCATGGCCCGCAGGCGGTTGGGCGCGAGTGCCCCGGCCGATTCCAGGATGGGGTAGGCCACCGAGCACAGCAGCGAGTTGATGCGCTTGAGCTCGCTGATCAGGTCGATGTGCAGCGAGCTGGTCTCGATGCTCTGCACCGTGTTGTCCGACAGGCGCGCCAGGTGGGTGGCCGAGTAGGCGTGCTCCAGGTCGCGGAAACGGGCTTTTTCTTCCAGCAGCTTTTGCGCGTCGCGCACGCTGCCGTTGAGGAACACGCTCATCGCCAGCCGCAGGTTGTCGATCAGGCGCGCGTGCAGCTCGGTGATCTCTTCCATGCCGGCTTCGGAGAACTGGCGGCCCTTCTTGATCTTCTTGTCTTCGATGTCGATGAGCACGCGCTCGATGATGTCGCCGATCTGCTCCATGTTGATCGTGAAGCTGATGATGTCCGCCCAGCGCCGGCCCTCGCGCTCGTCCAGCGCCTCGCGCGAGATCTTGGTCATGTAGTACTTGATGGCCGAATACAGCCCGTCCACCTCGTCGTCGAGCTTGCGCAGGTCTTCGGCCAGCTTGATGTCGTCGGTGCGGATCACCTTGTGCAGGCCCAGCAGCATCGACTCGACCACGTCGGCCTGGTGCAGCGCCTCGCGCGCGGCGCACGAGATGGCCAGCGACGGCGTGGCCAGGGCCGAAGGGTCCAGGTGCTGCGGGCGTGCGCCGGCCGCGGCCTGCGTCTTTTCCTGCGGCAGCAGGCGCTGCACCACCCGCGCCACGGTGCCCGTGAGGCCGATGCAGACGATGCCCACCACGACGTTGAACGCCAGGTGGAACAGCACCACCAGCGCGGCGATCTCGGGCACGTAGGGCCGCACGTGCTGCAGCCACAGGCCGGTGAGCGGCGTCATGATGACCACGCCGATGATCTTGAAGAACAGGTTGCCGAGCGGCACCTGGCGCGTCTGGACGTTGGCCTTCATGGTCGTCAGCACCGCCAGCACGCCGCTGCCCAGGTTGGCGCCCAGCACCAGGCCCAGCGCCACGTCGGGCGGTATGCCGCCCGAACCCGCCAGCGCCGCGGTGAGCAGCACAGTGGCCAGGCTGGAATACGCCACGATGGCCAGCACCGCGCCGGTGAAGATCTCCAGCAGCAGGTCGCTGGTCAGCGCGCCGAGCAGGGTGCGCACGGTGGGCGACTGGGTGAGCACGGTGGTCGATTCGGTGATGAGGCGCAGCGCCAGCAGCATCAGCCCCAGGCCGATCAGCACGCGCCCCACGCGGCCGGTGGCGGTGTCCTTGCGCGAGATGAACAGCACCACGCCCACGAAGATGAACAGCGGCGACAGCCACGACAGGTCCATCGAGAACACCACCGCCATTACGCTCGTGCCCACGTCGGCACCCAGCATCACCGCCAGCGCGGCGGGCAGGCCCACCAGGCCCTGGCCGACGAACGAGGACACGATGAGCGCCGTGGCCGTGCTGGACTGCACCACCGCCGTCACCCCGATGCCCGAGAGCACGGCGGTGAAGCGGCTGCTGACGCTGTGGGCGAGCAACTGGCGCAGGTTGGCGCCGAACACGCGCAGGATGCCGGTGCGCACCAGGTGGGTGCCCCAGATCAGCAGCGACACCGCTGCCAACAAATTCAAGAGATGCTTCATGAGTAAACGCTAACTTTTCTTCTTTTTGTGCCTGCACTGCGCCGCGTGCCATATGCGCTGCCGCTGCCTGGGGGCAGGGCGGGCAGGGCAGCGATGGCACCCTGGGGCAGGCTTGTGGAGTGGCCCGGAGCGGGCGCGGAAAAGCTTTGCGAGCCAGAAAGGCTGTGCCGCGGGAACAACGGCAGAACGCAAACCATGAAAGCGCCCGTTTTAGTCACAAAACTGTCACATTACGGACGCCCTAGCATACCCGTGAATCCATCACGCAGGAACCATGCCCATGACAGGGCAAGGTATGTTGCGCCTGGGGAGGCCGCAGAACGGGCGTTGCACTCCTGCGGCGGCGCCTCAGTCGATCAGCTGGCCGGCCTCGTGGAAGGGGTAAGGCCCCTCGTGCACGCCGCTGGCTGCGGTGTGGCTCACCAGCCGGCCGCCCTCGGGCAGCGCATGCACCGCGAAGCCTGGCGGCTCCAGCATCCACGCCGACGCCGCGTCGGGCGCCAGGTCCAGGCAGACCTGGTGGGCGGGCGAGGGCGCGGTCATTGCGATGGAGCCGCCAAAGCGCACCTGGATGCTGCGGTGCAGGTGGCCGCAGATGACGCGCTCCACGTTCGGGTGGCGCGCCACCAGGGCCTCCAGCTGCGCCGCGCCGTTCAGCAGCCCGATGGCGTCCATGTGGCCGATCAGCGTCTGGAACGGCGGGTGGTGCATCGCGATCACCACGGGGCGGTGGCGGTGCGCATCGAGCGCATCGGCCAGCCAGGCCAGGCGTTCACGGCACAGGCTGCCTTCGCTGGCGCCGGGCACCACGGTATCGAGCGCGATCAGGGTCATGCCGCCCACCGGCACGCAGTACTGCACGAAGCCCTCCGTGCCCAGGTAGGTGTGCTCCGGAAAGCTCTGGCGCAGCTGGGAGCGCTCGTCGTGGTTGCCCGGCAGCAGGTAGGTGGGCAGGGGCCCGAGCGGCGCCAGCAGTGCGCGCAGGTGCTCGTACTCGGCGGCACGGCCAAAGTCCGTCAGGTCGCCGGTGATGACCAGCGCGTCGGCCCGCTGCGGCAGGCGCAGCATGGTCTGCACCGCTTGGGCCAGGTAAGGGGCGGTGTTGATGCGGCCGTAGGCCAGGCGCCCGGGTTCGCGGATGTGCGGGTCGGACAGTTGCAGCAGCAGGGTGGTCATGGGCATGTGTGGCAAGAGTCAGGACGCCTCGTGGCTGGGCATGAGGTGCTCGGGGCGGATGCGGATGGCCACGGGCTGGCCCTGGCGCGCCGGGTGGTCGCGGGCCACGTCGGCCTGCAGCGGGGGCTGGCCGGGCAGCGCCAGGGTGAGCTGCACGCGCTCGCCCAGGAAGTTGCGGCGCGTGACCTCGGCGCGGCCCCAGCCATCACCGTGCGCAGGGTCCACCTGCACCTCGATGTCCTCGGGCCGCACCAGCAGAACGGCATCGGCCGCGCAGGCCGCAGGGCAGGGCAGTTCGATGCCGCCCAGCCGTAACACGTTGCGCTGGCGGGCCGCCTCGTCGCGTTGCAGCCGGTTGACCCGGCCCAGGAAGGCGGCCACGAACGGGTGCGCCGGTGTGCGGTACAGCGTCTCGCCATCGCCCACCTGCACGATGCGGCCGGCCTGCATCACCGCCAGGCGGTCGGCGATGGCCAGGGCCTCCTGCTGGTCGTGCGTGACGTGGATGGCCGTGATGTGCAGGCGGCGCAGCAGCTCGGCCAGCTCGTCGCGCAGGGATTCCTTGAGCTTGGCGTCCAGCGCGGTGAGCGGCTCGTCCAGCAGCAGCACGCGCGGCCGCACGGCCACGGCGCGCGCCAGGGCCACGCGCTGGCGCTGGCCGCCCGACAGCTCGGCGGGGCGCTTGCCCTCCAGCCCGTTCAGGCGCACCAGGTCCACCAGCTCGCCGACCACGCGGCGCTGCTCGGCCACATCGACACCGCGGATGCGCAGGCCGTAGCCGATGTTGGCGGCCACCGTCATCTGCGGAAACAGCGCGTAGTGCTGGAACACCATGCCGATGCCGCGTTGCTCGATGGGCAACTGCGTGACGTCCTGCCCGCCAAAGGCGATGCGGCTGCCCGCGTCGGGCGACTCCAGCCCCGCGATCAGGCGCAGCAGCGTGGTCTTGCCGCAGCCCGAGGGGCCCAGCAGCGCCAGCACTTCGCCGGGTTCCACCGTGAGGTCGGTGGGCTGCAGGCCGCGTGTGCCGTCGGCGTATGTTTTGGCGCACTGGACCACGTCCACGCGCGTGCGTTCAAGTTCCATGGTGTTTCTCGATGAAGGTGCCGACGGCCTGCAGGCCCCACAGCACGGGCAGGATGACGATCAAAAAGACCAGCGTGTAGGCGGAGCCGATCTCGATGCGCATGGAGGCATAGCTGTCGGCCAGGCCCACGGGCAGGGTGCGCGTGAGCGGGGTGTGCAGCATCCAGGTGAGGTTGAACTCGCCCACCGACAGCGTGAACACCATCAGGCTGCCCGCCACGATGGCCGGCAGCACGGCCGGCACCAGCACGCCCAGGAAGCGCTGCGCGAAGCTGGCCCCCAGCGAACGCGCGGCTTCCTCCAGCGAGCGCAACTCGTCCTTCTGGAAGGCCGAACCCACGGTGCGCACCATGAAGGGCAGCGTGAACACCATGTGCCCGACGAGGATGAAGGCGAAGCTCTGGCGAAAGCCCGAGAGCGTGCCGTAGGCCAGGATCAGCGCCAGCGCGCTGGCCAGCCCGGGCACCGCCACGGGCAGGGTGAGCAGCTCCTCGAAGAGGCGCGCCCAGCGCGATCGGCTGCGCGCCAGCGCATAGGCGCAGGGCACACCGATGACGAGGTTGCCTGCCACGCACAGCAGCGCCATCAGCAGCGATGCGCCCACGGTGCCGCCGTAGTTCTCCCACACCTCGCCGAGCCAGCGCAGCGTGAGGCCGCTTTTGAGGCCCACGCTGTAGTTGTTCACCAGCCCGGCCATGACCGACAGCACAATGGGCGCCAGCATGAACAGGGCCACCAGCGCGGTGAGCGCCACCAGGGACCAGGGGGCTTGTCGTGCGTTTCTCATGGTGGATGCTTCAGAAGGCCGCGGTGCCGGATGCGCGGCGCGCCGCCCAGAGCACCAGCCAGGTGATCAGCCCCAGCGTGATCGACAGGCTGGCCGCCAGCGCGAAGTTGGCGTAGTTGGTGAACTCGTTGTAGATGGTGATGGGCAGCACCTCGAACTTGCTGGCCAGCGTGAAGGCCGTGCCGAAGGCGCCCATGGCGGTGGCGAAGACGATGGCGCCGCAGGCCAGCGTGGTGGCGGCCAGCTCGGGCAGCCAGACGTCGCGCGCCACGCGCCAGCGCGAGGCACCGAGCGAGCGGGCGGCTTCTTCCAGCGCCGCGTCCATGGCGCCCGCCGCCGCGGTGTAGGTGGCAATCGCGCGCGGCAGCGAGAAGTACAGGTAGGCCAGGAACAGGCCGGTGAGGCCGTAGGCAAAGGTGGCGCGGCCCAGGCCCAGATGGTCCGAGAGGTCGGCCACCAGCCCCTGGCGGCCGCCCAGCAGGATCATGAAGAAGCCCACGATGACACCCGGGAACGACAGCGGCAGCGTGAGCAGTGACAGCAACAGCTGCCGCCCGCGAAAGCGCTGGCGCGCCAGCGTGATGCCCACCAGCGCGCCCAGCACCAGCGTGGCCAGCGTGACGGCGAGCGAGAGGCCCAGCGTCTGCAGCAGGCTCTGCAGGTAGCGGGCGTGGGTCAGCACCGCAAAGTAGGTGGACCAGCCCTTGGTCGCCGGCAGCGCCAGCAGCAGGGCCACGGGCAGCAGCCAGAAGGCCGCGAAGAAGGCCACGGCCGGCGCGGCGCAGGCCAGCAGCAGCGTGCGGGAGGGTGCGAAGCCGTGGCGCATTTCAGGTACCTGATTACTTGACTTCGGCCAGATAGCGGTCGGAGAACGCTTTTTGCACCGCGGCCATGCGGCCGTAGTCCACCGTCTTGGCGCGGGCGTAGTCGCTGGCGGGCAGGAAGCGCGCCTGCACGTCCTTGGGCATGGCACTGGCGCGCACCGGGCGCAGGTAGGCATTGGCCCACAGGGCCTGGCCTTCGTCGGAGAGCACGAAGTCCAGCACCTTCTTGCCGTCTGCGGCGTGGGGCGCACCGGCCACCAGGCTCATCACGTAGGGCACCACCAGCGTGCCTTCGGCGGGGATCACGAACTGCACGTTGGCCTGGTCCTTGTACTTGGCGCGGTAGGCGTTGAAGTCGTAGTCGAGCAGGATCGCGATCTCACCCGAGAGCACGCGCGCATACGAGGTCTGCTTGGGCACGATGGGCTCGTTCTTCTGCAGCGCCTTGAAGTAGTCGATGCCGGGGCCGAAGTTTTCCAGCGTGCCGCCGCGCGCCTGGTTGGCGGCCACCGCGCCCACGTAGCCCACGAAGGCGGAGGCCGGGTCCAGGTAGCCGATGAGGCCCTTGTACTCGGGCTTGAGCAGGTCGGCCCAGGACTGCGGCACGGGCTTGCCCTTGAGCGCGTCCACGTTGACCATGAAGCCGAGCGTGCCCGAGTGGATGGTGAACCAGTGGCCGGCCGGGTCCTTGAGGCCGTCGGGGATGTCCTTCCACGCGGCGGGCTGGTAGGGCGCGACCAGGCCGTCCTTTTGCGCCTGGATGGCGAAGGTCACGCCGAGATACGTCACGTCGGCCACGGGGCGGGCCTTCTCGGCCGTCATCTGCGCGAGCGACTGGCCGGAGTTCTTGTTGTCCGGCGGCACGGTGACGCCGGTCCTGGCCTTGATGGCCTTGATCTGGCTGCCCCAGTCGGCCCATTCGGGCGGGCAGTTGTAGCAGATGGCCGTCTGCGCCATGGCGGTGCCAGCGGCGGCCAGGCCGAAGGCCAGCGTGGCGGCGCGCATGAAGTGGGTGAGCGTGTATTTCATCGAAGACTCCTGTGGGACGAGGTGGCGGGGGACGGGGTGAGAACGGGAAGTCATGCGGGCGCGCACGACTCACCGGTGCGAAAGTGGTGGGGCAGGGTCAGCCCTGCATCCGGTGCCAATGGCGTGCCGCTGGCCATGGCCTGCACCAGCAACTGCACGCTGCAGCGGCCGATATCGGCATTGGGCTGTGCGACGGTGCTCAACATGGGGGTGAGGTCCTCGCCCAGGGCGATGCCGTCGAAGCCCACCACGCTCAGGTCGCGCGGCACGGCCAGCCCGGCCAGGTGCGCGGCGCGGATGCTGCGGATGGCCAGCAGGTCGTTGGAGCAGACCAGTGCGGTGGGGCGATCAAGGCCTTGCAGCAGGGCGGTGACGTCTTGCACCGCGGTTTCGATGAAGGGCACTTCGAGCTCCCGCCCAACGGGAAGGCCGACGGCTGCCATGCCGCTGTGAAAGCCGCGGCTGCGCTGCTGCGCCCGGTCGGACGCGGCGAGCTGGCCGCTGACCATGGTGATGCGCCGGTGCCCGAGCGAGACCAGGTGCGCCACCCGCTCGGCCACGGCCTGCTCGCCGTCCACCGACACGCAGGGGTGGTCCGGGTGCCGGTTATAGGCCAGCACGTAGGGCAGGCCTGCCTCGGCCAGGCGCTGCAGTGCGCTCGACGTGGCCGGGTTGGAGACCACCAGGACCATGCCGTCCACACTGCCGGCCAGGAGCAGGTGCACGGCGCGGTTTTCCTGAGCGATCTGGTAGTCGGTGGCAAACGGCAGGATGGCGTAGCCGGCCGCAACGGCTGCCTGCGCCAGGCCCTGCAGGCACTCGGCGAACACGGGGTTGAGCAGGGTGGGCAGCACCACGCCGATGACGCGGCTGCGCTGGGTGCGCAAGGTGCGCGCGCTGGCATTGGGCAGGTAGCCCAGTGCCAGGGCCACCTGCTCCACATGCTCGCGCGTGGCCGGCGTCACCTTGTCGGGCAGGTTGAAGACCCGCGACACGGTGGCGACCGACACGCCCGCCTGGCGGGCCACGTCCTGGATGCTCATGGAACCTCGTTGCTATGTAAACGTTTACATTGGAACGAGGCCGTGTGACGGCGGTATGACCGGGCTCGGGGCCGGCATGAAAAACGGCCCTCGATGGGGCCGTTCAGGGAATGCGGGGCAGGGCAGCCGCCCAGCGGCTATTTGGACCGCTTGACCCGCAACAGTTCATCGAGGATCAGGCAGGCCGCCCCGATGCTGATGGCGGTATCGGCCAGGTTGAAGGCCGGGAAGTGCCCGCCCGGGAACATGCCCGAGAGGAAGTCCCAGTGGAAGTCCAGAAAGTCCACCACGTAGCCGTGCATCAACCGGTCCACCACGTTGCCGACGGCGCCGCCGAGGATGCTGGCGAGCGAGAAGCAAAACAGCTTTTGCCCCGGGTGCGCGCGCAGTTGCCACACGATGAAGATCGTGGCCACCACGCCGATGCCGGTGAACAGCCAGCGCTGCCAGCCGCCCGCATTCGCGAGGAACGAGAACGCCGCCCCGGTGTTGTGGGCCCGCACGATGTTGAAGAAGCCGGTGACGAAGGTGGAGTCGCCGAGCCGGTAGTTGTCCAGGATGAAGGTCTTGGTCAACTGGTCGGCCACCAGCAGGACCACGGCCCAGACGAGCCAGGGCCACATGCTGGCGCCGGAGCGGCCGGAGAGTGAGCTGTTGCCGCGCGCCATCACGCGTGCCTCCGGCTTTCGCCAGCGCCGTACAGGTTGCTGGTGCAACGACCGCAGATGGTGGGGTGCGCGGCATCCTGGCCCACGTCGCTGCGATAGTGCCAGCAACGCTCGCATTTTGTATCAGAACTGGCGCTCACGCTGATCTGTAGAGCGCTACCAGCTACCAATTCGATAGCGGAGGTGATGAACACGAACTTGAGGTCGTCGCCCAGGCTGGCCAGCAGCGCATGGTCTTCGGGCGCCGCGGTCAGCACCACGTTGGCCTGCAGGGACGAGCCCACCTGGCCGCCGGCGCGCAGTGCCTCGATCTCCTTGTTCACCACGTCGCGGATCTCGCGCAGGCGGCTCCACTTGGCCAGCAGGCCTTCGTCGGCCCCTGCGATCGAGCCGTAGGTTTCGAGGAAGATGGAGTCGGACGAGCCGAACACCTTCCACGCCTCTTCGGCGGTGAACGACAGGAACGGCGCCATCCAGCGCAGCATGCCGTGGGTGATGTGGTACAGCGCGGTCTGGGCGCTGCGGCGTGCCAGGCTCTTGGGCGCGGTGGTGTACAGCCGGTCTTTCAGCACATCCAGGTAGAAGCCGCCCAGGTCTTCCGAGCAGTACAACTGCAGCTTGGCCACCACGGGGTGGAACTCGTAGACCTTGTAGTGCGCCAGCACCGTGGCCTGGAACTCGGCCGCGCGCGTCAGCGCGTAGCGGTCGATCTCCAGCATCTGGTCGAACGGCACAGCGTCTGTAGCGGGGTCGAAGTCGCTCACATTGGCCAGCAAGAAGCGCAGCGTGTTGCGGATGCGGCGGTAGGCGTCCACCACGCGCGCCAGGATCTTCTCGTCGCCCGCGATGTCGCCCGAGTAGTCGCTGGCGGCCACCCACAGGCGGATGATTTCTGCGCCGAGCTTCTTGTTGATTTCCTGCGGGTCGATGCCGTTACCGAGCGACTTGCTCATCTTGCGGCCCTGGCTGTCCACGGTGAAGCCGTGGGTCAGCAGGCCGCGGTAGGGCGCGCGGCCTTCGAGCGCCGATGCCAGCAGCAGCGAGCTGTGGAACCAGCCGCGGTGCTGGTCGTGGCCTTCGAGGTACAGGTCGGCCTCGGGGCCGGTGTCGTGGTGCACGTTGGGGTGCGTGCCGCGCAGCACGTGGAAGAACGTGGAGCCTGAGTCGAACCACACCTCCAGGATGTCGGTGCTCTTGGTGTAGCAGACCGCGTCCTCGGCGCCCAGGATCTCCCCGGGCGTCACGCGGCTCCAGGCCTCGATGCCGCCGTTTTCCACGATGGCGGCGGCCTGGTCCATGATCTCCATGGTGCGTGGGTGCAGTTCGCCCGAGTCCTTGTGCAAAAAGAACGGGATGGGCACGCCCCAGCTGCGCTGGCGCGAGATGCACCAGTCCGGCCGGTTGGCGATCATGTCGTGCAGGCGGGTCTTGCCGTTCTCGGGGTAGAAGCTGGTGTGCTCGATGGCGTCCAGCGCGATCTGGCGCAGCGTCTTGGCGGGCTTTTCGCCGGCCTTGGTGAACACGCCTTCGCCTTCGTCCATGCGGATGAACCACTGCGCCGCGGCGCGGTAGATCACCGGCGTCTTGTGGCGCCAGCAGTGCGGGTAGCTGTGGGTGATCTCCTTGGTGGCCATCAGGCGGCCGGCATTGCGCAGCGCCTCGATGACCACGGGCACGGCCTTCCAGATGTGCTGGCCGCCGAACAGCGGGAAGTCCGGCGCATAGGTGCCGTTGCCCTGCACCGGGTTCAGGATGTCGTCCAGCGCCAGACCGTGGGACACGCAGGAGTTGAAATCCTCCAGCCCGTAGGCGGGCGAGGAGTGCACGATACCCGTACCGTCGTCGGCCGTGGCGTAGTCGGCCAGGTACACGGGCGACAGGCGGCGGTAGCCGTAGCTGCCGTCTTCGCTGGCCACGTCGTACAGCGGGTGTTCGAATTCGAGGCCGCCCAGGTTCTTGCCCAGGGTGGTGGCCAGCACCTGGCCGGTGAGGCCATAGCGCTCCAGGCACGAGGCCACCAGCGGTTCGGCCACCAGCAGCAGGCGCTCGCCGGCATCGACCAGCGCGTAGCTGATCTCGGGGTTCAGGTTCAGCGCCTGGTTGGCCGGGATGGTCCACGCGGTGGTGGTCCAGATCACCACGAAGGCGTCCTTGGCGAGCGCGGGCACGCCGAAGGCAGCGGCCAGCTTCGCAGGCTCGTGCGCCTTGAAGGCCACGTCCAGCGTGGTGCTCTTCTTGTCGGCGTATTCGATCTCGAACTCGGCCAGCGAGCTGCCGCAGTCGAAGCACCAGTACACGGGCTTGAGGCCCCGGTACACGAAGCCGCGCTCCATCACGCGCTTGAACGCACGGATCTCGCCCGCCTCGTTGGCGAAGTTCATGGTCTTGTAGGGGTTGTCCCATTCGCCGAGCACGCCCAGGCGCTGGAAGTCGCCCATCTGCTGCGCGATCTGCTCGGTGGCGAACGCGCGGCTCTTGGCCTGCATGTCGTCGCGGCTGAGGTTGCGGCCGTGCTTCTTCTCGATGGCGTTTTCGATCGGCAGGCCGTGGCAGTCCCAGCCGGGCACGTACAGCGCGTCGAAGCCTTCGAGCTGGCGCGCCTTGGTGATCATGTCCTTCAGGATCTTGTTGACCGCGTGGCCCATGTGGATCTGGCCGTTGGCGTAGGGCGGGCCGTCGTGCAGGATGAACTTGGGCGCGCCCCGGCGGGCATCGCGCAGGCGCTTGTAGATGCCCTTGTCGTCCCACTCCTTGACCCAGCCCGGCTCGCGCTTGGGCAGGTCGCCGCGCATGGGGAAGGGGGTGTCGGGCAGGTTCAGGGTGCTGCGGTAGTCCGTGGCGGGGGCGGCGGACGCGGATGCCGAAGCAGGTGCGGAGGTGACGTTGTCGTCGGACATGAGGGGACCTTAAAAACTGAGCATTCCGGGGCGTGCCCGGAAGGGGAGAGGGGGTGCGCGAAAGGGATGTGTGTGCCCGCTCAGGCGGGCGCTGCGGTAAGCAGCCCCCTCAAATTCGGTCGCGCGTGGTCTGGCGCCGGGTCTCGGTGTGCGACGCGATGGCGGCCGTCGCAAAGTAGGCGCGCGCATCGTCGCAGTCCTTGGCGATGCCCGTTGTCAGGGCGTCCAGGCTGTCGTACTTGAGCTCGTCGTGCAGTTTGTGCAGTAGTTCCACCCGCACGATTTTACCGTACGCCCCCTCGGGGCCCAGATCGGCAGGCCATTGCAGGCAGTGGGTTTCCAGCAGCACCCGCCCGCCGTTGACGTCGTTCGGGTCCAGCGAGGGCCGCACGCCCAGGTTGGCCACGCCGGGCAGGGGGGTATCACCCACGTTACCCAGCCCGTGCACCAGCACCGCGAAGATGCCGCTGGCAGCCGGCTTCCAGTGGGCAAAGCGCAGGTTCAGCGTGCGAAAGCCGTCGCCGGCCCCCGCGCTAGTGGCGCCCAGCTCGCGCCCGAGCTTGCGGCCATGCACCACGTGGCCCGAGATGGTGTAGGGCCGCCCCAGCAGGCGCGCCGCGGCTTCCATGTCGCCCCGGCCCAGCGCATCGCGCACGGCCGAGCTCGACACCCGAAGGCCATGCACCTCGTAGCTGTTCATGCGTGCCACGTCGAAGCCCCGGGCCTGGCCGGCGGCGTCCAGCATGGCGTAGTCGCCCGCGCGCTGGCGGCCGAAACGGAAGTCGTCGCCCACCAGCACATAGCGCGCGTTCAGGCCGCGCATCAGCACCTCGTCGATGAACTCGGCCGGCGACTGGGCGGCCAGCCGCGCGTCGAACGGCAGCACCACGGTCTGCTGCACGCCGCAGCGCGCCAGCTCGGTGAGCTTGTCGCGCAGCGTGCCGATGCGGGCCGGCGCCAGTTCGGGCTTGTTGTGGGCCCCGGCGAAGTAGTCGCGCGGGTGGGGTTCGAAGGTCAGCACGCAGCTTTCGACCCCGCGGTGCGCAGCCTCGCTGTTCAGCAGGGCCAGCATGGCCTGGTGGCCCCGGTGCACTCCGTCGAAGTTGCCGATGGTCAGCGCACAGGCGCTGGCGATGCCCCGGTGGTGGAATCCGCGAAAGATCTTCATTGGTTTGTTATCTTTTTGATAGCAGCACGCGCATATCCATCAAGCGCAGGACGCCAATTTGTCATCAAAACGGAGTATATTGTGACCGAGGGGCCTTCCAGAGCAGGGTGGCCCGCGAGACATCCGCGTTCCCATTCCTTGTGATCATTCTTGTTCCAGGAGGCGTGTTTTGAAGGTCTTGAAGCTGTCGGCCCAAGGGCTGCCCCAATCATGGATTTCGCTCGAACAGGCGGTCATCCACTACGCCGCCGATGAGGTGCGCTGGGAATCAGGCGCCCACATCGCCCGGTTCCGCGGTGGGTACAACGCTGTCACCGGCGAGCAGTCGGTGATCGCGGTGAACAGCATCATCGGGACCAAGGGAGTGCCGGGCATCAACCCGTTCGACCTGAAACCCAGCCTCACCAACAGCAAGCTCTTCGCCCGCGACCGCAATGTCTGCGCCTACTGCGGCGGCCATTTCCACGAAGAAGACCTCACGCGCGAACACATCGTGCCCTTTGCCCGCAACGGGCAGGACCACTGGATGAACGTGGTCACGGCCTGCCGCCCCTGCAACCACCGCAAGGGCCCGCGCACCCCCGAGCAGGCCCACATGCCGCTGCTGTACGCGCCCTACATCCCCAGCCTGTGGGAAGACTTCATCCTGCGCAACCGGCGCATCCTGGCCGACCAGATGGAGTTTCTGATGGCGCATGTGCCGAAGTCGTCTCGGCTGCTGGGGTAGGCGAGACCACCGGACGGCCCGTCCGGATGGCGGGCCGCCTCGCGCTATGTCGATTTGTAAGCAGTGACGATGAAACCCGCCACAGGCTGCTGGTTTTCATGGCGTAGCACGGTTTCTTCGATCTCAATCCTGGTAAAACCTGCTGACTTGCACAGGGCTTCCACGTGGCTGCGTTTGTGCGCATAACGCCCGCTGGGCAGCAGGGCCAGGTCAGGGCCAGCTTCGTCAGCCAGTTCGCACGAAAAGATCAGTTCTCCCTCGTCAGCGAGCACCCGGAATGCGTTGGGAACAGCTTGGCTGATGTCCCCCGCATAGATGAAAACATCCAGCGCAGCGATCACCTGGTACAGGCTGTCGGGCGTCTGGCGCAGTGCGTCATGCAGGTTGACCGTATGAAAGCGGTCATAGACGTTGTGTCGCCCCGCCTGCTCGATCATCTTGAGCGACAGGTCCACCCCCACGAGCGCGCCATCCAGGCGACCAAGGCAAACGCCCAGCAAACCGGTGCCGCATCCCAGATCCAGCACGTTGATCTTTTTGTCAGGATGGCGCGCCAGAATCTGGTCCGACACCTGCTTGGGCAACTGGTAGTTCAGACCGCGGACCATGTGCATGTCATAGAACTCGGCCATGCCGTCGAACAGTGGACGGGTGAGATCGGCGGGGTATTCGGCAGGCGTCTCGCCCCGTGCAATCTGATCGTAGTATTGGTATACCTGATTTTCGGGAGCCAGCGTCAACAGCGCCTTCGTGTCTTTCTGCGCTTCGGCATGCTGACCTGCGGCGATGCGTGCTTGCACGCGACCCACCAAAGCTTGCCGGTCTTCGGAGTTGTGTTCCACAAGGACGGTCCACAGCGAAGTGGACTCTTCGTGCTGACCCAGTTCGCTCAGGTCGCGCGCCAGCAGACGGTGCAAAGCGATATCTCCAGGCACCAAATCCAGACCACGGCGAAGGTGGCGCACTGCCATATCCAGGTTGCCCGAACGGTGGGCAATGTCCACCACACCCGCTAGCACCTGCAGGTTGTGGGGCTCGATAGCGGCCACTTTTTCAGCCGTTTCCACAGCTTCCTGAAACTGATTCTGGCGCGCCAACAACAATGCAAGTTCCAGCAGTCCGGGCCCCCAGGCGGGTGCCATCGCCACAGCCTTGCGCAGCGCATCGAAAGCGCCTGGCACATTGCCCGCTTTTTCTGCAAGCAGCCCACCGAGCATGTACACGCGCGCATCCTGAGGCCACGCTGCGTTGGCCTTGTTGAGCGTCAGTGCAGCGTTCTTCAGATCGCCCTTGGCGATCTGCTCGCGGGCTTTGGTCAGGTGCTTGAGGTTGGGGTCGTTCGCTGTAGCGCTCATGGGTGCATAAAGGTTGCGCCAGACCGCCGCGCAGTCTGGAGGGCTCTGGAAGCCCGGGTAAGTAGGAGGGCAAAGAAGGGATTATCCAGGATTCGCAACCAGGCACTGGCGCAGCCAAAACCGCTGGCTTGCGCCGTGCTCGGTTGCTTGGCACTGCGCCTGACTTGGTGTGCCTTGCAGGCGCGGCGCCGTCGTTACGTCACCCGTCACTGGGATGCGTTCGCACCACGCGCTGCGCGCCCAGCGTCAGCGTGAAGCACGCCCCCTCTCCCGGGCGTGACTCCACCGTGATGTCGCCACCATGCAACCGCGCGATGCGGCGGGTCACCCACAGGCCCAGGCCAAAGCCCTTGCTCTGGTCGGTGCGGTCACCGCGCTCGAACCGCTCGAAGATGCGGTTCATCACTTCCAGCGACATGCCCGAGCCTTCGTCTGCCACCGAAATCTCCAGCAGGCCGGAATCGGCCTTGCGGGCTGCGATGAAGATCTCTCCGGCGGCGGCGTACTTGACCGCGTTGTCCACCAGGTTCGACAGCGCAATCCGCACCAGCGTTTCATCACACACCCACTCCTGCGGCGCCGCGTCGGTGAAGAGGCGCAGGTGGTGGCGTGGAGACCAGTGCACCAGCTGGGCCGCGTGTTCCAGCAGATCGGCGATGCGCACGGGGGCGGCCTGCAGCGAGAATCCCGCCGTGTCCAGGCGCTCGCTGATGAGGCAGCTGTCCACCAGAGAGACCAGGCGCCTGCACGCACGGCGGATCTGGGCCGCGCGGTCCTTCTGAGCGGTCAGATCGGGCGAGGGGAAGGCCTGCTGCTCGGCCGCAGCGCTGTCCACCACGGCCAAAGGTGTCCTGAACTCGTGGCTGATCATGTGGAAGAACTGCCGCTGTTCGAGCCGCAGCTCCCGCTCGTTGCGCAGCGCCTGCCCCAGTGCGATCTGGGCCTGCGACAGCTCCGAGGTCCGCTGTTCGATGCGCTCTTCCAGCGACTGCTCGGACTGCGCGAGCCGCGCGATCGCCAGGTCCTTGACGCGCTGGATATCCCGGTAGCGCACCACCAGCCCCACGAACACCGCGCAGGCGATCAATGCGGTGAAGATGATGACCTCCAGCTGCCACAGGGCGGTGGCATCGATGTTCCAGTGCAAGGCGCCGGTCTGGATGATGGTGATGGGCACACCCGCCACCGCATGAAGGCCGTAGGCTGCAAGGAGCAGGGTGTGCAGCGCCCGCCGCTCGCGCCTTTGCAGCGCGAGCAGGCACAGGGCGATCGCTATCACATCGCTGGTGATCAGCGACAGCAGATTGAGCCAGGCCACGGACCCATAGAACCCCAGAGGAACACTGAGCGTTCCTGCCAGATTGAGTGCGACCAGTCCGATGAGCACCTGGTCCGTGCGGCGGTAGCGGCTGGTGCGCGACAGCTGCTGCCGGATCTGCCACGCCAGCGTGGCGGCGAGCAGGAAGGCACCGATCCCGACGGCGTGGCTCGCCAACTGCGTGAGGGACGGCGGTGCCCAGAGGCTGGCGTACCCGCGCACATTCAGGATGTGGACGAAGCTCACGGTGCCGAGTACGGCGAGGGCCCACAGCGTGTGGGTCCGAAAGACGGCCGCACCAGCCCATATGCCCAGCAGCAGCGCGGCCATGGCGCCGAAGAAGAGCCCCATGGCACGTTCCGAGCCTGCCACGGCGGTCGCCAGGGCCTGCGTGCCCAATACGATGCCCTGCCATTGCATGGCGCTCGTGGTTTCGATGCGGATGATCGCGGTGGCACCGGGCGTCAGGCGGAACAGGTGTTGGCGCACGCCCGATTTCTGCAGGGAGGGCACATGGTCGCCGCTGATCTGCGCGGACCAGTCCCCGGTGGCGCTGCGCTGGTACAGCGTGATGGAGTCCAGGTAGGTGGGCTGCGCCAGCAGCCACAAGGCCCCGTCGGCGGCGTCCGGCGGCAGCGCCGGCACGTCAAAGCGCAGCCACACGGGGTGGTTCAGGTAGCCCGCGCTGAGCGACTGGCGCAAGCGCGAGACACCCTCGGCCGCGCCGGCCGTCGCCACATCGTCGGGGCCCAGCCGGCGGTCCGGATCATCCAGCCGGTCCATCGGAACGTCCCACCCCAACTGCCAGCGAGCGGCAGGCTGCAGTGCGTTGGCGTGTGAAAACAACGCCATGAAAACAAGCAGCCCCACCAGCAACTGTGGGCCCAGCCAATGGGCAGCGCGTGGCCATGTTCTTCGGGACGCGTTCATCGTGAGTATTCGTGAGTTCTTGTGCATGGCTCGGTGCAAAACGCACTGCGACAATAGTACGTATCCAACTGTTTCCAACCCGCGAAGCCCCCATTTTTTCCATGTCTGCCGAAGCCACGATCGCAGTCGTCGAAGACGACGAGGACATCCGCAGCAATGTGTGCAGCTATCTTGCGCGCTCGGGTTTTCGCGCGTGGGGCGCCGAGTCGGCCGAAGACTTCTACGTACAGCTGCTGCGCCAGCACGCTGACCTGGTGGTGGTGGACATCGGCCTGCCCGGTGAAGACGGTCTGAGCCTGCTCGCGCGGCTGGCCGCCCAAGGCGTGTCCACGGTGCTCATGACAGCCCGCGCTGATCTCGACAGCCGCATCGCGGGGCTCGAGGCCGGTGCCCTGCAGTATTTCGTCAAGCCCGTCGACATGCAGGAGTTGGTGGCCGGTATCCGCTCGCAGCTGCGCAACAGGCGGCTGCAGGGACAGGGCATGGGAGACGCCTCAGCCGCCGTGCCGTGGCAGCTCGATGCCTCGGCAGCCACGCTGCGCGCACCCAACCAGCAGGTGGTGGCCCTGACCACGAGAGAGCTGGAACTGCTGTCGTGCCTGCTGGAGAGCCCTGGCGTGCTGGTGAGCAAGCAGCTGCTGGTGCAGGCCGTGGGCGGCCGCAATCTGGACGACGACTTTCATCGCATCGAGTCGGCCCTGACGCGCCTGCGGCGCAAAACGATGGACGACACCGGCCTGGCATTGCCGGTGCGCGCAGTCTTTGGAAAAGGGCTCGTGTTCGCCACATGAATTGACCCACCACACGCAGGCCGGTTGACGAGGCGCTGAACGCTCCGAACGACCGCCTTTCACCCCCCCCATTTTTTGGTTGTGCATGCCGCAAGGCAGGGCGCAGCCTGGGCCGGACTCGGCCCGCAGGTTTTGACAACAGAGACTGGTTCACAGAGGAGATGGCAAATTGATCACCGAAAATTTTCCTGCGGGGACGCGCGAAGGGCCTGCCAGGTTCCTGCGCCACTTGGGCGTGTTGCTGCTGGGTTTGCTGGTGCTGGCGGCCACGGCAGGTTCCGCGCGTGCGGCCTTCGTGAACGGCGGCTTCGAGAACGACCTGGCCAACTGGAACGTCCGGCACCTGCGTGTGCCCAGTACCGGCATTCCCCTGGCCAACTTTCCGCCGGACACCGAAAGTGATCTCGGGCTCACGACCAACACGACTTCCACGCCCGCTCCCACCGATGCGGTGGGCAATGGCTCCGACACCAACGTCAATGGGCAGGTGCGCTTTCCGCTGTACGGCGCCAAGAGCGCGCGCGTCAACTACCTGGGTGCCCAGAACCGCGCTGCGTCCATCGACCAGACGGCCGTGATGACGCTGGGCGACGTGGACCCGTCCGACGGCAAGGCGCACGTGCGTTTTGCGATTGCGCCCGTGCTGCAAAACCCCGGGCATTCGGGGCAGGAGCAACCGTACTTCTTTGTCGAGGTGTACAACATCACCAAGAACAAGCAGCTGTTCTACACCTTCAACTTCTCCGGCCAGTCGGGCGTGCCGTGGCAGACGGTGGGCGGCTTTCAGTACACCAACTGGCAGACCATCGACATCGCACCCGGTGCGGGCATTCTGGATGTGGGCGACCAGGTCAAGGTCACCGTGATCGCCGCGGGCTGCAGCCAGAGCGGGCACTCGGGCCACATCTATGTGGATTCCGGTGCGGGGCTCACCAACCTGCCCGGTCCCGGCATCAAGGCCGATGCGCCGGAATACGCTGCCGCCGGTGGCAGCGTGGCCTACACCTACTCCTATTCCAACCAGGGTGACGTGCCGCTGACGAGCACGGTGGTGACCATCGTGTCTCCGCAGGACAACACGCCCGGAACGCCGAAGAACCTGCGCGTGGATCCCGCCACCGTGCCGGGCACCTGCTCGGTCAGTACCTCCGGGGCGGCGGGCAACCAGATCGACACGGTGTCGTGCCCGCTCGGCACGCTCAACCCGGGCAGCAGCGGCACCCTCCCGCTGTCGTTCCTCACGCCGGGTGCCACCACAGGCCCCATCAACCACGGCAACTACTCCATCGTCGGCGACGCCATATCGCCCCTGCTGGGGCCTTTGGTGCAAAGCCAGATCACGACTGACCCGCTGGTGGACCTGAGCGTGAGCCTGTCGGACGGGCAAAGCGCCGTGATCTGGGGCCAGGCCCTCACGTACACCCTGTCCGTGACCAACCTGGGCCCCACGGCGGTGCCTGCGGGCACGACCATCCAGGAGTCCGCTCCCTCGTCGTTGACCAACATCACCTGGACCTGCGCAGCCAGCGGGGGCGCGGTCTGCCCAGTGCCTTCGGGCACCGGCGCGGTGAGCCAGATCCTGCCGGACCCGGTGCCGGTGGGTGGCACCCTCACGTACACGATTTCCGCGCAGGCCGACCCGGCAGGCAGCGGCGCCGGCACCATCCTGCACACCGCGGCCGTGACTGCTCCGGTGAGCGTGAAGGACCGCGAGAGCTCCAACAACACCGCCACGGATTCCGACCCCGTGGGCCTGGGCTTGTTCAATCTCGCGGTCAACAAGATCGGCACGGGCACGGTGACGTCGGTGCCTTCGGGCATCACCTGCGGCGCCACCTGCACCACCGACGCGCCGGGCGGCTCGCAGGTCATCCTGTACGCCACCGCGCCCTCGGGATCGATCTTCTCGGGCTGGAGCGGCGGTGGCTGCTCCGGCACGGCCACCAGCTGCACCGTGTCCATGGATGCCTCCAAGACCGTGACGGCCAACTTCACGGTGCCCCTGGACGTGACGCCCGTGGTGGGCGCCAACGGCGCGGTCAGCCCTGCGGTCACGCAGCCCGTGGCACCGGGCGGCACCACGTCGTTCACCGTCACGCCCAACGCGGGCTATGCGCCCGTCATCACCGACAACTGCGCAGCCGGCGGCACGCAGACCGGTGGCGCCCTGGTGGGCAGCACCTACACCACCAACGCCATCGCACAAAACTGCACGGTCAACTTCAGCTTCGTGAATGCCGGCGTGGCCACGGTCACGCCCACGGTGGGCACGGGGGGCTCCATCACGCCCAACGCGCCCAAGACGGTGGTGATCGGCGGCTCTGCCGCCTACGTGGTCACCCCCACCACCGGCTACAGCCCCGGCACGCCCACCGGCACCTGCCCTGCAGGTACGTGGTCCGGCACCACCTACACCATCGCTCCGGTGGCGGCCAACTGCTCGGTGAACTTCGTGTTCATCGGCCCGGTGGCGGTCACGGCCTCGGTGGCCTCGGGCAGCGGCGTGGTCAGCCCTGCGTCGCAGTCGGTGGCCGTGGGCGGCACGGCGGTGATCACGCTCACGCCAGGGGCCGGGCAGCGCGCCACCCTGGCGGCCGGCAGCACCTGCACGGGCGGCAGCTTCAATGCCGACACCACGGTCTACACCATCCCCGCGGTGGCGGGCGCATGCTCCGCAGCGTTCGCGTTCGTGCCCAACCCGGTGGTGACCGGATCGGTGCTGTCGGGCACCGGCACGGTGTCGCCGGCGTCCCAGTCCGTGATGCCCGGCGCCAGCGCCGTGTTCACGCTCGCTCCCGGTGCCGGCATGCGTGCGGCGCTGGACGCCTCCAGCACCTGCACGGGCGGCAGCTTCAACGCAGGCTTCACCACCTACACCGTGCCCGCCGTGGCGGCGGACTGCACGGCAGTGTTCCGGTTCGCCCCGGCCATGGCGGCAGGCCCCGCGTCCATCCCCACGTTGTCCGAGTGGGGCATGATCATCCTGTCGGCCCTGCTGGCACTCATGGCCTGGGTGCACCGGCGCCGATTCGGCGGCTGACGCAGCCGAAACTCTCGATCCGAAGTGCACTGGTGCACTCTCCGAACCGTGCCAAGGCCCCTGCGTGGGGCTTTGGCACTCCACTTGTCTCGATCCATGAAAAAAATCGCCTTGGCCGTTGCGGCTGTGTCACTGTCGTCCGGCGTCGTCGTGGTGCCGCTGGCGCATGCCGATGCCTTGCCCGTGCGCAAGCCCGGCCTGTGGGAGGTGTCGATCGTCGGCGCCGGCCAGTCCGTCATGCGCCAGCAGAAGGTTCTGCAGTGCACGGCGAACGAGGTGGATGCCGTGACCATGCTCGCCGTGGTGCCCGGCCAGGAGCACTGCCACGAGACCGCGGTCAAGAAGGAGGGCGGCCAGTTCACCGTGCAGACCGTGTGCTTCGTGCACGACAACCGGGTCACCGCACGCATTCGGCTCAGCGGTGACTTTCAACAGTCCTACCAGGGCGACTTCGAAGTGGCCTATTCAAAGCCCGTCGCCAACAGCAGCCCCGGCGTGACCCAGTTCAGCGGGCGCCGCGTGGGGGACTGCAAGGCGGGCATGAAGCCATCGGACATGGTGTTGCCCAATGGCATCACCGTGAACATCGTCGAGAGCCTCAAGCAGCGCGAAAGCCACGACGGGCATCGGCACTGAGCCGTGGCCGGCCCTTGGGCCGACCGAGCGTAAAAAAGCCCCACAGGTGCGCCCTGTGGGGCTTTTTTTGTGCGCAGGCTCTGGGCTGCCGGATCAAGGGCAGGCGTTATTGGCTGATCTCCAGCATCACCACATGCCCCTGGGCTGCAGGCCAGGTCTGGCCCACCACGCGCTCGCCGTTGAACTCGGCGGCAATGGGGCGCTGGCCGCCTGCGGGCTTGATCTTGGCCGACGCGGCGCCGGCGCCGGCCGGCACGCCGGCGGGCGGGGCACCGTCCAGCAGCATCTTGTCGCGGGCCGGGTCCAGGTAGCCTCGGGGGCGGGTCAGGGTGACGATGGCGTCGGCGGTCTTGTCGGCGTCGGCGATGCGTTCGGGGCGCAGGTGGATCAGCTCGCTGCCGCGGGGAAAGCCGCTGCGGTAGATGTGGGTCGTGGCGTAGCCCGGCGCGGAGATCACGAACTCCAGGGGCACGCCGGGCTGGGTGGTCAGCGGGCCCCACAGGCCGTCCGTGCCCACGGTCTTCTTCAGCAGGGCGCCACCGGCGCGGGCGCCGGTGGCCGGGTCGGTGGCGTACACCTCGAGCTGCGCGCCGGGCAGGGGCAGGTTGTTGCTGAAGTTGCCGGTCTTGGCATCGGCCGAGTCCACGCCCAGGCCGGTGATCTTGCCGTTCAGCACCACGGATTTTTCAGCCGCGACGTCGGTGCGCGCGGGGGCCTTGCCGGTGATGAAGCGGTAGGTGGCTTCGAACGCGGCGGGCGAGTACGAGGTCTCGCGGTGGTCGATGCGCGGGATCACCACATTGGTCGCACCCTTGAGCTCGGGCCCTGCGGCGGTGACGTTGGTGGGCGTGCCTTTCTGGCCGATCCACAGGCCGTCGGGCTGCGCGAACTTGTCGTTGTTGTCCGAGCGGATGGTCATCCACTTCACGGGGCCACTCACCTCGTCGCCCGCGGCGTTCTTGGGGGTGTTCAGGGCCTTGAGGAACGGGCCGGTGCCCGAGAATTCGTTGCCTTCGCGAAAGCCCGCGATCGCCCACACGCCGTGGTTGGGCGTGCCGCCCAGGATGGCGTGGCTCACGGTCTGGTCGCCGCCGCCGTTGTAGATGTAGTTGCGGATCGCGTTGCCGCCGCGCGAGTTGCCCATCAGCACGACCTGGCGCGCGCCGGTGGCCTTGATCACCTTGTCCACCTCGGCCTTCAGGTAGGCCATGTGCTCGGCCGCGGAGGTGCGGCCCGGCTGGGGCTTGGCGTCGTCATCGCGCGAGAGCGGGTAGGGCACGTCGATGGCGTGCAGGCGCTCGCGCGGCCAGCCGTTGGACTCGAAGCGCCAGGCGGTGGTCTGCCACAGCGCGGCGGTGTCGCCGTTGCCGTGCACGAAGACGATGGGCGGGGCCTCAGCCAGGCTGGGGCTGCGGGTGGCGCAGCCGGCCAGGGCCAGGCCGGCGGCCACGGCCGTGGCGAGCAGCAGGGACCGGCGGGGCAGGAAAAGCGTGTTCATCGGAGGGTCTCCAGAAATAAAAAATGCCCGTGGACCGGGGAATCCACGAGCATGGCATGCGGGTGTTACGCGCCTGCGTCAGGCAAACACGCCCGCCGTGTCCTGCATGCGGGCCGACACTTCGCCCAGGTGGTGCAGCGTGTCGCCGAACGTCATCTCCAGCTGCGTGAGCTTCTTGAAGTAGTGGCTGCCGATGTACTCGTCCGTCACGCCGATGCCGCCGTGCAGCTGCACCGACTGCTGCCCCACGAAGCGCATCGACTGGCCCAGCTGCACCTTGGCGCGCGCCATGGCGGCGCGGCGTTCGGCCGCCGGAGCGCCCAGCTTCAGGCTGGCGTAGTAGCTCATCGAGCGCGCGAGTTCGAGCTGCATCTTCATGTCGGCCACGCGGTGGCGCAGCGCCTGGAAGCTGGCGATGAACACGCCGAACTGCTTGCGCTGGTTCATGTACTCGACGGTGAGCGCCACCGTCTTGTCCATCACGCCCACAGCCTCGGCGCAGGTGGCGGCGATGCCGGTGTCCACGGCCAGCTCCAGCGCGGCCAGGCCGTCGGTGGTGATGAGCGTGGCGGGCGCGTTGGCCAGCTGCAGTTCGGCCGCACGGCTGCCGTCCTGCGTGACGTAGCCACGCGTGGTCACGCCAGCGGCGGAGCGCTCCACCAGGAAGAGGGCGATCTTGCCGTCCAGCTGTGCGGGCACGATGAAGGCATCGGCCTGGTCACCAGCGGCCACTATGCTTTTGGTAGCTGTCAGCGCATACCCGGATTGCGCTGCGGCCGCTTTGGCCTCACACACATCCAGGCGGTAGCGTGCCTTGCGTTCCTGATAAGCCAGCACCACCAGCGCTTCGCCGCTGGCCACGCGGGGCAGCCAGGCGGCTTGCACGTCGGCCGTGCCGTACTGCGACAGCACGCTGCTGGCGATGAAGGCCTGGGCAATGGGCTCGAGCACCATGCCGCGGCCCAGTTCCTCGGCCACCACCATGGCGTCGATGGCGCCCTGGCCCAGGCCGTCGTGGGCCTCGGGCACGGTCAGGGCGGTCAGGCCCAGCTCGGCCAGCTCGCCCCAGGCGGCGCGGTCGAAGCCGCCAGCGGCCACGGCAGCGCGGCGGCGCTCGAAGGTATAGCCCTTGTCCACCCACTTGCGCACGGCGTCGCGCAGTTGTTCCTGGTCGTCAGAAAAATCGAAATCCATGTTCTTGTCTCCTGGAACTTGGGTTCAGCCGAGGACGGTCTGAGCCACGATATTGCGCTGCACTTCGTTGGAACCACCGTAGATCGTGGTCTTGCGCAGGTTGAAGTAGGTGGACGCCAGGGGCGCGTTGGCGGTGACGCCGCCGGGGAAGTTTCCTTGCCAGCCAGCTTCCATCGCCTCTTCGATGAAGGGCAGGCTGAACGGGCCGGCGGCCAGCATCATCAGCTCGGCGTAGCGCTGCTGGATCTCGCTGCCGCGGATCTTCAGGAGGCCCGCGATGTCGAGCGAGTTCTTGCCCGACTTCTCGGCCGACAGCACGCGCAGCACCAGCATCTCCAGCGCCACGATGTCCACTTCGAGCAGCGCGATCTGGTCACGGAAACGCGGGTCCTCCCACACGCCTTCGGCCTTGGCGATGCGCTTCAAGCGCTCCAGTTCGCGCTTGCTGCGGTTCACGTCGGCGATGTTGGTGCGCTCGTGCGACAGCAGGTGCTTGGCATAGGTCCAGCCCTTGTTTTCCTCGCCGATCAGGTTCTCGGCGGGCACTTCGACGTTGTCGAAGAACACTTCGTTGACCTCGCACTCGCCGTCGAGCAGCTTGATGGGGCGCACGGTCACGCCCTTGGACTTCATGTCCAGCAGCAGGAAGGAGATGCCGGTCTGTGGCTTGCCTTCGGTGCTGGTGCGCACCAGGTTGAACATCCAGTCGCCGTACTGGCCGAGGGTCGTCCAGGTCTTCTGGCCGTTGACGATGTACTTGTCGCCCACGCGCTCGGCGCGGGTCTTGACCGAGGCCAGGTCCGAGCCCGAGCCCGGTTCGCTGTAGCCCTGACTCCACCACACCTCGCCGCTGGCGATGCCGGGCAGAAAGCGCTTTTGCTGCTCGGCGTTGCCAAAAGCCATGATCACCGGGGCCACCATCACCGGGCCGAAGGGGATGATGCGCGGTGCGCCGGCCAGCGCGCACTCTTCTTCGAACAAATGCTTTTGCACGGCCGTCCAGCCGGGGCCGCCGAATTGCTGGGGCCAGCCGAAGCCCAGCCAGCCCTTCTTGCCCAGGATCTTGGCCCAGCCCTGCAAATCGTCGCGGGTCAGGCGCAGGGCGTTGTGCACCTTGTGCGAAATTTCTTTGGGCAGGTTGGCGTGAACCCAGGCGCGAATCTCTTCGCGGAAGGCCTGCTCTTCAGGGGTGAATGCGAGATCCATGCGGTTTGTCTCCAAGTGATCCCGCATTTGTAGCACGGTCGTTCGTTTTAGTCCTGTCCGGGTGGCGACATTTCGTCGGGGATGCCCAGCTCAGCACACAGCCGCTGCACCGTGGCCTGCAGGGCGGCCACCTGGGCTTCGAGGGCGTCCACGCGGGCCTGCAGCGCAGCGGGTGCGCTGCCTCCGCCACTGCTGCTGCTGTTGCCGCTGGCCGGCGCGGCAGCGCTGGCGATGTCCACCGGGCCGCACAGCAGGTGCGCCCAGCGCTGCTCGCGCGCACCGGGGGCACGCGGCAGCAGCACGACCAGCGGGCCGCCCTTTTCGGCACTGCGCTCCTGCAGTTCGTCCAGAAAGGCCTCGACGGACGAGATGTCGGCAAAGCGGTACCAGCGTTCGGCGTTGATGCGCAGCTCGCCCGCCGTCTGAGGGCCGCGCAGCATCAGCAGGCCCAGCAGCACGGCCGACTGCTCGGGCACGCCCACGCCGCGCTGAAAGTTGTGCTCCCAGCGCGTGGTGCGGTTGCCGCTGCTCTCGATGGCCAGCGTCAGGCGCTTGAGCGAATCCAGCGCCTCCTGCGCTTCGGCGTCGCTCAGGTTCATCACCGGATCGCGGCTGGTCTTCTGGTTGCAGCCGGTGACCAGTCCGTTGAGCGACATGGGGTAGCTGTCGGGCACGGTGCGGGCTTTCTCCATCAGGGTGGCCAGCACGCGGGCTTCGTGGAGGGTGAGGGGACGGATGGCGGGGTCGAAGGGCATGGCTGGGATAATCCGGTGCAATTTATGAAGAACATCGTCATTTTGATCTCGGGCAGCGGCTCCAACATGGCGGCCATCGTCCGCACCGCGCAGCAAGAGAACTGGGAGCAGCGCTACGGCGCCCGCGTGGTGGCCGTCGTCAGCAACAAACCCGAGGCCGCCGGCCTGGCCTTTGCGCGCGAGCAGGGCATGGCCGCCGAGGCGCTGGACCACAAGGGCTTTGCCACCCGCGAGGCCTTCGATGCCGAACTGTCCGCGCTGATCGACCGGCACGAGCCCGCACTGGTGGTGCTGGCAGGCTTCATGCGCATTCTGACCCCCGGCTTCGTGGAGCGGTATGCGGGGCGGCTGATCAACATCCATCCGTCCCTGCTGCCGGCCTTCACCGGCCTGCACACGCACCAGCGCGCCATCGACGCGGGCTGCAAGGTGGCGGGCGTCACCGTGCACCAGGTGACGGCGGAGCTGGATGTGGGCCCCATCCTGGACCAGGCCGTGGTGCCGGTGTTGCCCGGCGACACGGCCGACACGCTGGCGGCCCGCGTGCTCACGCAGGAACATGTCATCTACCCCCGCGCCGTGCGGGCGCTGGTGCAGCGGCTGTAGACGCCGGTGTGCGCGCAATCCGTCATTGATGCGCTATAAAATCAATAGCTGATTGCGCTTGTATATCAAGCGATAGCGGCCATTTCGATGCTGAAATGGGTGCAAGCGCAGGCTGCCCTCAGCCCTGGGATGCCGGCCGCACCGTGTCGTCGTCGCACTTCACGAAGCGCGGGCGCATCACCCCGTCCACCAGCACCGCCTCTTCGAACATGGCTGCGGGCCTGACCCACAGGCCGTGCTGGCCGTAGAGGGCGCGGTACAGCGTCATGGGCTCCAGGGTCTCGCTGTGCCGCACGGTGTCGATCACCTCGTAGAGCATGCCCTTGTAGTGGCGGTACAGGCCGGGTGGCGTGCGGATCAGTTCGGGCAGGTCTTCGTCGGTCATCATCGGTGCGTCTTGGTGGTTGGTGGGTGGTTCGTTAGGATGGCGGGTTGTACCAGCCCGGCATTTTGTGCTGCGGCCTGGCCGCCGTATGGCGCACTGTGGTGCGCTGCGGTCCGGCCACAGAACAAGAGCAACCATACAGAGCAAGAGGGACACCCGTGGACCAGGCAGATTTTGTGCACCTCGTGCGCATGAGCGAGCATGCCAGCGCCGACAACAGCCGCGCCTACCGCCGCAGCGTGGCCGCCTTTGCGGCGCTGGGCTATGCCTGGGTGCTGGGCTGCCTGGTGCTGGCCACGGCGATCGTGCTGTGGGTGGTGCCCCAGCTCCTGCACGGGCGCTTCCGGCTGGCCATGGTGTGGCTGCTGCTGGGGGCGGTGGGCCTGCTGTGGGTGAGCCTGCGGGCGCTGTGGGTGCGGCTGGAGCCCCCGGGCGGCGTGGAGATCACCGCGCTGGAGGCCCCCGAATTGTTCGAGGCGCTCGAGCGCATCCGCCGCAAGATCAAGGGGCCGCCCATCCACACGGTGCGGCTCGACAGCGAGTTCAACGCCAGCATCCAGCAGGTGCCCCGTTTCGGCCTGCTGGGCGGTGCCGTCAACCACCTGACCATTGGCCTGCCGCTCTTGATGGCGCTGGACCGCCCGCGTTTTCTGGCGGTGCTGGCCCATGAATACGGGCACCTGCGCGGCGACCACGGGCGGTTTGCCGCCTGGATCTACCGCACCCGCCTGTCGTGGATGCGCCTGAACCACAGCCTGTCCGATGACGAGGGCCCGGCCGCAGCGGCCACGCAGGCCTTCATGCGCTGGTATTTTCCGCGGTTCTCGGCAAAGACCTTCGCGCTGGCGCGCCAGGACGAGTACGAGGCCGACCGCATCGCCGGCCGGCTGCTGGGGCGCGAGGTGACGGCAGCGGCGCTGGCCGAGATCGAGATCCGCGGCGCCTGGCTGCACGAAGAGTTCTGGGGCCGCCACTGGTCTGGTGCCGCGGGCAACCCGCTGCCCGTGGGACCGTACCGCAGCATGCGCCGCCGCCTGGCCGAGCCGCCGGACGCTGCCTTTGCCAACGACGCGATGCGCCAGGCGCTGAAGCGCATCAGCAGCGTGGACGACACCCACCCGGGGCTGCGCGACCGCATCGAATCGCTGGACGCCTCCCCCACGGTGCCCGACTGGTCGCGCGGCACCGCGCTGGGCCTGCTGGGCCCCGAGGCCAAGCGCTGGGTCGCGCATTTCGACAAGGAGTGGTGCCGCGACAACGCCACCGAATGGAAGCAGCACCACGCGTGGCTGGAGCGCGTGCGCGTGCGCGCCGAGGCGCTGGGCGCGTCCACCGCCCAGAGCAGCGCGGCCGAGCTGGTGGAACTGGCGCGCCTCAAGCGCCACCTGGACCCGCGTGCGAATGTGCGCCCGCTGTACGAGACCGCGCTGGAACGCAGCCCCGAACATCCGGCCGCCCTGCGCGGGCTGGTCACCTGCCTGGCCGAGGACGACCGCGAGGGCAAGCTGGCGCTGCTGCACCGGCTGTGGGACACCGCCAGCGGCGACCGCTTCTGGGCCGCCCGCACCGCGCTGGCCGAGCTGGAAACCCCCCGCCTGGGCAAGGAGCACGACGCCGCCGCGTTCAAGCAGTGGCGCAAGCGCCTGGAACGCGCGCAGGAGTCCGAGGACCGCGCGTGGGAGGAACTGTCGGGCACCTCGTTCTTCAGCCAGATATCGCGCCACGACCTGAGCGATTTCGAACTGGCCGAGCTCACGGCCGAGCTGGCGCGCTGCGCCCCCCTGGCCCGCTGCTGGCTGGTGCGCAAGAACCTGCGCGAATACCCCCAGCGCCGGGCCTACCTGCTCTTCGTGGAGCTGCCCGGCCTGGACGACGACAGCCGCTACCACCTGTGCCGCGCGCTGGAGCGCAACCTGAGCATCCCCGGGCCCACCCTGGCGCTGTGGGCGGGCGAGTCGCCCACGCTCAAGGAGATTCAGCGCTACGCGTTCGATCCGATCTTCATGAGGTAGAGCTGCGCCCCGCGACCGGCTAGTGGCAGGTCAGGACGGCTGCCCTGGGTGCGCGCCTCCACCGCAGGCGTGTGCGGGGTGGGACAATAGAGGGATGCACCCCAAAGTTCTTCTCGACGCCTGCGCCGAACTCGTCCGACTCACCCTCACCTTCGAACACCCCGCCGACGCGGTGGTGTCGCGCTTTTTCCGTGACAACCGGGGCCTGGGGCCCCGCGAGCGGGCCACCCTGGCCGAAACGGTCTACACCGTGCTGCGCAAGAAGCTGCTGTTCGACCACATGGCCCCCTCGGGCTCCGGCCCCAAGGAGCGGCGCCTGGCCATCCTGGGCTTTCACGGCCCGCGCGACTTTTTGAACGGCGCACTGACCGACCAGGAAAAGAACTGGCTCGACCAGTGCGACGCCGTCACGGTGGACGAGCTGATGGAGCGCCACCGCCACAACCTGCCCGAATGGCTGGTGCAGCCCCTGAAGGACCAGCTGGGCACGGGCTTCTGGCCGCTGGTGGAGAGTTTGTCGAACGCCGCGCCGTTGGACCTGCGTGTCAACGCGCTGCAGGACAAGCGTGCCGATGTGCAAAAGGAGTTGGCCAAGGCCGGCATCAAGGCCGTGCCCACGCCGTACTCGCCATGGGGCCTGCGCATCGACGGCAAGCCGGCGTTGACCAAGCTGGATGTCTTCACCCGCGGCGCCGTGGAGGTGCAGGACGAAGGCTCCCAGCTGCTGGCCCTGCTGCTCGACGCCAAGCGCGGCGAGATGGTGGTGGACTTTTGCGCCGGTGCCGGCGGCAAGACGCTGGCCATCGGTGCCAGCATGCGCAGCACCGGCCGCCTGTATGCGTTCGACGTGTCGGGCCACCGGCTCGATGCCTTGAAGCCCCGCCTGGCCCGCAGCGGACTGTCCAACGTCCATCCCGCAGCGATTGCCCACGAGCGCGACGACCGCGTCAAGCGCCTGGCGGGCAAGATCGACCGCGTGCTGGTCGACGCGCCGTGCTCGGGCCTGGGCACGCTGCGCCGCAACCCCGACCTCAAGTGGCGCCAGACGCCCAAGGCCGTGGAAGAACTGGTGGCCAAGCAGACCGCCATCCTGGCCAGCGCCGCGCGGCTGCTCAAGTCCGGCGGCCGGCTGGTGTATGCCACCTGCAGCATCCTGCCGCAGGAGAACGAGGCCATCGCCGAGGCTTTCAGCGCCGCGCACCCCGACTTCGTGCTGGTGGACGCGGGCGAGCTGCTGGCCCAGCTCAAGGTCGAGGGCGCCGCGCAGCTGTGCAGCGGCGGCGAGTCCGGCACTGGATATCTGCGCCTGTGGCCCCATGTGCACCAGACGGACGGATTCTTCGCCGCGGTCTGGACGAGGAAGTAAGCCCCCTGGGCCGCTGCGCGTCTTTCCCCAAGGGGGACGTCAACGGTGGACCGGTAAAGCCGGTTCCACGGTGGCACTGGCACAGGCCGCGCCGGTGCCACCGAGGGGCCGACGCAGGCCGTGCCGGTGCGGCGCAAGTGACGAAACGGGCGTGGGAGCTGCGGTTTTGCCGTGTCGCGCAGCCTTTCTGGCACAGGGCTTGCACGGCGTTGTCGTGAAGGCGACGCAGGGGCCAAATCACTCTGGCTACTGTGGATAACCTGCAGTCCCGAATGGGGTGCGCGCTTTAAAATTGACAGTCCCGCCGCCACTGGTGCCCGGGTGTTTTGTACAAGGTTTTTTGAATATGCTGTTACCCGACTGGGCTGTGCTGAATGCGGCCATCGACTGGCTGGGCCACGGGCTGTGGGATCTGGCCTGGTGGGAGATCGTGCTCTACACGCTGGCGACGACGCACATCACCATTGCGGCCGTCACGATCTTCCTGCACCGCTCGCAGGCGCACCGCTCGGTGGACCTGCATGCGATCCCGTCGCACTTCTTACGCTTCTGGCTGTGGCTCGGCACCGGCATGGTGACCAAGGAGTGGGTGGCCATCCACCGCAAGCACCACGCGAAGTGCGAAACCGTGGACGACCCGCACAGCCCGCAGACGCGCGGCCTCGATACCGTGATGTGGCGCGGCGCCGAGCTGTACCGTGCGGAGTCGAAGAACCTGGAGACCATGAAGAAGTTCGGCCACGGCACGCCCGATGACTGGATGGAGCGCAACGTCTACACCCGCTTTGGCTGGCAGGGCGTGGGCCTGATGCTGGTGCTCAACCTCGCGCTGTTCGGCGCAGTGGGCGCCGCTGTCTGGGCCGTGCAGATGCTGTGGATTCCGTTCTGGGCGGCCGGTGTGGTCAACGGCGTGGGCCACTACTGGGGCTACCGCAACTTCGAGGCGCAGGACGCCAGCACCAACCTCTCGCCCTGGGGCGTGATCATCGGCGGCGAAGAGCTGCACAACAACCACCACACCTACCCCACGTCGGCCAAGTTCTCGGTCAAGCGGTACGAGTTCGACATCGGCTGGGCCTACATCAGCTTGATGAAGAAAGTGGGCTGGGCCACTGTCAAGAAGGTGCCGCCCAAGCTGCAACTGGGCGACGTGAAGCCCGTGGCCGATGAAAAGACGCTGGAGGCCCTGATCGCCAACCGCTACGAGGTGATGGCCGGTTACGCCCGCGGCGTGCGCCAGGCCTGCAAGGAAGAGATCGCGGCGCTCAAGGCCCGCCAGGCGGACGTCTCGGTACTGACCGCCGCCAAGCGCTGGCTGCACCGCGATGCCGAGAAGGTGCCTGCGGGCGCGCTGCCGCAACTGGCCCAGGCGCGTGCCGCCCATCCGGCGCTCGACAAGATGGTCACCATGCGCGAAGAGCTGCGCCAGCTGTGGCTCAACACGTCGCAGTCGCGCGAGCAACTGACGGCCGACCTGCAGGCCTGGTGCCGCCGCGCGGAAGAAAGCGGCATTGCCGCGCTGCGCGAGTTCTCGCTGCGGCTGCGTGCTGCACAGGCCTGACCCAGCCCGTGCCCCGTGCTCAAGGCCTTGCCATTCGGCAAGGCCTTTTTCTTTGGCCGCGCACCACAAGCGCTGAGCGATGCGTGAGGGAGGGATGACCGGCGGCTATCGCAGCGCGGGCACGTTGCCGAAGGTGTGGTCCTGCGCCGTTTCATCGCGGCCTGCCAGGGCTGTGCGCAGCAGGTGCCGCGCCTGGCGCCAAAGCCCGGGTGCGGGCGTGCGTTCGATCACCTGGATCTCTGCGCGGCAGTGCAGGGCGTTGGCCACCTGCACCCAGGCGGCCTGGGTGGCCCCGCCGCCTGCCAGATGTTCGCCCGCCCCCAGGCGGGCCTGGGGCGGGGTGTGCAACGCGTGCCCGCAGTCTCGTGGCGCGAACCGAAGCGACACCTCGCCCTGGGTGGCGTGCAGCACGCTGCCGGGCGGCAGGCACAGCCACAGGCTCTGGCCGGGGGTGAGGCCCAGGGTGACTGCGGCCGCTGGGCTGGTGCATGGTGTGGCGGTTGGAGTGGGGTGCTGTGGCATGGTGCGGTGCTCCTGAAGAAAGTGGCGGCAGTGAGGCTGTAGCGTAGAAAAATCAGCCCCACCGGAACAGGTACACGGCTGTGCCGTAGCAGGTAGAACAGCAGCGATTGCCGGCATGCTGTTATGGTCCTGTCTGCGCCTTCCTGTATCTGTTCTCGCAGAGAGGGCTCGGGCACGATGCACTGAACGGCTGCAGGGCCCGCGCCACGGCTCGGCAGCAACACCCCTTACCCGCCATGCCACCTTCCACCGATTCGCGGGATGCCCCGCTCTACCGCCAACTGGCGGCGTTGTACGAACAGGCCATCGCCGCCGGCAGCCTGACGCCCGGCATGCGCATGCCGTCGGTGCGGGAGTTGTGTCAGCGGCACCAGGTCAGCCTGACCACGGCGCTGCAGGTGCTGCGCCACCTCGAGTCGCTCGGCTGCGTCGAGGCACGCGAGCGGGTGGGCTACTTCGTGCGGGAGCCGGGGGACCTGGCATTGCCCCGTGCGCGCGAGCCCGAACTGCACGAGCCCTTGGCCCACGACCCGCGGGTGTTCGCAGGCATCAACGAGCGCATTTCCGGCTTTCTCGAAAAAGCCCGCCGGGCAGGCCCGCTGCCGCTGGACCTGGGCAGCGCCATGCCCGCGCCGAGCCTTTTCGATTCCGCGGCGCTCAACCGCCTGGCCCATGGCCTGCTGCGCGAGCAACCGGACATCCTGGTGTACGGCCCGTCGGCGCCCACCACCCACCCGGACTTTCAGCAGGCCATGGCGCGGCATGCGCTCACCTTCGGCGTGTGCATTGCGCCGGGCGACATCGGCGCAACGCTGGGCAATTCCGAGGCGGTGAACCTGGCGCTGGATGCCGTGGCCGAGCCGGGCGACGTGATCGCGGTCGAATCGCCCACCTTCTTCGGCATCCTGCAGGCCATCGAGGTGCGGGGGCTGCGCGCGCTGGAGATCCCCTGCAGCCCGCACACCGGCATGTCGCTCGAAGCCCTGGAGCTGGCCGCGCGCAACGAGCCCCGGCTCAAGGGCGTGGTGGTGGTGCCCCACCTGCAGATGCCGCAGGGCAGCGTGATGCCGGATGCGCACAAGGAGCGCCTGGTGGCGCTGTGCGTGGAATACGGCATGGCCCTCATCGAGGACGACATCTACCGGGAGTTCGTCGAGTCGCCGCACGTGCTGCGGCCCGCCAAGGCCTGGGACCGGCAGGGCGATGCAGGGCAGGTGATCTATTGCGCATCGCTCAGCAAGAGCTTTGCGCCCGGCCTGCGCCAGGGCTGGATGAGCGCCGGGCGCTGGCAGGCCCGTGTGCAGATGATCAAGTTCGCCCGCACGCGCAACATGCAGACCTGGTCGCAGCTGCTGGCTGCGCGCAGCGTGGATTCGCCCGCCTACGAGCGCCACATGCGCCGCATGCGGGCGCAACTGCGCATCCAGCGCGAGCAGGCCGCCCGGGCCGTGGCCCGCTACTTTCCGGCGGGCACCCGCCTGAGTTTGCCTCCGGGCGGGCTGAGCCTGTGGCTGGAGCTGCCGCAGGGCATATCGTCCACGCGGCTGTATGACGACGCACTGCACAACGGCATCCGCGTTGCGCCGGGGCCCATGTTCTCCAACACCGGGCGGTACGAGCACTTTTTGCGGCTGAGCTGCGGCATGCCCTTCACGGCGCAGGTGGAGGCGGGCTACCGCACGCTGGGCGCCCTGATCGCCGCGCAACTGGCAGAGCAGCCTGCTGCTGTGCGCAGGGCGGCGTAAGCGGACAGCAGTGAGGCGGGGCGAGGCGGCAGGGCCCACCACCAGACCGCATGTTGCAGGCGGCGAAGCGGCCATAAAAAAACCGCCCTGAAAAGGGCGGTTTTTTGAAGGGATCCAGCCGAATTACTTCAGCTTGATTTCCTTGTATTCGACGTGCTTGCGAGCCTTGGGATCAAATTTCATGATCAGCATCTTCTCGGGCATCGTCTTCTTGTTCTTGGTCGTGGTGTAGAAGTGACCGGTACCCGCAGTGGATTCCAGCTTGATCTTGTCGCGTCCGCCTTTGCTTGCCATGGTGCTTCTCCTTAGGCTTGACCACGTGCGCGCAGGTCTGCGAGCACCGAGTCGATACCGTTCTTGTCGATCAAACGCAGGGCAGCGCTCGAAACGCGCAGGCGAACCCAGCGGTTTTCAGTCTCGACCCAGAAACGGCGGTATTGCAGGTTCGGCAGGAACCGGCGCTTGGTTTTGTTGTTGGCGTGGGAAACATTGTTCCCCGTCATGGGCTTCTTGCCCGTTACGTCGCAGACGCGTGCCATGAGGACACTCCGATACTTTTTAACGGCCGTTTGCGGGCGCCCTGGGCAATCCTTGCCGAGGGCTCGCTGGCGGCCTCACCTCGCCAGAAAGGGTGGCGGTAACCCGATTTTGCTGCCCGAACTGCCGCGCGAAGGCGTAGCTGAATTCAGCAAAGCCACGGATTATAGCCTGAACCCCGGTTTCTGTCGCCTGGCGCGCAATCCAGGCAAAAAAGCCCCGCCGGGAGGCGGGGGCCCGATCAGCCTTCCTGTTCGAGGAAGCGCTGGGCGTCGAGGGCGGCCATGCAGCCCGTGCCGGCGCTGGTGATGGCCTGGCGGTACACATGGTCCTGCACGTCGCCCGCGGCAAACACACCCGGCACGCTGGTCTGCGTGGCAAACCCCTTGAGGCCGCCCTGGGTGATGATGTAGCCGTTTTCCATCTGCAACTGGCCCTGGAAGATCTCGGTGTTGGGCGCGTGGCCGATGGCGATGAAGCAGCCCTGCAACTGGATGTCCTCGGTGCTGCCGTCCTTGGTGCTCTTGATGCGGATGCCGGTCACGCCGGTCTGGTCGCCGAGCACTTCGTCCAGGGTGTTGAAGAGCTTGAGCTCGATCTTGCCGGCGGCGACCTTCTCGTTGAGCTTGTCCACCAGGATGGGCTCGGCCTTGAACTTGTCGCGGCGGTGCACCAGGGTGACCTTGCGGGCGATGTTGGAGAGGTACAGCGCCTCTTCGACAGCGGTGTTGCCGCCGCCGACCACGCAGACGTCCTGCTCGCGGTAGAAGAAACCGTCGCAGGTGGCGCAGCCCGACACGCCCTTGCCCATGAAGGCTTCTTCCGACGGCAGGCCCAGGTACTTGGCCGATGCACCCGTGGCCAGGATCAGCGCGTCGCAGGTGTAGGTGCCGCTGTCGCCCGTGAGGGTGAAGGGGCGCTGGCTGAAGTCGACCTTGTTGATGTGGTCGAAGATCACCTGGGTCTTGAAGCGCTCTGCGTGCTCCAGAAAGCGCTGCATCAGCTCGGGGCCCTGCACGCCGTGCACGTCGGCAGGCCAGTTGTCCACCTCGGTCGTGGTCATCAGCTGGCCGCCCTGGGCCATGCCGGTGATCAGCACCGGATTCAGGTTGGCGCGCGCCGCATAGACGGCTGCCGTGTAGCCTGCAGGCCCGGAGCCGAGAATCAGAACTTTCGCGTGTTGGGTGGTGGACATGGTAAAAGCCTGTGTTTTGCGCCCGCTACACGGGGCGCTGTTGGGGAAAGCTGGGGGATGGGGCGCCAAGTATCAACCGCTCGGGGTCTCCGCACGCCGCTCCAAATTCAATCACGGCGATTGTAAGAACCGATGGATGTCCCGTTGCGGAGCCGGTGCAAGCGCACCCTGTGCGCCAGGTCTTCAAGGCGCCGTGAAAGTGCATGCCACATCGAGAGGAGAAGCTTTTTATGTCGACGATGCTGTCCAACCTGGACCTCCTGCGCCGGGTGCCCCTGTTCTCGCTGCTCACCGTGACGCAGGCCGAGGTGATCAGCGGCGCGGTCATCAAGCGCCGCTTCAAGCGCGGTGAGACCCTGGTCGAGCAGGGGCACAAGTCCGACGCGCTGTTCATTTTGCTCACCGGGCGCGCCCGGGTCATGACCTCCGACAGCCGCGGCCGCGAAGTGATCCTGGCCACCCTGTCGCCGGGCGACTACCTGGGCGAGATGAGCATCATCGACAACGAGCCCCACTCGGCCACCGTGCGCGCCGAGGTGCAGACCGACGTGCTGATGCTCGGCCGCACCGAGTTTGCCCGCTGCCTCACCGAGAACGCCTCGATGTCGCTGGTGGTCATGCGTGGCCTGGTCAAGCGCCTGCGCCACGCCGACCGCAAGATCGAGTCGCTGGCCCTGCTGGATGTGTACGGCCGCGTGGCCCACGCGCTCCTCGATTTCGCCACGCCCGATGCCCAGGGCCAGCTGATCATCAAGGACAAGATCTCTCGCCAGGACCTGGCCAAGATGGTGGGCGCCTCCCGCGAGATGGTCAGCCGCGTGATGAAAGACCTGGAAGAGCGCGGCTTCATCGAGGCGCAGCCCGGCGGCGCGACGCTGCTCAAGGACCGGCTGAACGCGCTGGGGTGAGTCAGGCCTCAAGGCCGCCGTTCTTCTTGTGGTCCCACATGCCCCAGAAAGCGTCTTCAAGGTTCCGAGCAAAACGGGGCGCATCGAAGATGGGTGATGCCAGGGCCTTGCTGCGCAATTCCTGCCGCAAAGTCGCCAAAGAGGGCACATCCTGGGCGAGCCGTATGGCGCGGGCGACATAGTCTTCCAGATCGGTGGCAATCCAATCCGCAAGTCCTGCGTTCGTCAGCAATCCTGCGCCTTGCCTGGCGAGAAAGTGGTCTCCACCCAGGGTCATAACGGGCACGCCCATCCATAGGCTCTCTGCCGTGGTAGTACCGCCAGGGAATGGAAACGGGTCCAGGCAGAAATCCACCAGGTGATAGGTGTGAAGGTATGCACTCCGGTCGGCAGGCTCTTTCAGAATCAAGCGGTCCGCTTGTACACCATGGGTGGCGAACCGGCGGGTCAGCGCTTGCCTCATATCGACCGAACCCAACTGCTTGGCTTGAAGGAGCAATCGGCTTTGCGGGACATTGCCCAGAATTCGGCTCCACGATGCGATGACGCTGTCATTGAGCTTGAGCAGATTGCTGGTGCTGCCGAATGTCACGAAGCCCTGCGTCAGCGCGGGCAGGGGATTGACCTGGACCGTTTCTCTCGGCGGTGTAAAGCAAAGGCGCGTGTCGGGCAGGCGCCATATGGTTTCGGTGAAATGGCTTTCGTACTCGCGCGGCAGGCTGATGGCATCTGCGATCAGATAGTCCATCTCCCGCACGCCGGTGGTCGCGAAATATCCCAGCCATGTGGTTTGCACGGGGGCGAGGCGATGGGCGAACAAAGGCAGCCGGTTTCCTGCCGTGTGGCCCGATAGGTCGAGCACCAGATGCAGGCCGAGGCTGCGGACCTTTGCCGCCGCTTCTGCATCAGGCATGCCGGCCAGCGAATGCCACTCCAAAAATGCTGGGCGGATACGCCGCGTGAGGTCGTCTTCAAAGCTCTGAGTGCTCAGCGCAACCAGTTCAATCCGGGGGGAGCCGAGGTTGGCAAGAATGCCTTCCAGAAAATGGCCTACCGGGTGATTGCGCAGATCGGCTGATACCAGCCCGACACGCAGGACCTTCGGGGAAGGGTCTCCCGTCCAGTCCTGTGCCAGTGCCACCGCCCGGGCCTTACGCCAAGCGGTGTGCCCAAAGGCCTTGGCGTGCTCAAGGTTCTCTGACTGACGCTGCAAGGGCAGGTAGCTCAGCGTGAAAAGCAGGTTGCTATGGATGTCGGTGTTGTCAGGCTCGATGCGCAGCGCCTCCTGGTATGCGCGCACCGCTGCGTCCAGATCACCACGGGCCTTGAGTACTTGGGCCCATAGGGCATGGGCTTGTGCCATGTCGGGTGCAAGGCCTATGGCTTTGCGGGCTGCGTTTTCCGCGTCATCCAGCAACTCCAACTCCAGCAGCACATCGCCACGGTTGTAGTGCAGCGCTGCATTGTCAGGATCAATGGCCAGGGCACGGTCGTAGAGAGCCAGTGCCTCTTGGTGGCGACGTCCATCCTGCAGGACGTAGGCGAGGTTGCTCAGCGTTTCGATGTGATCGGGCGTCAGGTCCAGAGCCCTGCGGAAGCTGCGTTCGGCCAAGTCCAGCTTGCCGGTCTCGTGCTGCATGTTGCCCAGATGGAAGAAGCCATGGGGGAGATCAGGCTTGAGCTTCAGCGCACGGTGGTAGTGGCGGGCTGCTTCTTCAGACTGGCCCAGGTCCCGCAGAGCGTTGGCCAGATTGAAGTGCGCCGTCGGATCCGCGGGGTGGATGTCGGCTACTTTTTTCAGGCAGGGCAGGGCTTTGGCATCCTCGCGGCGGGCGCGATGGATGGCCCCCAAAATCCCCCACCCCAGCGCGTGCCTGGGAAACTTCGTGGTCACGGCCTCTGCTTTCAAGAACGCGGCCTGCAAGTCGCCCTCTTGATAAGCGTGCAGCAACGTCTGGATCTCGATGGGGGTGGGCGCGGCAGCGGCGCGTGCGAAGAGATTGATGGCCATTGCGGAATACGGGTGACTTGGGTGCGCCCACCAAGTGCTGGCTCAGGGTATGAGCGGCCGAGGGCGCGAATGGTACAGCCTGACATTATCTGACCGGGTTGGCATTGCTGTGCCCTTGTCCGACAACGCCTGTGGCGTCGCGAAAATTGTTGTCAACAGCACGCATTGCGGCACAGCCCCGCAAAACAAGCTAGCCCGATGCTTGCGTTAAGCTGTGCCCCGCACGCATATGACCTATTCCCTCAATACCCTGAACGCATCGTCCGCGGCCAAGTCGCCGCCACGCACGGGCGCCGCCCGTTTCGGCCATGAGATCGGCCTGATGGTGGGCCTGCTGGCCCTGGTTTTCTGGCTGCTGGCGCTCGTGAGCTACTCCGCGCAGGACGCGGCTTTTTCCAATTCCGGCGCGCGGGACGTCCGCATGGTGGCCAACTGGGCGGGCCGGTTTGGCGCCTGGCTGGCCGATGGCAGCTACTTCGCGCTCGGCTTCTCCGTATGGTGGTGCGTGGCGGCGGGCGTGCGCGCCTGGCTGTCGTCGCTGGCGCGCTGGATGCGCGGCGGCGAGCAGGTGCCGGGTGCCGCCAGCCCCATGCAGCGCCGTGTGCTGTTCTGGGGCGGCCTGGTGCTGCTGATGTGCGCCAGCACTGCGCTGGAGTGGTCGCGCCTGTACCGCTTTGAATCCCTGCTGCCGGGTGGGCATGCCGGTGGGGTGCTGGGCTATGTGACCGGTCCTGCCAGCGTGAAGTGGCTGGGCTACACCGGCTCGGCCCTGCTGTCGATCGTGCTGGCGGTGCTGGGTGCGGCGCTGGTGTTTCGCTTTTCTTGGGGGCATGTGGCCGAGGTGCTGGGTTCGCGCATCGATTCGTTGGTGCAGTCGCGCCTGGCCAAGCGCGAGGTCGCCAAGGACGTGGCGGTGGGGCGCAAGGCGGCCCGCGAGCGCGCTGTGGTGGTGCTGGAAGAGCGCACCGAGAGCGAGGTGCACCACCCTGAGCCCATCCAGATCATCGAGCCCATCCTGGTGGAGGTGCCGCAAAGCACCCGGGTGGTGAAAGAGCGCCAGAAGCCCCTGTTCACCGAGATGCCCGACAGCAAGCTGCCGCTGGTGGACCTGCTCGACGGCCCCCAGCAGCGCCAGGAAACCGTGGCGCCCGAGACGCTGGAGATGACCAGCCGCCTCATCGAGAAAAAGCTCAAGGACTTTGGCGTGGAGGTGCGCGTGGTGGCGGCCATGCCCGGCCCGGTGATCACGCGCTACGAGATCGAGCCCGCCACGGGTGTGAAGGGCTCGCAGATCGTCGGCCTGGCCAAGGACCTGGCGCGTTCGCTGAGCCTGGTGTCCATCCGCGTGGTGGAGACCATCCCGGGCAAGAACTTCATGGCGCTGGAGCTGCCCAACGCCAAGCGCCAGTCGATCCGCCTGTCCGAGATTCTCGGCTCGCAGGTCTACCACGAGGCCAAGAGCATGCTCACCATGGGCCTGGGCAAGGACATCGTGGGCAACCCGGTGGTGGCAGACCTCGCCAAGATGCCGCACGTGCTGGTGGCAGGGACGACCGGTTCGGGCAAGTCGGTGGGTATCAACGCGATGATCCTGTCGCTCTTGTACAAGGCCGAGGCGCGCGACGTGCGCCTGCTCATGATCGACCCCAAGATGCTGGAAATGTCGGTCTACGAAGGCATCCCGCACCTGCTGGCGCCCGTGGTGACCGACATGAAGCAGGCGGCGCACGGCCTGAACTGGTGCGTGGCAGAGATGGAGCGGCGCTACAAGCTCATGTCGAAGCTGGGCGTGCGCAACCTGGCGGGCTACAACGTCAAGATCGACGAGGCCAAGGCGCGCGAGGAGTTCATCTACAACCCCTTCAGCCTGACGCCCGAGGAGCCCGAGCCGCTGCAGCGCCTGCCGCACATCGTGGTCATCATCGACGAGCTGGCCGACCTGATGATGGTGGTGGGCAAGAAGATCGAAGAGCTGATCGCCCGGCTGGCGCAAAAGGCGCGGGCCGCCGGCATCCATTTGATTTTGGCCACGCAGCGCCCCAGCGTGGATGTGATCACGGGCCTGATCAAGGCCAATATTCCCACCCGCATCGCGTTCTCGGTGGGCTCCAAGATCGACAGCCGCACCATCCTCGACCAGATGGGCGCCGAAGCCCTGCTGGGCATGGGCGACATGCTCTACATGGCCAGCGGCACGGGCCTGCCGATCCGGGTGCACGGCGCCTTCGTGTCGGACGAGGAAGTACACCGTGTCGTCAGCTACCTCAAGCAGCAAGGGGAGCCGGACTACATAGAAGGCGTGCTGGAAGGCGGAACTGTGGACGGTGACGGCGATCTGTCAGGAGACGGCGGCAGTGGCGATGGGGGCGAGAAGGACCCCATGTACGACCAGGCCGTCGAAGTGGTGCTCAAGGACCGCAAGGCGAGCATCTCGTACGTGCAGCGCAAGCTGCGCATCGGCTACAACCGCTCGGCGCGGCTGCTGGAAGACATGGAAAAAGCCGGTCTCGTCAGTGGGCTCACCGCCAGCGGCCAGCGCGAAGTGCTGGTGCCCAACCGCAGCGAATGAATGGCAGGCCTGGCGCAAAGCGGGCCTGCACCTCCCAGGAGTTACTGTTGAAAAAGATCGCTACTGCAATTTTGATAGCTGCTGCCGCAACCGCAGCGAGCGCCGACGGCCTGAAGAACCTGGAGTCGTTCATGAAGGGCAGCCAGACGGGCAAGGCCGATTTCACGCAGACCGTGACGTCGCCGCCCAAGGATGGCCAAGCCGCCCGCACCAAGCAGTCGAGCGGCAGCTTCGAGTTCCAGCGCCCGAACCGCTTCAAGTTCGTCTACAAGAAGCCTTTCGAGCAGACCATCGTGGCCGACGGGCAGACACTGTGGCTCTATGACGTGGACCTGAACCAGGTCACGCAGCGTGCCCAGGCGCAGGCGCTGGGGACCACGCCGGCGGCGCTGCTGGCATCGGCACCCGATTTGTCGGCCCTCAAGGCCGAGTTCACGCTGGAAAACGCCCCGGACCAGGACGGCCTGCAGTGGGTGCTGGCCACGCCGAAGTCCAAGGACGGCCAGCTCAAGAGCGTGCGCGTGGGCTTTGCCAGCGAGCAACTGGCGGCCCTGGACATCCTGGACAGCTTCGGTCAGCGCTCGCTGATCCGCTTCAACGGCATGCAGGCCAATGCGGCCCTGCCAGCGGGCACATTCCAGTTCAAGCCACCCGCTGGGGCGGATGTGGTGAAGCAGTAACTCTTTGCGCCTTGGGTGCTATCGAAATAGTAGCTGCTGGGGCGCATTGGCAAAGCGGTAGCGCCTGTTTTGGCAGGATTTGAGTGAGTTGGTGCTTGCCGGTGCCGAACCCGCGGGCCCGGCAGACAGGTCAGGCCAACAGCAGCAGAGCCAGGCCGATGGCTGCAGGCACCGACTGGATGAACAGAATCTTGCGGCTGGCGGTGGCTGCGCCGTACAGCCCGGCGACCAGCACGCACAGCAGGAAGAACATCTTCACGCCCAGCCCGGCGGCGTCCCCCAGGTACAGGCCCCAGAACAAGCCCGCCGCCAGAAAACCGTTGTACAGGCCCTGGTTGGCCGCCAGCACCTTGGTGGCTGCGGCCTGTTCACGCGACTGGCCGAAGGCCTTGCGGCCAGCGGGTTTGTCCCACAGGAACATCTCGAGCACGAGGATGTAGACGTGCAGGACGCCGATCAGACCGACGACGATATTGGCGGCAAGGGACATGGTGGACAGGCTCCGGATAGGGGGTGTGGACCGAGGACCAGATACTAGACGCTGCCGCCGCGCGGTGTCTGTCACCTTGGGTCGTTGAGCTGCGCGCACCCCTGGCACAGCCGCTTGCCAGGTGCTGTTGTGGCGGCCGGCCGGTCAGGCTGAAGCCGACGTGCCGCGCATGCCCGCTCTGACGAATGGGCAGGGTGGGATGTGTTGGAATCGGTGAATGACCGTCGCGACCTCTTCGTCCCCCATGCACCAGCCCCTGGCCGAACGCCTGCGCCCGCGCACCCTGGGCGATGTCATCGGCCAGCAGCATGTGCTGGGCCCCGGCATGCCGCTGCGGCTGGCGTTCGAGTCGGGCCGGCCCCACAGCTGCATCCTGTGGGGGCCGCCGGGCGTGGGCAAGACCACCATCGCGCGGCTCATGGCCGATGCCTTCGATGCGCAGTTCATCAGCATCAGCGCGGTGCTGGGCGGGGTCAAGGACATCCGCGAAGCAGTGGAGCGGGCCGAACTGGCGCGCGACGGACTGATGCAGCAGCGCACCATCGTGTTCGTCGACGAAGTGCATCGCTTCAACAAAAGCCAGCAGGATGCCTTTCTGCCGCACGTCGAGTCCGGCCTGTTCACCTTCATCGGCGCCACCACCGAGAACCCTTCGTTCGAGGTCAACTCCGCGCTGCTGTCGCGCGCCGCCGTGTACGTGCTGCAGCCCCTGTCCGAAGACGATTTGAAGCAGATCGTGGCCCTGGCGCAGGCGGAGCAAGCGCTACCAGCTATCGAAAATGTAGCAATCGATCGCCTGGTGGCCTACGCCGACGGCGACGCGCGCCGGCTGCTCAACACCCTGGAGACGCTGGCCATGGCGGCCACGCAAGAGAAGCTCACCGAGATCACCGACGCCTGGCTGCTCAAGGTGCTGGGCGAGCGCATGCGCCGCTACGACAAGGGCGGCGAGCAGTTCTACGACACCATCAGCGCGCTGCACAAGTCCGTGCGGGGCTCGGACCCCGACGCCGCGCTGTACTGGCTGGTGCGCATGCTCGACGGCGGTGCCGACCCGCGCTACATGGCACGCCGCCTGGTGCGCATGGCCAGCGAGGACATCGGCCTGGCGGACCCGCGTGCGCTGCGACTGGCGCTCGATGCTGCCGAAGTGTATGAACGCCTGGGCACGCCCGAGGGCGAGCTGGCGCTGGCCGAATGCGTGGTGTACCTGGCCGTGGCGCCCAAGTCCAACGCGGTCTACAAGGCCTACAACGCCGCCCGCGCCTGGGTGAAGAAGGACGGCACCCGCCCGGTGCCCATGCACCTGCGCAATGCACCGACCAAGCTCATGAAAGAGCTCGATTACGGCAAGGGCTACCGCTACGCGCACGACGAGGAGGGCGGCTTCGCCGCGGGCGAAAACTACCTGCCCGAGGGCATGCCCGAGCCCGGTTTCTACCAGCCGGTGGAGCGCGGGCTTGAAATCAAGATTGCACAGAAACTGCGTGCGCTGCGCGACCGCAATGCGTCGGCCGATGCTTCTGGCGGGATGGACGACGACGCCTGATGCAGTGCAGCACGGCACTTTATGCCGGGTTATGCTGATTTTGCATTGCGCCGGTAATAAGTTTGCACATCAATATTCCTGCTTGCATCATCTAGGCTTATGAATCGCGTTCCGCGCTGATAGGGCCTAAACCCGAGGGAAAACCCCGCCCGGCTTGGTGGGGGCCGCTTGTGACTACTCGCTACAATCCCGTCCACAAACCCGCACAGCTGCATTTCTGGCGGGTTTTTTGCTAGATGGCAGTCGGGCCCACAAGGCTGTACCGATTCCGGTGCCAAAGCGGTGGGTACGTCACAAACGAAGGACTTCTCTTATGGACATTTTGCTGCAACAGATCATCAACGGTCTGGTTCTCGGCAGCATGTACGCCTTGATAGCCTTGGGCTACACCATGGTGTACGGCATTATTCAACTGATCAATTTCGCCCACGGCGAAGTGCTGATGATCGGTGCACTCACCAGCTGGAGCTGTATAGGGATGATGCAGGGCGCCATGCCCGGCGCCCCTGGCTGGGTCATCCTGCTGCTGGCCACGGTCATTGCGTGCGTGGTGGCTGCCACGCTGAACTTCACGATCGAAAAGGTTGCCTACCGCCCGCTGCGCAGCAGCCCGCGCCTGGCCCCCCTGATCACCGCCATCGGCATGTCGATCCTGCTGCAGACGCTGGCGATGATCATCTGGAAGCCCAACTACAAGCCCTACCCCACGCTGCTGCCCAGCTCGCCGTTCCAGATCGGTGGCGCGTTCATCACCCCCACGCAGATCCTCATCCTGGGCGTGACGGCAGTGTCCCTGGCGTCTCTGGTCTACCTGGTGAACCACACCAACCTGGGCCGCGCGATGCGCGCCACCGCTGAGAACCCCCGCGTGGCGTCCCTGATGGGCGTCAAGCCCGACATGGTGATTTCTGCCACCTTCATCATCGGCGCCATCCTGGCGGCCATCGCCGGCATCATGTATGCGTCCAACTACGGCACGGCGCAGCACACCATGGGCTTCCTGCCAGGGCTCAAGGCCTTCACGGCGGCCGTGTTCGGCGGCATCGGCAACCTGGCCGGCGCAGTGGTGGGCGGCATCTTGCTGGGCCTCATCGAAGCCATCGGCTCGGGCTACATCGGCACGCTCACGGGCGGCCTGCTGGGCAGCCATTACACCGACATCTTTGCGTTCATCGTGCTCATCATCATCCTGACGCTGCGCCCTTCGGGCCTGCTGGGTGAGCGTGTGGCGGACCGAGCCTGAGGAGCACCACACCATGAAGAACACCAAGACCCACTGGATCCTCGGCGCGATCGCGCTGCTGGTGCTGCCGCTGATCCTGCAATTCTTCGGCAACGCCTGGGTGCGCATTGCCGACCTGGCACTGCTGTACGTGATGCTGGCGCTGGGCCTGAACATCGTCGTCGGCTACGCCGGCCTGCTCGACCTGGGCTACGTCGCCTTCTACGCCGTGGGCGCCTATCTGTTCGCGCTGATGGCGTCGCCGCACCTGGCCGATACCTTCGCCGCCTTCGCTGCGATGTTTCCGAACGGGCTGCACACCTCGCTGTGGCTGGTCATACCGGTGGCGGCATTGCTGGCGGCGTTCTTCGGGGCGCTTTTAGGGGCGCCCACGCTGAAGCTGCGCGGTGACTACCTGGCCATCGTGACGCTGGGCTTCGGCGAAATCATCCGCATCTTCCTGAACAACCTGGACCACCCCGTCAACCTGACCAACGGCCCCAAGGGCCTGGGCCAGATCGACTCGGTCAAGATCTTCGGCCTGGACCTGGGCAAGCGGCTGGAGGTGTTCGGCTTCGACATCAACTCCGTCACGCTGTACTACTACCTGTTCCTGGTGCTGGTGGTGATCTCGGTGATCATCTGCTACCGCCTGCAGGACTCGCGCGTCGGCCGCGCCTGGATGGCCATCCGCGAAGACGAAATCGCCGCCAAGGCCATGGGCATCAACACCCGCAACATGAAGCTGCTGGCGTTTGCCATGGGCGCATCGTTCGGCGGCGTGTCGGGAGCGATGTTCGGTGCCTTCCAGGGCTTCGTCTCGCCCGAGTCGTTCAGCCTGATGGAGTCGGTCATGATCGTCGCCATGGTGGTGCTGGGCGGTATCGGCCACATCCCCGGCGTGATCCTGGGTGCGGTGCTGTTGTCGGCGCTGCCCGAGGTGCTGCGCTACGTCGCCGGCCCGCTGCAGGCCATGACGGACGGCCGTCTGGACTCGGCCATCCTGCGCCAGCTGCTGATCGCCCTGGCCATGATCATCATCATGCTGCTGCGCCCCCGCGGCCTGTGGCCTTCGCCCGAGCACGGCAAGAGCCTGACGCAGAAGACCTGAAGCCGAACACCACCGAAAGTTAGCAATGACAGAGAAATCCAACGAAGTGGTGCTGAAGGTCGCCGGTATCTCCAAGCGGTTCGGCGGCCTGCAGGCCCTGTCCGATGTGGGCATCACCATCCAGCGCGGCCAGGTCTATGGCCTGATCGGCCCCAACGGCGCCGGCAAGACCACGTTCTTCAACGTGATCACCGGCCTGTACACCCCCGACGCGGGCACGTTCGAGCTGGCCGGCAAGCCCTACGAGCCCACGGCGGTGCATGAAGTGGCCAAGGCGGGCATCGCCCGCACGTTCCAGAACATCCGCCTGTTCGCTGAAATGACCGCGCTGGAGAACGTGATGGTGGGCCGCCACATCCGCACCAAGTCCGGCCTGGTGGGGGCGGTGTTCCGCACCAAGGGCTTCAAGGAAGAAGAAGCCGCCATCCGCCGTCGCGCGCAGGAATTGCTGGACTACGTGGGCATCGGCAAGTTCGCCGACTACAAGGCGCGCACCTTGAGCTACGGCGACCAGCGCCGCCTGGAGATCGCCCGCGCACTGGCCACCGACCCCCAGCTCATCGCGCTGGACGAGCCCGCCGCCGGCATGAACGCCACCGAGAAGGTGCAGCTGCGCGAACTCATCGACCGCATCCGCAATGACAACCGCACCATCTTGCTCATCGAGCACGACGTGAAGCTGGTCATGGGCTTGTGCGACCGCGTGACGGTGCTCGACTACGGCAAGCAGATTGCCGAAGGCAACCCTGCCGAAGTGCAGAAGAACGAAAAAGTGATCGAGGCCTATCTGGGCACCGGCGGGCACTGAAGGACAGGACACAACAAATGGCCGACAAATCCAACAAAGTTTTATTGCAGGTCAAGGGCCTGAAGGTGGCCTACGGCGGTATCCAGGCCGTCAAGGGCGTGGACTTCGAAGTGCGTGAGGGCGAACTGGTGTCGCTCATCGGCTCCAACGGCGCCGGCAAGACCACCACCATGAAGTCCATCACCGGCACCCTGGGCATGAACGATGGCGACATCGAGTACCTGGGCAAGAGCATCAAGGGCAAGGGCGCCTGGGACCTCGTCAAGGAAGGCCTCGTGATGGTGCCGGAAGGCCGCGGCGTGTTCGCACGCATGACCATCACCGAGAACCTGCAGATGGGCGCCTACATCCGCAAGGACAAGGCGGGCATCCTGGCCGACATCGAGAAGATGTTCACCATCTTCCCACGCCTGCGCGAGCGCAAGGACCAGTTGGCCGGCACCATGTCCGGCGGCGAGCAGCAGATGCTGGCCATGGGCCGCGCGCTGATGAGCCAGCCCAAGGTGCTGCTGCTGGACGAGCCCTCCATGGGGTTGTCGCCCATCATGGTGGACAAGATCTTCGAAGTGGTGCGCGACGTGTACGCGCTGGGCGTGACCATTGTGCTGGTGGAGCAGAACGCCAGCCGCGCGCTGGCGATCGCCGACCGCGGCTACGTGATGGAGTCGGGCCTGATCACCATGACCGGCCCCGGCCAGGCGCTGCTCAACGATCCGAAGGTGCGCGCTGCCTATCTGGGCGAGTGACCTGAAGGGGTGGCCCGGGCGCGAGACGGCGCGGGCTGGTCCATGCACACGCCAACAAAAAGCGCGGCTTTCGAGCCGCGCTTTTTCTTTGGTCAGCCGGTGGGCTGGGGGGCGGGGGCCGGGCGATCGCCGCGCCATCCCCCATTGCGCCACCGCAGGCTACGCACCCGCATCACCGGCATCACCGGCATCTGCCTGCGTCAGCGGCTTCAGAAGCGGTACTGCAGGCCCACAGTCGTCAGGTTGACCGAATCGTCGCCGTCCGAGAACTTGAACTTGTGGCGCTCCCACTCCACCACCGCCGCCCATTGCGGTGTGAAGGCCCAGCGCGCGCCCAGGCCGTACGACAGGCCGAACCCGTCTTCCTTGCCCAGCGCCACGCCCGTCGAGGCCTGCCCGGAGGTGCGTGTGCGGCCGTACGTGGTGCCCAGCTTGCCGAACACGTCGAACTGCTCGCCCAGCGGAGCGCGGCCCACCAGGCTCAGGTTGAACCCGTGGGCCTTGGTGTCACCGCCCAGGCGGTGCGCGGTGCCGGCGTTCAGGTAGCCCAGTTCCACGCCGAGATTGCGGTGAAAGAACCCGCCCGCGTAGATCTTGTAGGCGTTGCCAGAATCGTCCTGGCTCAGCCCGAGGCCCGCAGGGCCGTTGCTCAGGCTGTAGTTGGAGCGGCCCCCGTTGATGCCGATGTAGCCATCTTGGGTGTAGGGCAGGACCGAGCCGCGGCCGTTGCCCCAGCGCGACGATGCCGCGCTGGACGACGAAGACGAAGATGCGCTGGTCTGGGCCTGCGCGCTGAACGCGGTGCAGGCGGCAAGGGCCAGCGCCAGCGGAACATGGCGAAAGAGAGGTGTGCTCATGAAGAATGTCCTTGCTGAAATCGAGGGTCGGTTCGTGGGCGCCACAGCAGTGCCGGTGGCCGGCCGCCTGGGCGAGAACCCAATCTAAGTCCATGCGAGCCGCAGGCTGTGGGATCGCGTGGCGCACATTTGTAGGAGCGGACCGACCATCCGTGCGCTGCCGCCAATGGGGCATGTCTGGATTGCTATTGATTCGATAGCTGGAGCCGCTTGTGCAGAGCGCGGCAGGCCGTCAATGGATTCATATTGCTGCGCGCGTGGCCCGTGCGCGGGTTCTGGTGGCCGCTGCACGCTCTGCGCGGCTGGGGCCGAGCGAGGGCGGGCGGTTAAACTCGCAGAGTCACCAAAAAGTCATGCCACTGTCATGGCTTTGTCTCTTTCAAAAAACCGATCCCCCTGCAGGAGTTCCCATGCTGTTTGCCAAGCTGTTGCCACGCGAAGGCAATTTTTTCGAGATGTTCAACCAGCATGCGGACCGGATCGTCGAGGCGGCCCGGGCGTTTTCGCAACTGGTGGCCAATTACAACGACCCGCACCTGCGCGACAAGTACAACCAGGATGTGGACAACGCCGAGCGCGCCGCCGACCGTGTGACGCACGAGGTGAACAAGTCCATCCACAAGACCTTCATCACCCCCATTGACCGTGAGCAGATCCACACGCTCATCAACACGATGGACGACGTGGCCGACCTGATCCAGGACTCCGCCGAGACCATGGCGCTGTACGACGTGCGCCACATGACGGAAGAGATCACGCGCCTGACCGACCTGAGCCTCAAGTGCTGCGAGCGTGTGCGCGACGCGGTCAAGCTGCTGGAGAAGATCGCCGACCCCGCCGTGGCCGAGGCCGCGCTCAAGACCTGCGAAGAGATCGACAAGCTCGAATCCGACGCCGACCGCGTGATGCGCAGCGCCGGCAGCGAGCTGTTCCGCGAGGAGCCCGATGTGCGCGAGGTGATCAAGCTCAAGGCCATCTACGAGCTGCTGGAGACCATCACCGACAAGTGCGAGGACGTGGCCAACTGCATCGAGGGCATCGTCCTCGAGAACTCCTGAACCCCGCGGGCTGACCAGCATGGAAACCGTACAGACGGCCCTCTGGGTTGTGGTTCTGCTCGTGGCGCTGGCGATCCTGTTCGACTTCATGAACGGGTTCCACGACGCTGCCAACTCGATCGCCACCGTGGTCTCCACGGGTGTGCTCAAGCCCGCGCAGGCGGTGCTGTTCGCGGCGTTCTTCAACTTCGTCGCGATCTTCATCTTCCACCTGAGCGTGGCGGCCACCGTGGGCAAGGGCATCGTCCAGCCCGGCGTGGTCGACACGCACGTGGTGTTCGGCGCGCTCGTGGGCGCCATCACCTGGAACGTGATCACCTGGTACTACGGCATCCCCAGCAGCTCCTCGCATGCGCTCATCGGCGGCATCGTGGGCGCGGTGATCGCCAAGGCCGGCGCCAGTGCGCTCATCTCTGGCGGCATTCTGAAGACCGTGGCATTCATCTTCGTGTCGCCCCTGCTGGGCTTTGCGCTGGGCTCGCTCATGATGGTGGCCGTAGCCTGGATCTTCCGGCGCACGCGGCCCAGCAAGGTGGACAAGTGGTTCCGCCGGCTACAGCTGGTGTCTGCTGGCGCCTACAGTCTGGGCCACGGCGGCAACGATGCGCAAAAGACCATCGGCATCATCTGGCTGCTGCTGATCGCCACCGGGTATTCGTCGGCCAGCGATGCGTCGCCGCCCACCTGGACCATCGTGAGCTGCTACGTGGCCATCGGCCTCGGGACCATGTTCGGCGGCTGGCGCATCGTCAAGACCATGGGCCAGAAGATCACCAAGCTCAAGCCCGTGGGCGGCTTCTGCGCGGAGACGGGCGGGGCGATCACGCTGTTCCTGGCGACCACGCTGGGCATTCCGGTGTCCACCACCCACACCATCACCGGTGCCATCGTGGGTGTGGGCTCCACGCAGCGCGCGAGCGCCGTGCGCTGGGGCGTGGCGGGCAACATCATCTGGGCCTGGGTGCTTACCATCCCGGCCAGTGCCTTCGTGGCGGCCGTGGCCTACTGGATCAGCCTGCAGATCTTCTGATCGGTGATCTTTGTGATCGGTTTAAGGTGCTGCGCTACCGAATTAGTAGCAAGAGACCAAGTCTGATTCAGCCAAAACGCCCCGCGGGATGCAAGTCCCGCGGGGCGTTTGGCTTGGTGGGGCGCGCAGTGCGTTCAATGCGCTCAGCGCTCTGGCCCGGTCACTGCGATATCTTGCGGGCTTCCTCGATCTGGTACTCGAAGTAGCGCTGAAAGCTGAACGCCAGGCTCGCCATCAGCACCGCAGTGCCCACCATCAGCGCAACGATGATGGCGCCGATGGTGATCCATTGCGTCTGGCCCGCTGGCGCATCGGGCGCGGCTGCCGGGTTGTAGCGTGCGTTCCAGGCCTCGGGCGTCTTGAGCGCGAATAGGATGGCCTGCAGCGCGCAGCCCGCGATGGTGAAGCCCAGCAGCGGGATCAGCATCCAGCTCGTGTGGTCGTCCTGGCCCATCTGCTGCACGCGCTGGATGCCGTAGATGCCCAGGGCCGTGGGGATGGGCAGCAGCCAGCCGATGAGGTCGCCCAGCCCATGCAGGTAAAAGCGGTGCAGGCCCAGGGGCCCGCCGAGGAAGGCGAGCCAGGCCGCTGCAGTCTTGTTTTTCATGCGGGCCATTGTCATTCCGGCGACGTGGTGTCGCCCGCGCCCAGGGATTTTTCCATGAGCACGATGTCGCGCCAGGCGCCGAACTTCCAGCCCACCGAGCGCATGACGCCCACCTCGGTGAAGCCCAGCGCGCGGTGCACGCCGATGGAGCCAGCGTTGGCCGAGTCGCCGATCACGGCCAGCAGCTTGCGCACGCCGGCGGCTTCTGCCTGCGCTGCCAGCTCTCCCAGCAGCTGGCGGCCCAGGCCCATGCCCCGCGCGTCTTCAGCGATGTAGATCGAGTCTTCTGCCGAGAACCGGTAGGCCGGGCGGGGCTTGAACCAGTTGGCGTAGGCAAAGCCCAACACCTGTCCGTCCTGCTCGGCCACCAGCCAGGGCAACCCCTTGGCCAGCACGTCTGCGCGGCGGCCTGTCATGTCGGCTTCGGAGGGTGGGTCGATCTCGAAAGTGCCGGTTCCGTGGAGCACGTGGTGTCGGTAAATGGCGGTGATCGCGGGCAGGTCGCTGTCGGCACTGGGACGAATGGTGGGCATTTGGGAAGAAGTGGATATAATCGCGGGCTTTGCAGCGTGTCGCTGGCCGGGTGGCCATGTCGCGTGTCTCAAGCGTTGCGAATATGGTTGCGAACACAGTGGCTTGCGGCAAATGCCGGAAGTTCACCACCCGAAGGATAAATCATGGTCGTCATTCGACTCTCCCGCGGCGGCTCCAAAGGCCGTCCTTTCTTCAATATCGTCGTTGCTGACAAGCGCGTGCGCCGTGACGGCCGCTTCATCGAGCGCATCGGCTTCTACAACCCCACCGCCAAGGAAACCGAAGAAGGCCTGCGCATCGTGCAAGACCGCCTGACGTACTGGCAGAGCGTGGGCGCCCAGTCCTCGCCTACCGTGGACCGCCTGATCAAGCAAGCCGCCAAGAAGGCTGCTTAAAGCTCCCTGAAAAGGGCGGGTTCCGTTCGGCACGCCGACGGAACCCGCCCTTTTCCTATTCTGGAATCACCGCCATGGCCGCCAACCTCACCCTCGAACCCACAGAGCTGCCCACCGACGCTGTCGAAGTGGGGCGCATCGCCGACGCCTGGGGGGTCAAGGGCTGGTTCAAGGTGCTGTCGCACAGCAGCAGCCCCGAGGCGCTGTTTTCCGCCAAGCGGTGGTATCTGCAGCCGTCCGAACGCGGCGCCAAGGCGTTTGCCGGTACCGTGCTGCTGTCCATCCGCCAGGCCAAGGACCATTCCGACACGGTGGTGGCCTGGGCCGAAGGCATCGACGACCGCGATGCGGCCGAAGCGCTGCGCGGTGCGCGCATCTTCGTGCCGCGCTCGAGCTTTCCGTCCACCACGACGGACGAGTACTACTGGGTCGATCTGATCGGCCTGGCCGTGGTCAACCGCGAGGGCGTGGCACTGGGCGCCGTGCGCGAGCTCATGGCCACGGGGCCGCAGACCGTGCTGGTGCTGGCCTACGAGCAGGACGGCAAGGCGCTCGAACGCATGATTCCTTTCGTCGCGGCCTTCATCGACAAGGTGGACCTGCCCGAAAAGCGCATCACCGTCGACTGGCAGCCCGACTATTAAGAAGTCCGGCGCCGCTTCGTTCGCTCACCGTCACATTGCAGCGCCCCGCACCATGCGCTTTGACGTCATCACCCTGTTTCCCGAGCTGTTCGCGCCGTTCCTGGCCAGCGGCGTGACGCGCCGCGCCTACACCGGCGGATTGGTGGATGTGCGCCTGTGGAACCCGCGCGACCATGCCGAAGGCAACTACCGCCGGGTGGACGACCGTCCGTTCGGTGGCGGCCCGGGCATGGTCATGCTGGCCGAGCCGCTGGCCCGGTGCCTGGCCGCCATTCGCGCCGACCGGGGCGAAGCTGCGGACAACCAGGCGCCGGTGGTGCTTTTTTCTCCCATCGGCGAGCCGCTGAACCACACGGCTGTGGAGCGCTGGTCCGCCAGCACCGGGGGCATCCTGCTGTGCGGGCGCTACGAGGGGATCGACCAGCGCTTCATCGACGCCCACGTCGACGTGCAGATGAGCCTGGGCGACTTTGTGCTCTCCGGCGGCGAGATCGCTGCCATGGCCTTGCTCGATGCGGTGGCGCGCCTGCAGCCCGGCGTGCTCAACGACGAAGGCAGCCACCAGCTCGACAGCTTCAACCCGGCGCTGGACGGCCTGCTCGACTGCCCGCATTACACGCGCCCGGACGAGTGGGCGGGGCAGCCTGTGCCACCCGCATTGATGTCCGGCCACCATGCGCAGATCGAGCGCTGGCGGCGCGACCAGCGGCTGTCCATCACCGCCCGCCACCGACCCGATCTCATCGATGCGGCCCGAAAAGCAGGGCGCCTGGCGCCTGCGGACGAGGCGGTATTGGCCAAGCTGGCCTGAATTGCTATAATCAAAGGCTTTTCGATCCTCTGGCCGGCCGTTTCGACAGGGACCTCCCTTTGAAACACTGAGACGTCAATCCCGACGCAGCCATTTTTGGCGCGGACAAGATCCCAAGGAAATTCACATGAACCTGATCCAGACACTGGAAGCGGAAGAAATCGCCCGCTTGAACAAGACCATCCCCGAATTCGCCCCTGGTGACACCGTCATCGTGAGCGTGAATGTGGTGGAAGGTACCCGCAAGCGCGTGCAGGCTTACGAAGGCGTGGTGATTGCCAAGCGCAATCGCGGCCTGAACAGCGGCTTCACCGTGCGCAAGATCTCCAGCGGCGAAGGCGTGGAGCGTACGTTCCAGACCTACAGCCCGCTGATCGCCGGCATCGAAGTCAAGCGCCGCGGTGACGTGCGCCGTGCCAAGCTGTACTACCTGCGTGACCGCAGCGGCAAGTCGGCACGTATCAAGGAAAAGCTGCCACAGCGCGTCAACAAGGCTGCCGCTGCAGCCGCGACTGCCGCCTGATCGGACCCGGTGGGCCTGGCCCAGTCCTGACGAAGCCGCTACAGCGCCTGCCGTAGCGGCTTTTCTGCTTCTGAGGCCGTCCCCCACCCCTGCCCATCCATCGTGAACTCTTCGCCGCCCCCTGCTGTCTCGTCGGTCATCGTGCCGCTGTCCAGCCTGCCCGATTTCGATCCGCGCCTGGTGCCGGTCGTGGGCGTGGACACGCACCTGCCCGCGGTGCCGCTGCACAACCAGACGCCCGAGGCCTTGCGGGCACGCTTTGCACACCCGCCGCAGTGGGAGCCGGAGGTGGTGCTGGAAAAGAAGTTCATGAACCGAGAGCCAGCGCACGCCTCGGTGCTGCTGGCGATCATGCTGCGCGAGCAGCCCATGGTGCTGCTGACCGAGCGCACCGCCCACCTGTCCACGCATTCGGGGCAGGTGGCGTTCCCGGGCGGGCGTGCCGACCCTGAAGATGCTACGCCCGCCGACACCGCGCTGCGCGAGGCGCAGGAAGAGGTGGGGCTGGACCGCGAGTTCGTCGAAGTGCTGGGCGCGCTGCCCACCTACGTGACGGGCTCTTCGTTCATCATCACGCCCGTGGTGGCGCTGGTGCGGCCGGAGTGCGTGCTCCAGCCCAACCCGTATGAAGTGGCCGACCTGTTCGAAGTGCCGCTGGCTTTTCTGCTCGACCCCGCCAACCACCGGCGCCACGTGTTCGACAGCGATGGCATCCACCGCGAGTGGTTCTCCATGCCATTCCACGACGGCAGCAAGACCCACCACATCTGGGGTGCCACGGCGGGCATGCTGCGCAATTTCTACCGTTTCATGCAGGCGTAGCCGCCATGGCAGAGCGGCGGTGCCGCTGGCCGCTGTGCCGGCCCCGGCTCTGAGCAGGCAGACTGCCGAGGGCCTGGCCACGGTCCTTGGGCTGCGTCTGTGGGCATCGGTCCCCTGCCCGGAGCAGCCAGCCCCGCCCTGGGTCCCGCGCGGGCGCCTCGGAGTGCTGGTGCGGCCTCAGCGCCAGTATCATTGCTCCCCATGAGTTTCTTCGCCATCCTGTTCGCTTTGCTGATCGAGCAGGCACGCCCGCTGGCACGCAGCAACCCCATCCATGCCGGCCTGCGTGCGTGGGCGCTGTCCGTGAGCCGCAATTTCGACGCGGGCAAGCCGCACCACGGCTGGGTGGCCTGGAGCCTGGCGGTGCTGGTGCCGGCCCTTGTCACGCTGGCGATCCACTGGCTGCTGCTGTGGGGCCTGGGGTGGCCATTTGCAGTGCTCTGGAGCGTGGCGGTGCTTTACGTCACGCTCGGGTTTCGGCAGTTCAGCCACCACTTCACGGGCATCCGCGATGCGCTCGAAGAGGGCAATGAAGACGCGGCCCGCGAGCGGCTGGCGCACTGGCAGCAAGTGGACGTGGGGGTACTGCCGCGCAGCGAGATCGTGCGCCACGTGATCGAATATTCGGTGCTGGCGGCGCACCGCCATGTGTTCGGCGTGCTGGCCTGGTTCTCGGTCCTGGCGGCGCTGGGCCTGGGCCCTACCGGCGCCGTGCTGTACCGCCTGGCCGAGTTCGTGTCGCGCTACTGGCACTACAAACAGCGCACCGGCGCCCAGCCGGCCAGCGCCTCGCTGCAGCAGGCATCGGCACAGGCCTGGACGGTGGTCGACTGGCTGCCGGCCCGGCTCACGGCGCTGAGCTTTGCGGTGGTCGGCAGCTTCGAAGAGGCCATCGAAGGCTGGCGCTTTCATGCGCAGCGCTTTCCCAATGACAACGATGGTGTGGTGCTCGCCGCCACCGCCGGCGCGATCAATGTGCGCCTGGGCGGCGAGGCGCTGAAGGCCCGCACCGAACTGCATGCGCCCCAGGGCCTGGAGATCGACGCCGATCTGGGCGACAGCGATTCCACGCCCGGCCGCGAGCCCGAGGTGGGCCATCTGCGCAGCGTGGTGGGCCTGGTGTGGCGGTCCGTGGTGGTGTGGATGCTGCTGCTGGCGTTGCTGACCCTGGCGCGGCTGCTTGGTTAGTAAGCCCCCCTGAGCCGCTGCGCGGCTTCCCCCGAGGGGGACGCACCCGGCGGCCTGGCGAAGCCAGTTCCACGGGTGCGCTGGTGTGGTGCATGCCTACGTGGAGGGCGGTGCGCTTCAAGGCCCGCGTCTATTTGTTTCCCGCACCGTGCAGCTACCCATACCCCGGTCAATACCGGGTGTGGCTCAGCTCTTCAAACAGGTCGCTATAGATTTTGTAGCGGGTGGGGCTGATCCCGCCAGCGGAAGGGCCCAGTCTCACCGCATCCAGCACGCCGCAGCCAGGCTCGTGCAGGTGGGTGCAGTTGTAGAACTTGCAGTGGGTGGCGTGTTCGGCGATGTCCGGCATGCACGCGGCCAGCTGCATGGGGGCGATGTGGTGCAGGCCGAATTCCTGAAAGCCCGGCGAGTCAATCAGCGCGGTGGTGCGCTCCTTGTCCATCCAGTACCAGTGCGTGCTGGTGGTGGTGTGCTTGCCGGAGTTCAGCGCCTGCGAGATCTCGCCCGTCAGCACCGTGGCGCCTGGCACCAGCAGGTTGATCAGCGTGCTCTTGCCCGAACCCGAGGGGCCCAGCACCAGGGTGGTCTTGCCTTGAAGGTGCTCCATCAGCAGGGCGCGGTCCACTTCGCTCGACAGGGTCAGCGACAGCGGCAGCACGCCATAGTGCTTGCCCGCACCCATGTGGCGGTAGGGCACCAGACGCTCCCAGGCACGGGCGAAGGGCTCCACCAGGTCGCTCTTGTTCAGGCCGATGATGGGCTGGATGCCTTCGGCCTCGGCGGCAATCAGCGCGCGTGCGAGCTGGCTTTCCGAAAACACGGGCTCTGCCGCGATGAGGATGAGGACCTGGTCCAGGTTGGCGGCGAACGACTTGGTGCGGATCTCGTCCTGCCGATAGAACAGGTTGCGCCGCGGCTGCACCTTCTCGATGGTGCCCTCGTCGCCCTGGCCGGGCGGTGGCGCTTGCCACAGCACACGGTCGCCCACCACGGACTGGCTTTTCTTGCCCCGGGGGTGGCAGATGCGGCGCTCGCCGTCGGGGGTCTCGACCATGCAGTGGCGCCCGTGGCTGGCAACCACCGTGCCTTCCATGAGGGCGCTGCGCTCAGCCATGGTGGTGGGGGTGAGGTGTCATGCGGCGGCGGCTGCAGTCAGGCCACGAGCGCATCGAACTGGGTCGCGCACTCGAAGTCGGTGGAAGAGATGCCGTGCACGTCGTGGGTGTTCAGGCGCACCACGCAGCGGTTGTAGTGCACCGACAGGTCGGGGTGGTGGTCCTGCGCGTTGGCGACGAAGGCCAGTGCGTTCACGAACGAGATGGTCTCGTAGTAGTTGGCGAAATGGTAGGTCTTCTCGATCGCCACATCGGCGCCGTCGCCGGTGAGCTTCCAGCCCTCGACCTTGGCCAGGTTGGCGACCACTTCGGTCGCGGTCAGCGCGCGGCGGGTCTGGGTGGACCAGTCTTTTTTCTTGAGCATGGAGGTTGTCATGGTTGGGCCGTAGGTTGCATGCGTGCCAGCCGCTCGGTGGCGGGCGGGTGCGAGTAGTAGAACTTCACGTACACCGGGTCGGGCGTGAGGGTGGAGGCATTGTCCTCGTACAGCTTGAGCAGGGCCGAGGACAGATCGGCGCCGCTGGACTGGGCCACGGCATAGGCGTCGGCCTGGAACTCGTGGCGGCGCGACTGTTGCGAGAACAGGGGCGAGATGAAGAAGGTGAACACCGGCACCACCAGCAGAAACAGCAGCAGGGCCAGGGCGTCGTTGGGCGCAGCGGCCATGGCCGGGTCCAGCGAGATGTTGGGACGCACGCCCAGGCCCGTATAGAACCACACCTGGGTGGACAGCCAGCCCAGCAGCGCGAACCCCGCCAGGCTCAGGGCGAACATGGTGACGATGCGCTGGATGATGTGACGGTGCTTGAAGTGGCCGAGTTCATGGGCCAGCACGGCCTCGACCTCGCCGGGGGCCAGCTGGCGCAGCAGCGTGTCGTAGAACACCACGCGCTTGGCGGCGCCAAAGCCGGTGAAGTACGCATTGGCATGCGCGCTGCGGCGGCTGCCGTCCATCACGAACAGGCCCTTGGCCGAGAAGCCACAGCGCTGCATCAGCGCCGTCACGCGGGCCTTGAGCGATTCGTCTTCGAGCGGCTGGAACTTGTTGAACAGCGGGGCGATGAAGGTGGGGTAGACCACCATCAGCAGCAGGTTGAACCCCATCCAGAAGCACCAGGCCCACAGCCACCACAGCGGGCCCGCAGCGCCCATGAGCCAGAGGATCATGGCCGCGATCGGCAGGCCGATGACGGCGCCCACCAGCAGGCCTTTGACGGCGTCGCCCAGCCACAGCCGCCAGGTCATCTTGTTGAAGCCGAAGCGCTCTTCCACCACGAAGGTCTGGTACAGCGAGAGCGGCAGGTCGATGAGGCCGCCGATGGCGGCAAAGGCCACCAGCAGCGCCAGTTGCTGCCCCATGCCGCCGCCCATCAGCCCCAGCAGCGCCTGGTTCAGCGCATCCAGGCCGCCCAAGAGCGTCCAGCACAGCAGCACCGCGGCGCCCAGCGACATCTCCAGCAGCCCCAGGCGGGCCTTGGTCACGGTGTAGTCGGCCGCCTTCTGGTGCGCGGCCAGCGGGATGCGTTCAGCGAAGGCTGCGGGTACTGCGTCCCGGTGGCGCGCTACGTGGCGGATCTGCCGGGTGGCGAGCCACAGCTTGATGACAAGCCCCAATGACAGCGCGGCGGCGAACGCCAGCGTCAGCAGCAGGGAAGGAGAAAGGTCGTCGGTGATGGGCATGTGGGCTCAGAGTTTACCGGGCGGCGCCGCGCCAGGGTGGCGCGCTGTACCTGTCGGCAACGGGGGCATCGGCGACAATGCGCGCCATGTCCGAAGCCCCACCCACCCCCACACCTGTGCTTGCCAAGTCCGACCAGAACCTCGTCTGGCTCGATTGTGAAATGACCGGCCTCGAGCCCGACACCGACCGCCTGCTGGAGATCGCCGTCGTCGTGACCGGCCCTCACCTGGAGCCCCGCATCGAAGGGCCCGTGTTCGCCATCCACCAGTCCGACGAACTGCTCAACGGCATGGACGCGTGGAACAAGGGCACGCACGGCCGCAGCGGCCTCATCGACAAGGTGAAGGCCTCCACGGTGACCGAAGAAGCCGCCGAGCAGCAGATCCTCGCCTTTTTGGCGAAGTACGTACCCAAGGGCGTGGCCCCGATGTGCGGCAACAGCATCGGGCAGGACCGGCGCTTTCTGGTGCGCTACATGCCCAAGCTGGAGCGGTTCTTCCACTACCGCAATGTGGACGTGAGCACGCTCAAGGAACTGGCCAAGCGCTGGAAGCCCGAGGCCTATACCAGCTTCAAGAAGGCCCAAAAGCACACGGCGCTGGCCGACGTGCATGAATCCATCGAAGAGCTGGCGCACTACCGCCAGCACCTGCTGGCCGTGGAGGTGAAGGCGCCCTGAGCCCTGAGCTGCCGCAGCGCCCCGTTGCGAGGGCGACTGGCAAGGCCAGGCCCAGCGTTGCTGGCGGCGGGGCCCGCGCAGGGTTCGGCATGCCACTCCCCGCACCGCAAAAAAAGGGTATTGCGGGGAAACCCTTAATCGTGCGATAATCGCTGGCTGCGCAGGAATCCCGCGCAGTTTGTGCATCTCCCCTCACACACCGGGCTTGCCAGCCGACTGTCACCAGACAGTGCAGGACTGGCGAATAACGCCCACCCGCTCAGGCCTTCAGCGCCAGCGCAGGTTTCGTTTGATGGTTGATGTTTTTTAACCATTTGACGAAGCCAATCGTGGGCAGCGCCCGCGACCGTCTTCGTGAGAGAAAAATCATGACCGACACCTCTTTGGTGCAGGGCGAATTCGCGCCTGCAGATACTTCCTTTGCTGCCGACGTTTCCGTGCAGTCTTCCCCTCTGGACGCCGTGGCGGATATTGTTTCCGCCGAGGCAGAAGTGGCCGTGACGGCCCAGCCCAACGGCTTTGTCGAGCTGGGCCTGGCGCCTGAACTCGTGCAGGCTGTGGCCGACCTGGGCTACACCCAGCCCACCAGCGTGCAGCTCAAGGCCATCCCCCTGGCCATGGGTGCCGGCGCCGATGCCAAGCACTTCATCGACCTGATGGTTTCCAGCCAGACGGGCTCCGGCAAGACCGCAGCCTTCCTGCTGCCCGTGCTGCACACGCTGATCAACCAGCAAGCTGCTGCCGAAGCTGAAGAACGCGCCGCTTTCGAGCGTTCCGTGGCCGAAGCCGCCGAGCGTGGCGAACCCGCTCCCAAGCGCGCCAAGCGCAAGGATCCCACCAGCTCGCGCAATTTCAAGGCCGCCACTCCTGGCGCCCTGATCCTGTGCCCCACGCGGGAACTGGCGCAGCAGGTGGCGCATGACGCCATCGACCTCGTCAAGCATTGCCGTGGCCTGCGCGTGGCCAACGTGGTGGGCGGCATGCCCTACCAACTGCAGATCGCCAAGCTGCAGAACGCCGACCTGGTGGTGGCCACTCCCGGCCGCCTGCTGGACCTGCAGCGCTCGATGCAGATCAAGCTCGACAAGGTGCAGTTCCTGGTCGTCGACGAAGCCGACCGCATGCTCGACCTGGGCTTCTCGGACGATCTGGCCGAACTGAACCAACTGACCGCCCAGCGCAAGCAGACCATGATGTTCAGCGCCACGTTCGCGCCGCGCATCCAGCAGCTGGCGATGCGTGTGATGCACGACGGCGGTTCGTCGGTGCAAAAGGTCACCATCGACTCGCCACAGGCCAAGCACGCCAACATCAAGCAGATCCTGCACTGGGCTGACAACGCACAGCACAAGCGCAAGCTGCTCGACCACTGGCTGCGCGACACCACCATCAACCAGGCCATCGTGTTTGCCAGCACCCAGGTGGAGTGCGACGGCCTGGCCAACGACCTGCAGCAAGACGGTTTCTCCGCCGTTGCGTTGCACGGCGCCCTGAGCCAGGGCCTGCGCAATCGCCGCCTGATGGCGCTGCGCAGCGGCCAGGTGCAGATCCTGGTGGCCACCGACGTGGCAGCACGCGGTATCGACGTGCCCACGATCACGCACGTGTTCAACTTCGGCCTGCCCATGAAGGCCGAGGATTACACCCACCGCATCGGCCGTACCGGCCGGGCTGGCCGCGACGGCTTGGCTGTCACGTTTGCCGAGTTCCGCGATCGCCGCAAGATCTACGACATTGAGTCGTACAGCAAGCAGCAATTCAAGCCGGAAGTGATTCCTGGCATGGAACCCGCACAGCGCGCGCCCCAGGCTCCACGCGCTGACTTCGGCGGCCGTGGCCGATCGGGTGGTGGTGGTTTCGAAGGCCGTGATGGCGGCCACGGCCGTGATCGCCGCTTTGGTGGTCCCGCACGCGGCAACGACCGCGGTGGCTTTGGCGGCAATGACCGTGGCGGTTTCGGTGGCAACGACCGTGGCGGTTTCGGTGGTGGCTTTGCAGGCCGCGACGGTGGCAACCGCGCTGCCCCCGGCGCTCCTCGCCGTGATGGCGAAGGCTATGGCCGCAAGCCAGGCTTTGGCGACGCCGGCCGTGCTGGCTTTGCGCCACGCGGCGAAGGTGCTGGCGCACCCCGCGGCGACTTCGCACCCCGCCGGCCCGACTTTGCCAAGCCGGCAGGTGCTGGTGGCGGCAAGCCCTTCGTGGCCCACGACGCGCGCAAGCGCCCGGCACGCCCCGCGCGCTGAGCGAGATCCCCCGGACAGGGGGGTCTTTCTGCATGCCTCGGCCAGTGCCGGCCATGCAGGCACAACAGGCTGGTTCCGCAAGGTGCCGGCCTTTTTTTATGGCGCTCCTGGCCCGACCCGCGGCGATCACGCAATGGCTCGTCAATAATTGGCGCCGGAGGAATCTGCCGTGTCGTCTTCTTTATCATCGGGTGCGGACTTTGAGCACATGTTCGAGCTGGCGCCCGTGTCGCTCTGGCTGGAAGACTACAGCGCGCTCAAGCAGCTTTTCGATGGCTGGCGCGCCGATGGCGTCACGGACATCCGCGCCCATCTGGCGGCAGACCCCGCGCGGGTGCGCCAGTGCAGCGCCTCGCTCAAGGTCCTGAAGGTCAACCAGCGCACGCTGGAGCTGTTCGCCGCGGAAAGCCAGCAGGTGCTCGAGGCGAACCTGGACAAGGTGTTTCGCGACGACATGCACGACGCGGTCTCCCATGAGCTGGCACAGCTCTGGGCAGGGCATAAGGAATTCTCCAACCAGACCGTCAACTACGCATTGGACGGCCGCCGCCTCGATGTGAAGATCCGCGCCCGCATCCTGCCGGGCTACGACGACAACTGGAGCCGCGTGCTGGTCTCGCTGGAAGACATCACTCCCGAGGTGCGCAGCGCCCGCCAGTTGCGCCGCAGCGAGCAGTACGCACGCGATCTGTTCGAGCACTCGCCCGTGTCGTTGTGGGTGGAGGATTTCAGCGCGGTCAAGCACCTGCTCGATGGCGTGCGTGCGCAGGGCATCGACGACTTCAAGACCTTCATCACCGTGCACCCCGAGTTCGTGTCGCGGTGCATGCAGGAGATCCGCGTCATCGATGTCAACCAGCAGACGCTGCGGATGTTCGGTGCCAGCAGCAAGGACATGCTGCTCAACAACATCGGCCGCGTTTTCCGCGGCGAGATGCACGAGTCCTTCGCCGAGCAGTTGCTCGACCTGTGGGAGGGCAAGACCTTCCAGCAGCGCGAGGTGGTCAACTACGCGCTCTCGGGCGACGCGGTGCACATCCACATGCAGTTCTCGGTGCTGGCCGACCACCTGGCCGACTGGGGGCTGGTGCTGCTGTCGCTGGTGGACATCACCGCCCGCAAGAAGGCCGAGGCATACCTCGAATACCTGGGCAAGCACGACGTGCTCACCCAGCTGCGCAACCGCGCGTTCTACGCCGAAGAGCTCAACCGCATCACCCGCAAGGGGCCGTGGCCGTTGTCGATCATCGCCATCGACCTCAACGGCCTCAAGCTCGTGAACGACGAGCAAGGCCATGCGGCAGGCGACTCCATGCTGCGCCGCGTGGGCGAGGTCCTGGCCAAGGCCGTCGACCTGCCCGCCTGCGCGGCCCGCATCGGCGGCGATGAATTCACCGTGCTGCTGCCGGGCATGGACGAGCGCAGTGCCCACGCGCTGCAGGACCGCATCCTGTCGATGGTGGACCTGAACAACCAGTTCTACCCCGGCCAGCCGCTCAGTCTGGCGATGGGTGTGGCGTCCTGCCGGTCGGGCGATTCGGTGGAGGCCGCGATCCACCGCGCAGACCAGGCTATGTACGCGGAGAAGCTGCGTTATTACCAGGACAAGAGCGTGGACCGGCGCCAGCCGGGCAGGGACGGGGCCGATTGATCAGTCGCGAGGGACATCGCCCGATGCGCCACGAGAAGCGCGCAGCAGGTGGTGCACGATGCGTGATGCGTGATGCGTGATGCGTGACGACTGACGACTGACGATTGACGCAGCGCTTCACATCGGGGCCAGTCTCGTCACCCCACCGCTGCGGTGCGCCCGATGTCCGGCCACCGGTGGTGCAAGTACATCCACGCCCCCAGGCCCACGCACAGCATCAGCAGCGATGCCACCGCCAGCAGCACCGTGGAGTGCATCACCAGCGGCACGATGATGCCCGCGACCACTCCGTTGGCGGTGGAGCCCACGAAAGCCTGCATCGACGAAGCCATGCCGCGCCGCTCCGGGTACAGGTCGAGCACCAGCAGCGTCACCACCGGCACCATCAGCGCCCAGCCAAATGAAAACACGGCAATGGGTGCCAGTGCCCACGCCACGTGCACCGGAACCAGCAGATTGGCGGCCAGGTTCAGCACGGCCACGGTGAACATGATCACGAATCCATGCCGGATCTGGCGCTTGGGCGCGATCTTGCCCGCCAGGCGCCCGCTGAGCCAGGCGCCGCCCATGATCCCCGAGATCGTGAGGATGAAGAACCAGAAGAACTGCGTGGGCGCCAGCGCCAGATGCTCGCCCAGGAACGCCGGTGCCGCCAGCACGTACAGGAACATGCCGTTGAACGGCACCCCGCTGGCCAGCGCCAGCAGCACGAAACGCGGGCTCGAGCCCAGCTGCCAGTAGCCCCGCATCAGGTGCGGCACATTGAAGGGCTGGCGCAGGTCGGCGTGCAGGGTTTCGGGCAGCAACTTGAAGTTGGCGACCCACAGCACCACGCCCACCAGGGTTAGAAACCAGAAGATGCTGTGCCAGCCCGTGTGCACGAACAGCCACCCGCCCACGATGGGCGCAATCGCCGGTGCTACCCCGAAATAGATCGTGACCTGGCTCATCACCTGCTGGGCCCGCGCGGGCGGGAACATGTCGCGGATCACAGCCCGCGACACCACGATGCCCGCGCCCGTGGACAGGCCCTGCAGCGCCCGGAAGGCGATCAGTTGCCCGATGCTCTGCGACAGCGCGCAACCTGCCGAAGCGATGGTGAACATCGCAATGCCGCACAGCACCACCGGCCGCCGGCCAAAGCTGTCCGCCAGCGCGCCATGGAACAGGTTCATGAACGCAAAGCCGAAGAGGTACGCCGACAGGGTCTGCTGCATCTCCACCGGCGTGGCGCCCAGTGCCGTCGCGATGCCGGTGAAGGCCGGGATGTAGGTGTCGATGGAGAACGGCCCGAGCATGCCCAGGACTGCGAGCAGGGCGGCCAAGGCCCATTGCGGGGCGCGCCAGAGCGTGTGGGCGTTGGGATTCATGGGGCAGGGCGGTTGGGAGGCTTGAAGGCCGATGCATGCCTTGTGGGCACTGTGTGTGGATGCGCGTGCGGGGTGCGCAATCTTAAGGCGTCATGGCGGCGGCGAGGGTGCTGAGGTCCTGGGCGCGACGCAGCAGCATGGCCCCACGCAACACTTCGCGTTCACGATGCCTTGCGCTTTTGGGGCGTGAGCTGCCCCGACGCAGAGAAGCGGTACCAGCCGTCCATCCAGCCTTGTCCAAACAGCGAGAGCGTTTGCTCGTAGTAGGCGGTCGGCCGGATGGGCGTGGCCGCCAGCCGGCCGCGCTGCGCCTTCAGTGCGCTGTCATCCCCTTGCGCTTGCAAGAACGGCAGCAGCGCCGCAGAGAACCCGGCCGGGCCCGGACCGGAGCCTTGCCCGGTGAGCACGTCGACGTATTCCGGTGGATGGCCTTGTTCGCGCACCTGCCGCGCCATGGGTGCCAGCGCTGCCAGCACCGCCTTGCGGCCTGTCGTACCGGGCGCCAGCATGCCCGCCCACAGGTAGACGCGGATGGCGTTGTAGCCACCCTGGCCTTTCTCCTTGCCCTTTTCATCGACGAGGAAGCCTTGTTGCGCGTCGTACAGCGTCCAGTCGGGGGTGTAGCCCTTGGGGGACGACCCCACGATGATCTTCTCGGAGCTTTGCGCCAGCTGCTTCCATGCGGGCTGCGGGTACAGCGTGGCCAGCCGCTGCATCACCTGCAGCGGCATGTAGCTGGGGTTGAGCTTCCAGCGGCCCTCGCCCTCGACGAAGCCGCGCGGGCCGGGCAGGAGGCTCAGGCCCAACTGCGGAATGTCGGCCGTCTCCTCGGCCAGGATGCGCTGCGCCAGGCGCGCGCCGAGCGCGTGGTAGCGGGGTTCTTTCCACAGCCGCGCGGCCTCACCCAGCACGTAAGCGATCCAGATGTCGGCGTCCGACGCTGCGTTGCTGTCGATCACGCCCCAACTCCCGTCCGGGCGCTTGCCCCACAGCCAGGCAGGCAGCCGCGCGCCCAGGTCACCGCCGCACAGGTTGTTCTCGGTCCACCGCAGCAGCGTGTCGAAGCCCTTGCGGTCGTTGGCCACCAGCGCGAAGAACAGCCCATAGGACTGCCCCTCCGAATACGTCCGCCCGCCTTCCCCGTCGTCGGAGATCACACGCCCTTCGCCGCTCACGAACTGCGCCTTGAAGACGTCCCATCCCGGCCAGTGCCCGCCTTTGGACAACGACGGTACCGGCGCTGCGCTGGCGGCGGGCTGCGCGCGTGCAGCGGACCAAAGCGCCGGCGTCAACGCACTGGCTCCGATGAGCAAGGCTTTGCGTCGGTGCAGCGGTGATGGCATGGCGGGATCTCCTTGGGGGTGGTGTGCAAAAAGAGGCGGTGCGGGGTAGGCGGGCTGGGCGCCGCGCGTCGGCGGGTGTCGCCAGCGTCGGGACGAGAGAGTGTGCAGCCTCGCGTGGAGTGCACGTTGTAGGACGTCGGGCTATGGTAGCCCACCGCCGATGAACACAGAGGGAGGCTGCCCGGCCGGAGCTACGAGCGTGTGAATGCCATGCCCGTCCCGGTGAAAGTGATGGTCAATGGCGTGTGGCAGCACCGCTTCGGCAGTCCAGCGGCGCCACAATGACAAAAGCCGCTACAACGTGATGCTGTAGCGGCTTTTGCAGTTTGGTGGGTCCTGAGTGACTCGAACACTCGACCTACGGATTAAGAGTCCGCTGCTCTACCAACTGAGCTAAGAACCCAAACTTTTCGTAAATCTGTCTGCATTGCTGCAGAGCCTCGAATTATGCACTAGTTTTTCGGCACTTTGCAAGTGGTGCCAAAAATTATTGCTGCGCGTTGCGGCTGGCCAGCTCGATGAACAGGCCGCTGTGGTCCAGTTCGCCCAGGCCGTGTTCCACGCCTTCGGCGTACAGGTTTTCGAAGAGGGCGGTGATGGGTGCGTCGAACCCGATCTCGCCGGCGGTGGCCAGGGCGTTGCGCATGTCCTTGAGCTGCACCGCCATGCGGCCGCGGGGGGCGAAATCGCGTTCGACCATGCGCTGGCCGTGCAGCTGCAGGATGCGGCTGTCCGCAAAGCCGCCGCTGATGGCTTCGCGCACCTTGGCCATGTCGGCGCCGCCCTTGGCGGCGAACAGCAGCGCTTCGGCCACGGCGCCGATGGTGATGCCCACGATCATCTGGTTGGCCAGCTTGGTCAATTGGCCCGCACCGTGTGGGCCGACGTGGGTGGCACGGCCAAGGGCCTCGAACACGGGTTGGCCGCGGGCGAAGTCTTCGGGCCGCCCGCCGACCAGGATGGCCAGGGTGCCGTTTTCGGCACCCACGGTGCCGCCGGAGACGGGGGCGTCCAGGTGCGTGAGGCCCATCTCGCCCAGGCGGGCGGCGTGGTCGCGGGCTTCGCGGGGCTGGATGGACGCCATGTCGATGAAGAGCGCGCCCTTGCGCATGGCGCTGGCAGCGCCGGTGTCGAAAAGCACCTGCCCGACCACGGGGCCATTTTCCAGCAGGCTGACCACGATGTCGGCATGCTGGACGGCGCTGGCAGGAGTGTCATGCACGGTGATGCCGAACGCGGCCAGGGGCTCGGCCTTGGCGCGGGTGCGGTTCCAAGCGTGGACCTGGTGGCCCGCTTCGCGCAGGCGGCGCGCCATGGGGCGGCCCATCATGCCAATGCCGAGGACGGCGATGCGAAGCCGTGGAAGCTGCGGAAGTGGCGGGGTGGTGGTCATGGCGCTCTCCATCCTCTGATCATCCTCTGATGTTGTCTCTCTGGACATCATGGTCCCTTTTGCTGCGCGTGCCTGTCACGGAGCTTGCAGCTTGGCCCGATTGCCCAGATGATTCCGCAGCACAAAAAAAGGAGACACATCCATGAGCCTGCCCCTGAACGACCCCGCCTGGCTGGAGCGCATGTACAACAACCGCGCCCTGGTGCCCGACCACATGGACTACCTGCAGCGCTGGGCGAAGACGTCCGCCGACGTGCGTGCCAGCCAGCCCTGTGTGCTGGATGTGGCCTATGGCACCGGCGTGCGTGAGACGCTGGACATCTTCCCCGCGGCGCGCACCGCGCCGGGCGGTGTGCCGGTGCTGGTGTTCATCCATGGCGGGTACTGGCGCGCGCTCGACAAGTCCGACCATTCCTTCATCGCGCCGCCATTCACGCAGGCGGGTTTTTGCGTGGTGGTGGTCAACTACGCGCTGTGCCCCGGCACGCCCGAGGCGCCGGTGACCATCCCGCACATCGTGCGGCAGATGGAAAAGGCGGTGGCGTGGGTGGCGCGCAGCATCACGGGCCATGGGGGCGACCCGCGGCGCATCACGGTGGCCGGGCACTCGGCGGGTGGGCACCTGGCCGCCATGATGCTGACCAGCGTGTGGTCGCTGATCGGCAACGGCCTGCCCGATGGGCTGGTGCGCAGTGCGCTGTCGATCTCGGGCGTGCATGACCTGGAGCCGCTCAAGCACACGCCATTCCTGCAGGATGCCTTGCACCTGACCGATCAGCAGGTGCTGCAGGACAGCCCCTCGCGCCTGCTCGCTCCGGAGCACGGCATTCTGTACTGTGTGGCCGGCGGGGACGAGAGCGAAGAGTTTCGCCGCCAGAACGGCCTGATGCTGCAGTCCTGGGGTGAGCATTCGGTGCCCCGCTGCCAGATATTACCGGGGCTGCACCACTTCAGCATCCTCGACACGCTGGCCCAACCCGGCAAGGACCTGCACCACATGGCGCAGAACCTGTTGCGGAGGTAGGGCCGGCGGGCCGCGGCCTGGCGGCTACATCAGCAGGTGCTCGCCCGCGTTGTCGCCGCCCAGGATCACGTAGTTGACCTTGCGGATGTCCATCAGCTTCTTGCCACCGGCATAGCTGATGGAGCTTTGCACGTCCTGCTCCATCTCGATGAGCGTGTTGGCCAGCTGGCCCTTCACGGGCTCCAGGATGCGCTTGCCTTCGACGTGCTTGTACTCGCCCTTGTTGAAGTCGCTGGCCGAGCCGTAGTACTCCTTGAACAGCGCGCCATCGACCTCGACGGTCTGGCCGGGCGACTCTTCGTGGCCGGCGAACAGCGAGCCGATCATCACCATGCTGGCGCCAAAACGGATGCTCTTGGCGATGTCGCCGTGGCTGCGGATGCCGCCGTCGGCAATGATGGGCTTGGTGGCCACGCGCGCGCACCACTTCAAGGCCGACAGCTGCCAGCCGCCCGTGCCAAAGCCGGTCTTGAGCTTGGTGATGCACACCTTGCCCGGGCCCACGCCCACCTTCGTCGCGTCGGCGCCCCAGTTTTCCAGGTCGATCACGGCCTCGGGCGTGGCCACGTTGCCGGCAATCACGAAGGCGCCAGGCAGGTGCTGCTTGAGGTAGCCGATCATGTTCTTCACGCTGTCGGCGTGGCCGTGCGCGATGTCGATGGTGATGTACTCGGGCGTGAGGCCCAGGGCCACCAGTTGGTCCACGGTGTCGTAGTCGGGCTGCTTCACGCCCAGCGAGATGGAGGCGTAGCAGCCCTGCGCATGCATGTCCTTCACGAACTGGACGTTGTCGAGGTCGAACCGGTGCATCACGTAGAAGTAGCCGTTTTTCGCCATCCAGGTGCAGATCTGTTCGTCCACCACCGTCTTCATGTTGGACGGCACCACCGGCAGCCGGAAAGAGCGCCCGCCCAGCTCCACGCTGGCGTTGCACTCCGAGCGGCTTTCCACGAGGCACTTGCGGGGCAGCAGCAGAACGTTGTCGTAGTCGAAGATTTCCATGAGATTCCAAGCTCCATCAAAGGACGCAGCAAAACGATTTCTGCTGCGGTGGGCGCTTGGCCTGGCCCCGGCTTGGTTTGTGGGCGGGGCCGTGGTGGCCGCTCCGAACCCCGCAGTGCGCGGGCACAAAAAACCGGGCGTCAAGAAACTTGGGCCCGGTGATTGATTCTACCCGCCTGTTCAGTGCACGTTATAACGATGGGGGTATGACCGGTATGGCCTTCGGGCCTTCCGCGCCGGGGCTGCCCGATCTCGCGCCCACCGTTTCCGTTTATCGGCAGGCGGACTGCGCAGCGGCCACCATGCGCCCCTGCGCATCCTGCAGCCAGCCCACCATGCGCAGGCGCTCGGGCTTGGCGCCCTCAGGGATGCGCATGGGACGAATCTCCTTCCATCCGTACTGCTCTTTTTTTGATAGCTGGTTGCGCTTGTCCCAGCTGCCCTGCAGCATGTTTCGCACCACGTTCCGTGCTACCGCGGTGCCTTCGGTGCCCGCAGGGATCGACTCCACCAGCAGAAGGTGGAAAGTCCAGGGGCCAGGGGTTGCACCGCGCTGCGAGCCGCCGCGGGCCGGGCTCAGCGAAATCGCCGCGCCCAGGTAATCGTTGAAGGGCAGGCCATGCGCCACGCGCAGCCGGCCAGGCGCAGGGGCTTCGGTCGCGGCGATGTGCACATCCGATCGCGCCGGCGCGCTGCGCCCCAGCGCCTGCAGACGTGCCAGCGCATCGTTGGTGGCGGCGGCCGACAGCGGGGCGTCGTCGCCTGCGGCGGTCGGCACGATCCAGTCGATGACCAGTGCAGCGGACTGCGCCGACGGCGCAGGCGTGTTCGACTCACCCCAGCAGGCTTCGCAGTCTGCGCTGATGAAGCGCTCGAACACCGCGACGGGCCGGGGTTGGCCGTCGCTGGAGCAGGTGGCCTGCGCAGAAGCAAGCAGCGGCAGGCAGGCGCTGATGAGTGTGGCAGCAGCTATGGCAGACCGCATGTCAGGTACCGGTCCGGCATTCAGGGGGGAGCGGCGTACCCGGAAACACAACCTCAGGGCGGCATGGATCGGGTTTGCGCACCTGCCGGATGCCTGCGGTGTAGTCCTCTTGTGCAACCCGTGCAGCGGTGCTGTCGGGCATATAGGCTGTGAATTCGTAGCTGAGGTTCGTGAGGGTCTGAGATTCCACGCTGATGGCGTACTTGCAGGCAGCCTCCTGGGCCCACAGCTGGCTGCTGGACTGGGCAAGGCCCTTGGCCTGGATTTGAGGTGCGTAGTGGCTCTGCAGCACCAACAGGTTGCTGGTCACCCGGTACTGGGCCAGACCTTGCGCGTTGCGCATCGGGGTGTCCACCGTTTGCACCGTAGCAGGTGCCCACGTGCGCGGGCCGACCGCCTGGACCGGCCATGCAAAGGGCTGGACATGCGCAGCCATCCAGGCACACACGGCTGCATCCTGGGAGTACGTCAATGCAGGCATGGGCACAAGCGGCGGCACATCACCTGCACCGGGGCCTTCCTGCGCCGTATCTCCGTTGCCGCCGCCGCAGCCCGCCAGCACGACCGACAGTGTTGTTGCGCAAGCCAGCACGTGCCGGCGAATGTTGTCCTTCACAGCAGGTTCCTCCCATGGATGCATGTCACTGCATCATAGGACGAAGGCTTTCCTACAATGCCTGGATGTCCCCACAAGATTCGCTAGCTGGCTTCGAGCCCCTTTCTGCGTCCGCTGCGCAGCAGCCCACGTCGCCCCTGCTGCAAAACCTCAACGATGAGCAACTGGCCGCCGTCACGCTGCCGGCAGGCCACGCGCTGATCCTGGCGGGCGCGGGGTCCGGCAAGACGCGCGTGCTCACCACCCGCATCGCCTGGCTGCTGCAAAACGGCTACGCCACGCCCGGCGGCATTCTGGCCGTGACCTTCACCAACAAGGCCGCCAAGGAGATGGTGGCCCGCCTGTCCGCGATGCTGCCGGTGAACGTGCGCGGCATGTGGATAGGCACCTTCCACGGCCTGTGCAACCGCCTGCTGCGCGCGCACCACAAGGCCGCGGGGCTGCCGCAGTCGTTCCAGATCCTCGATACGCAAGACCAGCTCTCCGCCATCAAGCGCCTGTGCAAGCAGTACAACGTCGATGAAGAGCGGTTTCCGCCCAAGCAGCTGTCCTACTTTATCGCCAGCTGCAAGGAAGAGGGCATGCGCCCCGGCGACGTGCCCACGCACGACAGCGACAGCCGCAAGAAGGTCGAGGTCTACCAGCTGTACGAAGAGCAATGCCAGCGCGAAGGCGTGGTCGACTTCGGCGAGCTGATGCTGCGCAGCTACGAGCTGCTGCGCGACAACGAACCCATCCGCGAGCACTACCAGCGCCGCTTCGCGCACATCCTGGTGGACGAGTTCCAGGACACCAACAAGCTGCAGTACGCCTGGCTCAAGCAACTGGCCGGCAACGAGATCAGCGGGCGCTTCGAGGCGCGCGGCAGCGTGATCGCGGTGGGCGACGATGACCAGAGCATCTATGCATTCCGGGGTGCACGCGTGGGCAACATGGCCGACTTCGTGCGCGAGTTCGACGTGCAGCGGCAGATCAAGCTCGAGCAGAACTACCGCAGCTACAGCAACATCCTCGACTCGGCCAACACGCTCATCAGCCACAACAGCAAGCGCCTGGGCAAGAACCTGCGCACCACGCAGGGCCCTGGCGAGCCGGTGCGGGTGTACGAGGCCAGCACCGACCTGGCGGAGGCGCAGTGGATGGTCGACGAGATCCGGCAGCTCGTGCGCAGCGATGGCTTCGAGCGCAAGGAGATCGCCGTGCTCTACCGCAGCAATGCCCAAAGCCGGGTGATCGAATCGGCGCTGTTCAACGCCAGCGTGCCCTACCGCGTGTACGGCGGCCTGCGCTTCTTCGAGCGCGCCGAAATCAAGCACGCGCTGGCCTACCTGCGCCTGCTGGAGAACCAGCACGATGACACCAGCTTCCTGCGCGTGGTCAACTTTCCGCCGCGCGGCATCGGTGCGCGCAGCATCGAGGTGCTGCAGGATGCCGCCAAGACCGCCGGCTGCTCGCTGCACGACGCCGTGAGCGCCGTGCCCGGCAAGGCGGGCGCCAACCTGGGGGCCTTCGTCGCCATGGTGGACGTGCTGCGCGAGCAGACCCAGGGCCTCAACCTGCGCGGCATCATCGAGCAGATGCTCGAATCATCCGGCCTGCTGGAGCACTACCGCACCGAGAAAGAGGGCGCCGACCGCATCGAGAACCTGGAAGAACTGGTGAACGCGGCCGAGAGCTTCGTCACGCAAGAGGGCTTTGGCCGCGACGCCGTGGCCCTGCCGCTGGACGAGCATGGCACCCCGCTCTCGCAAAGTGCCGTGAGCCAGGGCCTGGATCCGAATGCCCCCGTGCTCGACGAGCCGCTGCCCCAGGCCGTGCCCGGCATCGTGGACATCGACACGGGCGAGACGCTCTCGCCACTGGCCGCCTTCCTCACGCACGCGGCCCTGGAAGCCGGCGACAACCAGGCCCAGGCCGGGCAGGACGCCGTGCAGTTGATGACGGTGCACGCCAGCAAGGGCCTGGAGTTCGATGGCGTGTTCATCGGCGGCATGGAAGAGGGCCTGTTCCCGCACGAGAACTCCGCCAACGAACGCGACGGCCTGGAAGAAGAACGCCGCCTGATGTACGTGGCCATCACCCGCGCACGCAAGCGCCTGTACCTGAGCCATTCGCAGACCCGCATGCTGCACGGCCAGACGCGCTACAACATCAAGAGCCGGTTCTTCGAAGAACTGCCCGAGGCCGCGCTCAAGTGGATCACGCCCAAGCAGCAGGGCTTTGGCACCTATGCTCCTCATTCAGGAGCTGGTGGCGCTTATGGATCCAGCGGTAGAGGTCCTTTTGGCTTCAAGTCCGAGACTTTCGCCAGCCCCCCGGTGCCGGTGCAGAAGGCGGCGCCGTCGCACGGCCTGCGCGCGGGCATCGCGGTGTTCCACACCAAGTTCGGCGAAGGCAAGGTGCTGGCGATCGAAGGCACGGGCGACGACGCACGCGCACAGGTCAGCTTTCCGCGGCATGGCACCAAGTGGCTGGCGCTGTCGGTGGCCAAGCTCACGGTGGTGGACTGAAGACAGCCCGCCATGCCGATGAGCAGCATGCTGTCGTGGCGCTTACCGATCAGGCCGAGTGCTGCAGGCCCTGGAAGTTGTCTGCCTCGGCTGTACGGCATATGTGGCGTGGTATGGCTTTTTCAGGGGCAGTGCGGCAGGCCTGGCATGCCGTCCGTCAGCCCTGCTTGTCACTCCGGTGAGCGCCGTAACCCACCACCGCTGAAAGGCATGTCGTGAGCGTTGCGCCCATTCTTTCTCCTGCCGGTGGCCTCGCCCTTGTGGTGCTGGGTGGACTGCCAGGCGTGGGCAAGAGCACGGTGGCGCGCGCGCTGCTGGCGCAGTGGCGCGCGGTCTACCTTCGCATCGACACCATCGAACAGGCATTGCGGGATTCCATGGCTCTGCAGGGCGATGTGGGGCCTGCCGGCTACGTGGTGGCCTATGCCCTGGCGCGCACTCAGCTGGCGCAGGGCCTGCCGGTGCTGGTGGACTGCGTGAACCCCTTGGCGGTAACGCGCCATGCGTGGCACGCCGTGGCGCGGGATGCGCAGGCGCCGTGCTTGGATGTGGAGATCATCTGCTCCGACATCCACGCGCATCGGCAGCGGGTGGACACACGGCCCACCGATGTGCCGGGGCTCGTGCCGCCCCGATGGGAGGCCGTGCTCCAGCATGACTACGCGCCGTGGCCGGAAGGCGGGCACAACCGCGTGGAGGGGATGAAGAGCAGTGCAGATGCCTCTCGAATGGTGATCGACACGGCTGCCCACACTGCAGAACAGGCCGCGGCCAAGGTGCTTGCCGCGTTGCGCGCATTGACGGTTCGCGCTGCTGGCCGCGGTCGCGATTGAACCTGCTACAGCAACGTCTCCGGGTGGCGGCGGGCCCGCGCCATCGGGCCTTCATCGCAAGCGTGCTGCCACGATGCAAGGGTGAGCTTCATGGCTGTGGGAGTGTTTCGTGCTTCGCAATGCTGTAACGCGCTGTGACGGTGTTCATTGAGTTTTCATAACTCGGAGGAACGACGGATTGCCCGGCACTATGGCCCTTGGCCTCCGTGCGCAGCCTCGTGGCGCGTTGAACGGTCTAGTGCAGCGCGGCAAGGTTGCCTACAACTCCTTACCCCTGCGCGGCCAGGGTCTCCAAGAATTGTTCAACGCATGGCGCCCACCCCCTGCTCCCGGGCGTGCACTGCGATCCATTCTGGGAGGAAACCATGGCATCAATCCCGTCGCGAGACGCACCCGAGACTCGGAGCAAGCCTGTGAGCCGGACTGCCGCCGCAGTGCTGCTCGCCAGCTGGCTGGTCGCCTGCGGTGATCGCGTCAACGAGCCCGTGGCATCACCGCCGACCGGGGCGGCAGCGGCGCCATCGCCGGCCTCCCCTGCTATGCCCGCAGTGCCTGCCGCACCGGCCTATCCTGTGGCGGCTGCTGCAGCGCCGGCTTCGCCGGCACACCCGTCTACCGCTGCTGTGCAGGCCGCACCCGTCAAGTTGCCGCTGGCCGTACAGGGGGTCGCACCTGCAGGGCTGACTGTGCGCATCAAAGGTGCCGAAGTGGGTGGCGATGCCACCGTGCTGGACGTGAGCATCTCGTTCGCCAACCGCATCACCAACTCGACGATGCTGGCGCTGGCCGACACCTACCTGCAGGACGAAAGCGGCGCCAAGCTGCACATCCAGCGCCCCGAAGGCAACCGGGACATCACCATCCGCGAGGGGCAAACGCTGGAGGGGCAGCTCGTCTTCATGGGCAGTGTGGCCCCCAGTGCGCGGCAACTCAAGCTGGTGTTCAACGACGGCAACCAGGGCGACAACATCGTGGCACCTGGCCTGGCCATCGACGTGCCACTGCCCGCCGCCAAGGGCTGACCGCGTGGCGTGTGGTCCATTCAGTCCAGCCCCGAAAGGACGGGTGCTGGCGGTGGTGGCAGCGAGGGCCACCGGAGTCGCTGCGACGCTGCTGATGACCGCGTCGGCGGGCTGGGCACAGCAGGTGCCAGGTGCTGATGTGCGCAGCGGCCGGTCGCTGAAACACGTGCCCACGCAATTGCGGCTGGCTGCCGCGGCTCCCGCCACACGGCTCAGCCCGGAGAATGCGCAGGGAGCGCTAGGCGCATCATCGCGGCAGACCTCGCTGCAGGGCGCAGCGCCTGCCACCTCGCTGGGCGCAGCAGCGCAGCCGCCGGCGACGCTGCTGCGGCAGGCGGAGGTGCCGCCGCAGCGGCTGGCCATCACCCGCAGCTTGCTCGCAGAGCTCCGTGCGCGGCCTACTGCGCAGCAGGCAATCTCCATCGACCTGCCTGCCGACGTGCTGTTCGACTTCGACAAGGCCGACCTGCGGCCCGATGCGCTGCCCACGCTGCAGAAGGCAGCAGAGCTGATCCAGAGCTATCCGCGCGCGCCGTTGCGCGTCGTGGGCCACACCGACAGCAAAGGCTCCGATGGCTACAACGACACGCTGTCGCAGCGCCGCTCCCAGGCGGTGGCGCAAGCGCTGCAAGAGCGCACGGGCCGCAGTGCCGCAGCGCAGGGGCGCGGCAAGCGCGAACCTGTGGCTGCCAACACCACGCCGGACGGCCAGGACGACCCCGCGGGCCGCCAGCGCAACCGGCGCGTGCAGATATTGATCGAGCCACCGGCGGGTGGCGTCCCCTCATGAAGGAGAGCTTATGGCGTTGATCACATGCCCCGACTGCAACCGACAGGTGTCCTCGCTGGCCGTGGCCTGTCCGGGGTGCGGCTACCCCATCGCGTCGGCCCATGGCGGGTTGAGCCCGGGCGGGCAGAAGCCGCTCAGCGCCCTGCAGTCGCCCCAGGTGTGGGGCCGTGTGACCGGCGTGGTGGGCGCCTAGCTGGTCGCTCCGTGGATCGCCCGCATGCTGGCCGTGGTGGGGGCCTGCGTGATGGGGTACTTTCTGTTTCGGGGCGGCCGCCAGTGAGCGGATGAATTGAGTACTGCTGGGCGCGGTGCAGCGCGGCGCGGTGATTCCGCCTGAAGCAGAGGCCGTAGCAGCCGCCGGTTCGCAACCGCGTCGTCAGAGACGCACCCAGTGGTTGTCCATGCGCGCACCGGCCAGGGCGGGGGCATGCGGATGCGCGACAGGGCGGTCCCCCTGCGCGTCCTGCAGGGTGCGCGTGAGCCCTGCCGCCCAGAGCTGGTCTTGCGCATCGGCGGCCAGCGCGCATACTTCTTCGAGCGGAATCAGTCCGCGCCAGGTGCCGTCGGCCGCGAAGTGCGCCACGCCGTCGACCCGGGGGCAGCTCACCGCCCAGCCAGCGCGGGTTGCGGCAATGCTGCCACCGTAGCCAGACAGCGACCGCGGCGCCGCATGCGTCGTCAGCTGTTGTCCATCGAACCGCGCCAGGATGGGCGCCGCCGCCTTGGCGGCGCTGTCGCCATGCTCGGCCTGCAGCGCAATGCCCAGTGTCTTGCCATCGGGGCTCCACGCCAGGTGGCGCAGGCTCAGGCGTTTGTCCTCCAGCCGCCATTGGCCCAGCAGGTCGCCCTTGCGGCCGTCGAGCCGCACCAGAGACGAATCCATGGTGTCCAGATCGCGCTTGACCCGGCCCGTTTCAGGCGATGTGGGCACGCCGCCGTTGGCAACGATCAACGTGGGCGCGCCACGACTGCCGGTGTCCCAGATCAGTTCGTGGGCGTCGATGCCGTGGGTGGGCCACTCGGCGATTTTTTGCAGCGTGGCGGCATGCCGCACGCCGATCAAGCTCTGGCCGGTTTCCGTATCGGTTTCGGTGGTGTAGACGCGTTGGCCGTCCGGGCTGCACAGTGCATGGCCATTGAAGGAGCGCTCTCCGTCCTGCCACAGCCACAGGGGTGGGCGGTCGCCCCGGCCTGGCTGCCAGTGCACCATCCAGTCGCCCGGTCGGCGGGACACGGCCAGCACCGCGCCGCCGGGCAGCACGCACAGGCCATGGGCGCGGGTCGGCACCTCCATCGCAGCGCGCACCTGCAGGGCCTGGCCCGCGCCTTCGTGCGCTGACAGCGAGCCTATGTAGAAGCTTCCCTCGCGCTCCCAGGCAGCCGCGAGCGAGATGCCTGCAGGGCCGCCTGCGCCGGTGCTGGCCCATGCACTGCGCGGCAGCACCGTCCACGCGCTGAGGCCAGCGAGCATGGCCAGCACCTGCCGCCGGTTCTGCCCGAGCAAGGGGGGCGCTGGCTGCGCGCAGGGGTTGTGTTTGCTAGTCACCGTCCGCATCCGAAAACCCGATGCTCACCTGCAGCGCAGGCGCCACTTCGGATTCGGCCAGAAATTTCAGCGCCGTCAGGTCCTTGGCCGTCTGCTGGATGGACGCCTTGTTCTGCAGGCCCGACTTCTGCACCTGGGCCATCGACGCGTCGACCTTGTCGGTGGCCTGGCGCAGCTTGTCGGCCAGCGGGTTCAAGCCCTTGCCGCGCAGGTACATCTCCAGCGGCACCAGGGCTTCGCCGGCGGCAGGGATGTCGGCGCTGGCGGGCAGGGTGGTCACGCTGCGCAGGCCGCCCCAGGTGGCCGCCCAGGCCGCCAGCGTGGTGCCGCTGGCGGTGCGGGGGTAGTCCGGCGTGCGCGTTCCCTGGGCTGCGCGCAGGGGTTTGTCCATCTGTGCCCAGCGCAGGCGCTCGATGCCGCCCACCCACTGGTTCACGAATTCGCTGATGGCCGCAGTGGACGCCTCCTGCTCGTCCTCGGCGCCCCAGTCGGTGGTCGCCGCGTCGGCGTAGGCCTTGGCCAGTGCAGCGGATTCCCGCGCCACATCCTGCGCCACTTCGTGCGCGTAGCTGCAGGCAGGGCTGCCGGGCTGGGCCGGGCGCGTCCACAGCAGCCATTCCAGCGCGGGCAGGCCCTTGGCAGGCGTGCCGATGCGCTCGAAGGCCTTGGCGCCCTGGGGCTGGGTGGCGACAGCTTTTTCGATCAATGCGGGGCGCGTGGGCGTGAAGTCGATGGCGCGCTGGCTGCGGCGTGCGATGACCGGGCCGACGGACACGGCGGCGAGCTGCTCCCACGAGCGGGCCGTGGCCTGCCAGGCGGTGCGTGCGGACTCGAGCGCGGCCTTGCCGTTTGCCGCCGAGGCCTGGCACAGGGCCGCCACGGCGGGCACGAGGGCGCGGGCATCGCGGTCAAAGTCCTGTGAGCGTGGCAGGGCCCAGTGGCCGTAGATGCCTTGCAGCGCATGCACCGTGTCGTAGAACGGTACGGCGTTGCGCTGCCAGGCTGGGATGGCGGGTGCAGTGGGCGCCGCAGACTGTGCCTGCGCTGTGAGAGGGGGCAGGGTGGCCAGCAGCAGGGCGGCTGCAAGGAGGGATGTTTTCATCGCCGGGCCGCCCCAAGATGAAACGCGGCCCCCTCGGGGGGCAGCGACCACACGGAGTGGGGAGCGTGGGGGTAAATTCTCATAGTGACTCCACGAATTTCACGAGCGCATCCCGGTCGGCCTTCTTCATCTTCAGCACCTGGTCCTTGGCCTCTTCGGCCTCGCCGCCATGCCACAGCACGGCTTCGAGCACGCCGCGCGCGCGGCCGTCGTGCAGCAGGCGGGTGTGGCCGTTCACGTCCTTGATCAGGCCCGTGCCCCACAGCGCAGGCGTCTTCCACTGCCGGCCGTTGGCACCGAAGTCGGGCCGGCCGTCGGCCAGGCGCTCGCCCATGTCGTGCAGCAGCAGGTCTGTGTACGGAAAGATGCGTTGTCCGCTCAGCGCCTTGCTCGTCAGTTGCGGAAACGGCCCCTCTTTGGTGACGTAGCTCGGGCGGTGGCAGGTAGCGCACTGGGCCTGGCTGAACAATGCCTGGCCGCGCAGCACCTGTGCATCGTTGATGTTGCGGCGCGCGGGCGGGGCCAGCGTGGCTTGGTAGAAGATCACGTCGGCGAGGGTCTTGTCGTCGATCTCGACGCCGGGCTGGCCTTGCTCGCCACCGCTCTTGCCGCTGGGGGCGGCCAGGCAGTCCTTCTGCGTGGGCGTGCAGGCCTCTTGCGCGAAGTGGCGCGAGGTGATGCCCATGTCGCCCAGGAAGGCGCCGCCCGTCTGGTGCGCGATGGTGGCCACGTTGGCCTTCCAGCCGAAGCGCCCCGTCATCATGCGGCCGGCAGGGCCGTCCCACACCTTGTTGGGCACGCCCTTGATGGGGCCCGGGGCGGCGGCCTGGTCTGCCGCGTTGGCCAGGATGTCGGCCTCGGCAATGGCTTCGAGCAGGCCCACGCCGATGATCTGCGGCGCGATGCGCGGGCTGGTCATCACGTCCTTGTGCAGGGGGCCGTAGCCCAGGTCGGCAAAACCGTAGACGGGCTTTTGCAGCGTGTAGGGCGTGCCGTCGGCAAACTTGCCTTTGATGGTGTCGTAGCGCAGGGTCACGCGGCCTTCGGGCTTGACGCCCTGGATGGCCGCGTTGTTGAACTGGTCGCCGTACACCGGGTCGTGCACCGGCCCGCCGTGCACGTCGGTGCCGGGGATGGACAGGCGTATCAGCAGGGCCACGGTGGGGTCCTTCGTTTCGCCCAGGCGGTTGAAGATCGCTGGCGGCTCGCCCCGGCCGTCCTGCACGTGGCAGCCGCCGCACGAGCGCGCGATGAAGTGCGGGCCGAGGCCGTCGCGGGCTTTGGTGGACGCGGGCGCCTCCACCCAGTTGCGCCGGAAGAACGAGTTGCCGATGACGAAGCGCGTGCGCTCCTCGTCGGTCAGGTTGGCGGCCGGGAACGAGAAGGCATTGCGCCCGGTGGCGAACACCGTGGTCTCGCCGCCGGTTTTTTCGCCCAGCGGGTCAGGCTGGGGCGCTGCCGTCAACGACTGCAGGCCCAGGCCGCCGAAGCCGGCGATTGCGACGATGCCGATGCTGGCTGCCGCCAGGCGCACGGTGCGCCGGCGGGCAATGGCTTGCGCAGGCTTCATGCTCAAGGCTGGACCAGGGTCAGTTTGGTGATGCCGATGGCATTGGCTGCGGCCACCAGGTCTTTGCTTTGCTGCGTGAGGCTGTCGATGGTCTTCTGGATGCGCTGGCGGCCCGGCGCGTCCTTGCCGCCGATGATCTCGCGGTCGAACGGTGCCTGGATACCCTCGGCTGCAGCCACCGAGGCGGCGATCTGCTTCGTGACCTTGTCGGCCAGCGCCACGTCCTTGGCGGCCACAAGGTCGCGTAGCGATGCGCCCTTGACCGCGCTGCCGTCGGCACGCTGGTACTCGCCCAGCCACACGTTCTGGATGCCCTTGGCGTTGGTCACCGCGTCGCGGTGGGTGTTGTCCGAAAAGCACGAGTGCTCGTCTTCCTGGTCCTGGCTGTTCAGGGCCACTTCCAGGCGTTCGCCAGCCAGCTCGCCGCGCGAGAGCGAGCCCAGGCCTACCAGCATCTTGCGAACGGACTCCTGGCCGCCCTTGACGAAGCGGGTGCGGTAGTTGTTCTTGGCGTCCGGTGCCCAGGCCTTCACCAGCGAGGTGAGGTCGTCGATGAGCAGGTCGGTCACCACGGTCAGGTACTGGCGGCGGCGGTCGGCGTTGGGGGCCTTGCCGTCCACGAAGTCCTCGAAGTTGCGATCGCCCGGGCCGGTCTCGGACAGGTCCTGGCCCCACAGGAAGAACTCGATGGCGTGCCAGCCGGTGGCGATGTTCTCTTCGCCGCCGCGCTCGTTCTGCGCAGACAGGTTCTTCTTGCTGATCACGAACTTGCGGTTGTTCACCAGGCCCGCGTTGGGCTTGCCCTGCACGCTGTCGACGAACGATTCGTCCATGGGCCAGGCGTTGATGCGGCCCTCGGGCCCGTTGTCGTTGTCGATGGGGCCGCCGTAGAAGCGGAAGGCCTCGGTCTGGCCGTAGAACTCGCGCGCGGCCAGCCACTTCTTGCGGGCGTCGGCCAGCGTGTCGGCCGAAGGCTTGGCCGTGAAGGCCGCCACGGCTTCGCGCAGCGCCTGGGCGCTGGCGAGCGTGTCGGCGTAGTTGGCGTGCACCAGCTGTGCGTAGTGCGCGGCCACGGCCTGGTTCGTCACGGCCTGCTGTGCCTGGGCCTGCGAGGGTGCTGCTGCAGGGGCAACGGTTTGCGCGCCGACGCCAGTGCTGTATGCACAGGCGGACAGTGCGGCCACCAGCAGGGAAGTCTTCAGGGAGGGGAACGTCATGCAGGGGTCTCCAAGGAATCGCGCAGGCTGCCGCACGGGCGGCCTGTGGCCGGGCGTGGCACCGCGAGGAAATGGCGGGAACGGAGAGGCCGCACTTGGCTGGGTGAGCCCGCGCACCGGTCTGTGCTGGGGCGCGGTAGTGGCTGGGTGGGCGGTGGGAGCCGAAATTATACAAATGGTAGTGATTCGTATTCGACCCAATCCCCTTGCGCGCGGCCGGGATCGGCTGTCACGAAACCGACGCAAAAACTTCACGGCGATGTCACCTGCGGTTTCTACGCTCCACAGGCTTTGTAACCAATAACCCCCGAGGAAGAACCATGACCCACCGTGTGGATGCGCCCGAGCAGGCCATTGACTTCAACAACGAGAACGCCAACACCTCCGCCAACCCTACGTTCGAGTCGGTGCTGGGTGCACGGCTGTCGCGCCGTGGCCTGCTGCGTGGCAGCGTGGGGTCGGTGGGCACGGCCATGCTGGCTGGCTTTGGCGTGAGCGCCTGCGGCGGCAGCGACGACCCAGCGGTGACACCGCCACCCACTGGCTCCAAGCTGCTGGGCTTTGGTGCGGTGCCCAAGAGCCTGGCAGACGTGGTAGCGGTGCCTGCGGGCTACACCGCCAGCGTGATCTTCGCACTGGGCGACCCCATCGCTGCAGGCGTGGCTGCGTACAAGAACGACGGCACCGACGGTGATTTCGACAAGCGCGCTGGCGACCACCATGACGGCATGGAATGGTTCGGCCTGGGCGCTGACGGCAAGCGCAGCGACAACGCCACGGAACGCGGCCTGCTGGCCATCAACCACGAAGCCACGACCGACGAGAAGCTGTCCTCGTACTTCCTGCATGCCAACGGCGGCACCACCACCTTGCCCCGTCCCGCAGCGGAAATCGACAAGGAAACGGCCATCCACGGCATCGCCGTGATCGAAGTGGCAAAGTCCGGTGGCAAGTGGGCCTACGCGCAGAACTCTGCGCTGAACTTCCGCCTCACCTCGCTCAGCCCCATCGAGATTTCGGGCCCGGCCCGCGGCAATTCGCAGCTGTTCACCAAGTTCTCGCCCACCGGCACCACCACCCGCGGTACGCTGAACAACTGCGGCACGGGCAAGACGCCCTGGGGTACCTTCCTGACCGGTGAAGAAAACTGGTTTGGCTACTTCACGCGCGGCGCCGCGGACGACGCCGCACGCGGCAACGACAAGAGCGTGACGTCCCTCAAGCGCTATGGCCGCACCCAGGGCGCAGCATCGCGCCACGGCTGGGAAAGCGGCGGCGCCGACGACAAGTACCAGCGCTGGAACAACAGCAAGACCGGCACGTCGGTGGACGGCACGGACGACTACCGCAACGAGATGAACGGCATGGGCTACATCGTCGAGATCGACGCCTACGACAAGACCCGCATGGCCAAGAAGCGCACGGGTCTGGGCCGCTTCGCGCACGAGAGCGCAGCGTTCGGCAAGGTGGTGGCCGGCCAGCCGCTGTCCATCTACATGGGCGACGACTCGCGCGGCGAGTACATCTACAAGTTCGTATCCACCGCTACGTGGAACGCGGCCGATGCCAATGCCAACGACCGCCTGGCCATTGGCGACAAGTACCTGGACAGCGGCAAGCTGTACGCAGCCAAGTTCAACGCCGACGGCACCGGCAGCTGGGTGGAGCTGTCGCTCACCAACACCGCCATCAGCGGCTACACCACGTACAAGTTCGCCGACGCGGCCGACATCGTCATCAACACCCGCCTGGCCGCAGACGCCGTGGGTGCCACCAAGATGGACCGCCCCGAGTGGAACGCCGTGAACCCCGCCAATGGCGAGGTGTACTTCACGCTGACCAACAACAGCGCCCGCAGCGCGAACCCTGGCAGCGGCCAGTACCTGCCTGATGCGGCCAACCCCCGTGCCTACACCGACATGAAGGGCACCACCAAGCAGGAGGGCAACCCCAACGGCCACATGGTGCGCCTGAAGGAAGGCACATCCGTCCTGGCCTTCAGCTGGGACGTGTACCTGTTCGGCGCCGAAGCCAGTGCCGACAAGACGCTGATCAACATCTCGGCCCTGACGGACGAGCAGGACTTCTCCAGCCCCGATGGCCTGGCTTTCAGCAAGGCCACGGGCATCTGCTGGATCCAGACCGATGACGGTGCCTACACCGACGTCAGCAACTGCATGATGATGGCGGCCGTACCCGGCCAGGTGGGCGATGGCAGCAAGAAGACGCTGACGTACACCAAGACCGACGGCAGCAAGTTCGACGTCGTCACGCCCGTGGGCAAGGCGGCCACGGCCGATACGCTCAAGCGCTTCCTGGTGGGCCCCAAGGGCTGCGAGATCACCGGCCTGACCGAAACGCCGGACGGCAAGACGATCTTCGTGAACATCCAGCACCCGGGCGAATCCACCGGCATGGCCAACCTGGCCGACCCCGCCAAGTTCCAGAGCCAGTGGCCTGCCAACGCCGGCTACGGCGCAGGCAAGCGTCCCCGTTCGGCCACCATCGTGATCACGAAGAACGACGGCGGCAACATCGGTACCTGAGATCGGAGTGCGGGAGGGCTGACCTCTCGCGCGTTCGCATCGAGCTTTCAGGCCGGCCCCATGGGGTCGGCCTTTTTTGCGTTGTGGCACCGCTGAAGGGCTTTGATTGGCGGTGACTTGCAGTGATTTGCAGCAAGGCGCAGTGGCGGATAGCAATGCTCACTCATGGCCGCCAATGCCACCGATGTCCCTGATGGGCAGTGACGCCCCGGGCGCCGCTGTCTCAGTAGTCGGAGCCGTAGGGAGACGGGGGGCTGGCGCGGTACGTTGGCGCGGGTGCTGGTGTCGATGGAGGCGCTGACGCCGGTGAGGACGCTGGCGTGGACCCCGCCGGTGCAGGTGATGCGTTGCTCCCGCCAGGCGCTGCGGGGTAGCCCATCTGCCCGGTGCCGTCCTTGGTACCCTTGCGACCCGCAATCTGCCACGCGGTGCGCTGCTGGATCAGGCTGGCCAGGAACTCCATCTCCTCGTCCGTGTGGTTGATGGCGCCCGCGGGCGTGAGCAGGCGGCCATTGCGCGGCGCGTTCTCGACCCAGAACGACTGGTGGTAGGACGCCTCGCTCACCACGCTCTCGCCGCCGGTGGCCAGGTCCACGATGCCGTAGCAATTACAGAAATATCCCCGGTTGCCCTGGTCCGCAAAGACCTCGGCATACACCCCCGTGCCGCGGATGCCCGCGGTGGCCGTGGGCAGGATGACCTTGCGGTCGGCGCCCTTGCCCCACACGCTGGCCACGGCACCGCTGACGAGGCGCAGTACCTTGACGGCGGTGGGCGTGTCGCCCTCCAGCGCCACGTGGGAGTTCTGGCGCACCAGGAAGGCGCCGTCGCCCACGGCAAACACCACCGTGGCGCCCGGGCCGGTCTCGATGCGGTCTCCCGCGGTGATGGTGTGCTGCGGGGTCAGCGCCTCACCGTTGCGCCGCACGTCGCCGCGCAGCTCCACGATGTTGCTGCGCGACTGGGCCTGGGCGGCCGTCCAGCCGCCACCGGCCACCCAGAGCGCGGCCGCCTGCAGCAGGCTGCGGCGCCGGTGCCAGACCAGCTCGTCTTCAGTGCGGCCCAGCAGCTGGGTCGGATGGCGGGGGCGTTGGGGTGTCATGGGTGGCCTCTTCAGACGGGTGGTGGGGCGGCTCGAAACAATCGCGGAAGGTGAACACGATCGAGGTGAAGAACATGGCGGCCAGCATCATCGCGGCACCCACCATCACACCACCGGAGGCCGCGCCGCTCAAGCCCATCGCCGCCAGGAGCGCTGCCGCCAGCGTCACGACCACGCCGCCCAGCAGGAACACGCCCAGCCAGCCCAGCCCGTAGACCATGAAGGCGCCGAAGTTGCGCAGGCAGGCCACGATGCTGAAGAACAGCGCCTTGACCGGCGGCACGCCATGCCAGTGCACCAGCCCGGGTGCATGCCAGAACAGCAGCGACAGCGGCAGGTACAGCAGCATGGCCGTCCACATGGCGCTCTGGAAGGCCGCGTCTTCTGCCATCTCCTTGGTCAGGGGCGCGCCGCCCAGGTACACCTTGGCAAACTGGCCGCCGTCGATCAGGGCCGACAGCCCCATCACCGCGAGGAACCCCACGGCGTACAGGGCGCCCAGGACCAGCATGTCGCGCAGCCGCTGCTGCCCGGTGCGAAACGCCACCAGCAGCACGGCCGGCGTGGGAAACCGCCCCTGCGTGGCTTCGGCCGCCGCCACCATCATCGCCAGCGTGGCCGATGGCAGCAGCGCCAGCGCGATGGCCGGCCCCACCAGCGGGATCAACGTGGCCAGCGACATGGCCGCCATGGTCATGAAGAACAGCGCCGCCAGCGCCATGGGCTGCCGCCAGAACGCGCGGACGCCCAGCTTGACCCAGGTCATGCCGGTGCGGGCGGGAACGATGTGGAGTTTCATGAATGCAATCGGGAAGAAAAGAGGAACTGCGCCCGCCTGTGCCATCTCCCACCGCCCTGGCCGGGGCCCGCGGCAAAGCGGTGGTGGGAGAGGAACAGGGCTGAATTTACCCCAGTGCCCCAATCCGGGCGCCATGAAGGGTGTCCAGGGTACGGGCTGCGAGGTGGATCTGTGGGTGTGGGGACGGCTAGCCGGTGTGTGGCCAGTGGGCTGCCAATGCGGGGGGTGCCGCGGTGGTGTGGCCGCGCATCAGGCCCTGCGCAGCGGCGACTCGGCTTGGTGTGAAGGGCAGTGGGGCTCAGGCAATGGGGCTACAGATGAAGCGGGCGTGCAATCCTGTCCTGCAGCACGCGTTCGAAGTGCGTGGGGTCGTGCGGCGTGAGCATGGCGGCCTCGCGCGGCAGATGGAAGTCCCACAGCCGCGAGATCCAGAACCTGAGGGCCCCTGCGCGCGCCATCGCGGGCAGCAGCTCGCGCTCTGCGGCGGTCAACGGGCGCACGGCCTGGTAGGCGTCCAGCATGCGGGCGGCGCGTTCGGCATCGTGCCGGCCGGTCGGCAGGTCGATGCACCAGTCGTTCAGGCACACGGCCAGGTCGAACAGCCAGGTGTCCACACCCGCAAAGTAGAAGTCGAAGAAGCCCGTGAGCTCTTCGCCCTCGAACATCACGTTGTCGCGGAACAGGTCGGCATGCACGGGGCCGCTGGGCAACGCCGCGTAGGCAGAGCCCGCAGCCACGTGGTTCTGGTAGGCCAGTTCGGAGCGCAACAAGGCTGCCTGCGATTCGCCGATGTGCGGCAGCACCACGGGCACGGTCTCGTTCCACCAGGGCAGGCCGCGCAGGTTGGGCTGGTGCCGTTCGAAATCGCGCCCGGCCAGGTGCATGCGCGCGAGCATCGTGCCCACGGCCGCGCAGTGCACGCCCTGTGGCGCCAGCTGGCTCTTGCCGCGCAGCTTGTTGACCACCGCGGCGGGCTTGCCGCACACCGACAGCAGGATGTCGCCATCCTTGTCGGCCCGCGGGTCGGGCACCGGCACCCCACCGTGCGCCAGGTGCTTCATCAGGTGCAGGTAAAAGGGCAGCTGCTCGGCCGTGAGGCGCTCGAACAGCGTCAACACGAACTGGCCCTGGTCGCTGGTCAGAAAATAATTGGTGTTCTCGATGCCGCCCTCGATGCCGCGCAGCTCCACCAGCTCACCCAGTTGCAAACGGCGCAGCAGGTCTTGCGCCTCGGTGTTGGAGACTTCGGTAAAAACGGCCATCGCTCAGGGGTGCGTAAGGGTGGAGGACTGACAAGGAAAAAGGGCGGGGCGTGCGGGAGCCCCGGGGCGCTGCGGTGCAGCCGGCGCGGCTTAGAACTTCAGCACGTTCCACACGCGCGGGCCGGTGGTCGTCTCGGCGCCGCTGTTGCTGCCAGCGCGGCTGCGGGCTCCGTCGGGCGACTGCACTTCGTAGCTGGGCAGGTTGCCAGCCTTGGGCTGCACAGAAATCGTCTGCGTCTGGCCGCCCACGCGCAGCTCGTCGACCCGGCTGCCGGCGTCCTCGATCTGGATGCGCTCGGTGCGTTGATTGCCACGCCCGCCCATTTGCTCTGGTTCTGATAGCGCCTCGCGCTTGTCTACCGCGCCCTGAGGGGCAGTTTGACTATTGGTTTGGGCCAGGACGGGGCTGGAGGCCATGGCCAGCAGCAAAAGGAGGTGTACAGCGCGCATGGGCGGGATTGTAGAGCGCCGGCCGCGGCGGGGCTGCGCGTGCACAATCCGCCCATGACCGAAGAATCCTCTGCATCCCCCAGCCCCGCCGCCGAAGGGGCGACGCCTTCCGCCGCGCAGCCCTCTGGCGACAAAAAGACCCTGGTGCTGGTGGACGGCTCCAGCTACCTGTACCGCGCCTTCCATGCCATGCCCGACCTGCGCGCGGTGCCGGGCGACCCGGAAAGCCCCGCCACCGGTGCCATCCGCGGCATGATCAACATGCTGCAGGTGCTGCGGCGCGAATTCCCGTCCGGCTATGCCGCCTGCGTGTTCGATGCAAGCGGCCCCACCTTCCGCGACGACCTGTACCCCGAGTACAAGGCGCAGCGCTCCCCCATGCCCGACGACCTGCGCGCGCAGATTGAGCCCATCCACGAGGTCGTGCGCCTGTTGGGCTGGCCCGTGGTCTGCGTCCCCGGCGTGGAGGCCGACGACGTGATCGGCACGCTGGCCGCGGTGGCGGCGGCGCAGGGCGTGGAGGTGATCGTCTCCAGCGGCGACAAGGACCTGTCGCAACTGGTGAACGAGCACATCACCATCATCGACACCATGAACGGCAAGAAGCGCGACGTGGCGGGCGTGACGGCCGAGTTCGGCGTGCCGCCATCACTGATGGTGGACTACCAGACCCTGGTGGGCGACACCGTGGACAACGTGCCCGGCGTGCCCAAGGTCGGCCCCAAGACGGCAGCCAAATGGCTCGCCGAATATGGCTCGCTCGATGCCCTCATCGCGCGTGCCGGCGAGATCAAGGGCGTGGCGGGCGAGAACCTGCGCGGGGCGCTGCAGTGGCTGCCCACCGGGCGGCAGCTCGTCACCATCAAGACCGACTGCGACCTGGCCGGGCATGTCGACGGCCTACCGGCCATGGATGCGATCGCCATGCGCCAGGAAGACGCCGCCCCGCTGCGCGACTTCTATCAAAAGTATGGCTTCAAGGGCCTGGCCCGCGCGCTGGAACCCAGCGCTCCCGCCAACACCACGGCAACGCTGCCGGGCGCCAGCGGCGACCTCTTCGCATCCCCCGAGGCGACCTTCGTGGCCGAGGCCGCGCAGGGCCGCGAGGTGTCGTACGAGACCATCCTCACCTGGGCCGACTTCGACCGCTGGCTTGCCAAGCTGCAGACGGCTGAACTGGCCGCCATCGACACCGAAACCACGTCGCTCGACGAACTGCGCGCCGAGATCGTCGGCATCAGCTTCAGCGTGGAGCCCGGTGCCGCAGCCTACATTCCGCTGCGCCACGCCGGGCCTGATGCGCCCGAGCAGTTGCCGTTCGACGACGTGCTGGCCAAGCTCAAGCCCTGGCTTGAAGACGCCAGCCGCCCCAAGCTGGGCCAGCACATCAAGTACGACCGCCATGTGTTCGCCAACCACGGCATTGAGGTGCAGGGCTATGCGCACGACACCATGCTGCAAAGCTACGTGCTCGAAGTGCACAAGCCCCACGGCCTGGCCAGCCTGGCCGAGCGCCACACCGGCCGCAGCGGCATCAGTTATGAAGACCTGTGCGGCAAGGGCGCCCACCAGATCCCCTTCGCCCAGGTGGCGGTGGACAAGGCGGCGGCCTACTCGTGCGAAGACTCCGACCAGACGCTGGACGTGCACCGCGTGCTCTGGCCCATGCTCGAAGCCGAAGGCCCACTGCGCGGCATCTACGAGCTGGAGATGGCCAGCAGCGAAACCCTGTTCCGCATCGAGCGCAACGGCGTGTTGATCGACGCGGCCACGCTGGCCAACCAGAGCCACGAACTGGGCCAGCGCATTCTGAAGCTGGAGCAGGACGCCTACGAGATCGCGGGGCAGCCCTTCAACCTGGGGTCCCCCAAGCAGCTCGGCGAAATCTTCTTCGACAAGCTGGGCATGCCCGTGGTCAAGAAGACCGCCACCGGCGCGCGCAGCACCGACGAAGAAGTGCTGGAAAAGCTGGCCGAGGACTACCCCCTGCCCGCCAAGCTGCTGGAGCACCGCAGCCTGTCCAAGCTCAAGGGCACCTACACCGACAAGCTGGCCCAGCTGGCCAACCCGCGCACTGGCCGCGTGCACACCCACTACGCACAGGCCGTCGCCATTACCGGGCGCCTGTCCAGCAACGACCCCAACCTGCAGAACATCCCCATTCGCACCGTGGAAGGCCGCCGTGTGCGCGAAGCCTTCGTGGCGCCGCCGGGCAGCGTGATCGCGAGCGCCGACTACAGCCAGATCGAGCTGCGCATCATGGCCCACATCAGCGGCGACGAATCGCTGCTGCACGCGTTTCGTAACGGCCTGGACGTCCACCGCGCCACCGCCGCCGAAGTGTTCGGCGTCGAGGTCGACCAGGTGAGCAGCGAACAGCGCCGCTACGCCAAGGTCATCAACTTCGGTCTCATCTACGGCATGAGCAGCTTCGGCCTGGCCAAGAACCTGGGGATCGAGACCAAGGCCGCAGCCGCCTACATCGACCGGTACTTTCAGCGCTACCCTGGCGTGAAGCAGTACATGGACGAAACCAAGGCGTCCGCCAAGGCGCGCGGCTATGTGGAAACCGTGTTCGGCCGCCGCCTGTATTTGCCCGAGATCAACTCCCCGAACGGCCCGCGCCGCAGCGGCGCCGAGCGGGCGGCCATCAACGCGCCGATGCAGGGCACGGCGGCGGATTTGATCAAGAAGGCGATGGTGGCGGTGCAGCAGGAGCTGGATGCGAACAAGCCGGGCATCAAGATGATCATGCAGGTGCACGACGAACTGGTGTTCGAACTGCCAGAAGGGGAAGTGGAGTGGGTTCGCACGCACATTCCGCGGTTGATGGCGGAAGTGGCGGATCTCAAGGTGCCGTTGTTGGCCGAAGTGGGTGTGGGGCCGAACTGGGACAAGGCGCATTGATGTCGGGGACGATCTTGTCGCCAGGATGGAAAGCTGCTGGCTTTTGACGTTGAGAACCGCATGTGCCTGATCCGGTCGTAACGAACTGGCTGGCTAGAAAGCCGGAGTTCGGCCAGCAGCGTAGGTGCAATGACAGGTGTTGAGTTCATCGTTCTCGCTCTTTGGGTAATGCTCCCCCCATGGTTGCTGGGTGCGTTACTGCTCTGGCGTTTCAAGCGCGGAGTGGCGCCCCAGATCGCGTTCTTGCTGTTCACGATGTCAATCGCAGGCGCAACCTTTGTTCTTGCTCCACGCGGGATGGAGCGCTTGCTGGGAATTCATGATGTAAGTGTCATGGGTAGCCAGATCATGCTTTCGCCGCTCGGTCTGGTGTCAGCGTTCTTAGCTTGGCCGCTATCCGCTCGCTTGTTGAACCGTCGGTGACCATGACTCCAGACATGTGCGTGGGCACGTATGGGCTGTGCACTTCGTCCGATAGCCGACGTCAGGTCGTGGAGCCAAGGTTTTAGTGAGGTCCGCCAAGGATCGACCTGTCCGGGGCATAGGACCGATCCAGCGCTCCCTCATGGTTCAGCCGTTTTGCCGGACATTCTGCAATGCCCAGCGTTCCATCCATCGCGTCGCTAAACTGGTCCATCGCTCGACTACGCAGCCTCTGCCCACCCATTCCTGGAGCCCCTGAATGTCCAACACTACTCCCTACACGCCACCCGCCATCTGGCAATGGAACAAGGAAAGCGGCGGCCAGTTCGCCAACATCAACCGGCCCATTGCGGGTGCCACCCACGACAAGGAACTGCCTGTGGGTCGTCACCCGCTGCAGCTGTACTCGCTGGGCACGCCCAATGGCGTCAAGGTGACCATCATGCTGGAAGAGCTGCTGGCTCTGGGCCACAGCGGTGCGGAGTACGACGCTTGGCTGATCCGCATCAACCAGGGGGAGCAGTTCGGCAGCGGCTTCGTCGCTGTGAACCCCAACTCCAAAATCCCCGCGCTGCTGGACCGCAGCGATGCCGCCCACCCGGTGCGCGTGTTCGAGTCCGGCGCCATCCTGATGTACCTGGCCGAGAAGTTCGGTAGCGCCTTTTTGCCCAAGGACGTTGCTGCAAGGGCCGAATGCTTGTCGTGGCTGTTCTGGCAAATGGGCAGCGCGCCGTTTCTGGGCGGCGGGTTCGGGCACTTCTATGCCTATGCGCCCATGAAGATCGAGTACGCGATCGATCGCTACGCGATGGAGGTCAAGCGCCAGCTCGATGTGCTCAACCAGCGGCTGGCCGTCAACGAGTACCTGATCGGCAGCGAATACACGGTGGCCGACATCGCCATCTGGCCCTGGTACGGGTTGCTGGTCAGGGGCCAGGCGTACGAGTCCGGCGAGTTCCTGCAGGTGCACGAATACACGCATGTGGTGCGCTGGGCCGAGCAGATTGCGCAGCGCCCGGCGGTGCAGTGTGGACGCATGGTGAATCGTGTCACGGGTGAGCCGGCCGGCCAGCTGCGTGAACGGCATGATGCCAGTGACTTCGATACGAAGACGCAGGACAAGCTGGACGCTGCTTCGGGCTCCTCGCCCGCACAGTGAGCGCCAGGGGCCCGCATCGGCCACAACGATCGCTGCGCAGCCTCTCCGGCCGACGCGCCGTTGCCGCCTGGCTCCGCAATGGGGACATGCAAGGATTGCGCAACCGGCCCATTCCTTGCATCGTCACCCCATGCGCCTTCGCCACATTGAAGTCTTCAACGCCGTCATGCTCACCGGCAGCGTGAGCGCGGCGGCCCGCCTCATCAACGTGACCCAGCCGGCGGTGAGCCGCATTCTGGCGCACGCCGAACTGCAGCTGGGCTTTCCGCTCTTCAACCGCTTGAAGGGCCGCCTGGTGCCTACCACCGAGGCGCAGACGCTGTACCCGCACATCGAGCGCCTGTTCACCCAACTCGACGACGTGCAGCGGCTGGCCAACAGCCTGAAGGGTGGCCGGCGCGAGGGCGAGTTGCACATCCTGAGCGTGCTGGCACTCAGCTACGAAGTGCTGCCGCGCGCGCTGCGGTTCTTTCGGCAGGCGCATCCGGACGTGGTGATCACCATCGATGCGCTGCATTCGCCGCAGATCATCTCGGCCCTGGTGCTGCAGGAGGCCGACGTGGGCTTTGTGTTCAGCGCGGTGGCGCACCCGTCGCTCACGCAGGAGCATCTGGCCGACGGGCGCATGCTGTGCGTGGCGCCCAAGGGTATGCTCGCGGCGGCGCTGGTGCAGTCCGGCACCGTGCACCTGGCCGACTTGGCGGAGACGCCCGTGGTGCGGCTGGATGTGCGCGACCCCATCGGCACGGTGGTCAGCCACGCGTGCCGTGAAGCGGGGGTGGGGCTCAACACCGCCATTACCGTGCAGACCTACCACGCCGCACTGGCGCTGGCGCACCACGGGCACGCGGTGGCGGTGGTGGATGCGTGCACCGCCGCCTCAGCGGACCGCAGCAAGGTCGATGTGCTGGCGCTGGCGCCCCACATCGCCGTGCCCATCAAGTCGCTGCGCACCGTCAACCGGCCCAGCTCGCTGCTGGCCAGTGCCATGACGCGCTGCATGCGACAGGCGGTGGCCGAGACCATGGCGTCCGTGGGCGTGCCGGTGGCCGAATGATGCGGTAGTGCAGTGCGCGGCCTGACGCCGGCGCATCCGATGCATCAGGCGCATCAGGCGGGTGCGAGCCGCTGCGCCAGCTGCGCTGCCGTGCCGAACGCGAGCGTGAAGCCCAGGGCCCCGTGCCCGGTGTTGAGCAGCAGGTTGTCCGGCGCACGGGTGTGCGGCCCCACCAGCGGCACCCCGGTGGGGGTGGCCGGGCGCATGCCGGTCCAGGGGCGCAGTCGCCCGAAGTCGCTGCAGCCCGGAAAGACCGCACGGGCCGCCTCGCACAGGCTCTGGATGCGGGCGGGCGGGATGTGGTCGTCGTGCCCTACCAGCTCGGCCATGCCCGCCACGCGCAGGCGCTGGCCGATGCGCGCGAACACCACCTTGCGCGCCGCGTCGGTCACGCTGACGTGGGGGGCGGTGCGGGGTGCGTCCGTGGTGTCCAGGGTGATGCTGTAGCCCTTGAGCGGGTAGACGGGCAGGCCGAACCCCAGGGTCCGCGCGGCCTGGTGGCTGGCGCTGCCCAGGGCCAGGACGAACTGCTGCGCTTCGACGTCACCGGCGCTGGTGCGGGCGGCCACGATGCGCCCGCCCTCGCGCGCAAAGCCGGTCACCCGGGCTCCCAGTACGAAGCGCACGCCGCGCTCTGTCAGCCGTTGCTGCAGGCCCAGGCAGACCTTGAGGCAGTCGGCCGCGCATTCGCTGGGCGTGTGGATCGCACCGGCGATGCGGCCCTGGTAGTGCGCGAGGGCGGGTTCGAGCTCCACGCAGCGCGTGGCGGATACGGCTTCCTGCGGGCTGCCCCAGGGCTGCTGCAGGTCCATCTGGCGGCGCGCGGCGGCCAAGGCCGCGGGCGTGTCGTACAGCACCAGTTTGCCGGTGGTCGAGAAGTCGCACTCCAGTTCTTCGGCCTGCAGCATGGCGTCGAAGTGATGGCGGCTCAGCGCGGCGAGGGCGAGCAGTTGCCGCGTGCTCTGCTCCGACGTGTGCCGGTTGCACGCATGCAAGAAATCCACGCCCCAGCGCCACTGGTGCACATCCCACTGCGGCCGCAGCTTCAGGGGCGACTGGGGCGACAGCAGCAGCTTGGGCAACTGGCGCCAGATGCCGGCATCCGCCAGGGGCTGCACGTAGCTGTAGCTCAGTTGCGCGCCGTTGCCGCCGCTGGCGCCAGCGCCGGGCTGGGCCTGGTCGACCACGGTCACGGCCAGGCCGCGCTGGTGGAGTTCATACGCGGTGGCCAGGCCGACGATGCCGGCGCCGAGAACACATACCTGCATTGGGTGGGACGGGGTGTTGAAGGGATGGAAGGATGGGGTGCGGGACTCGAGGCCACTGTAGGGCGCGGGCCCCCGCCTGAACAATGCCAATGCCGCCGGTGGCCATGCCGGGAAGTTATGTGCGCCGCCCGACGAGGTGCGCGGATGCGCAAGTTGGGCCTGCGAGGCCAGGAAATGGCACTTGGATGGTGCGGCTGCCTGCACCAAACTGGCGGCATAACTTTTGGTCATGGCCTACCTGTGCAAATGAATTGTTCAAGGGCGGCGCAAGTTCCTACAGTGCACCTGCGTTCCGGTTTTTTGCATGTGCCGGTTCACGCGGTCACTGGATTTTTTCCGTGTCAGTGTGATCCGGCCCCCCGGCTTTTTTCGGTCGCGCCACGTCCATTCACTGCCCATCGTTTTGCACAAAGGGATTTCCATGAAGCTCTCTGCCGTCACCTCCGCCGCCTTCGTTGTTGCCACCGGCCTGCTGGCCTGCACCGTGGCCCAGGCCGACACCCTCAAGAAGGTGGCCGAGTCGGGCAAGATCACCGTGGCCTACCGCGAGTCGTCGGTGCCCTTCAGCTACCTGGCGGGCCCCGGCGCACCGGTGGGCTTTGCGGTGGACATCACCAACGCCGTGGTCGATGCGGTGAAAAAGCGCGTGAACAACCCGGCCCTGAAGGTGGACCTGCAGGCGGTCACGTCGCAAAACCGCATTCCTTTGCTGCAAAACGGCACCATCGACCTGGAGTGCGGCTCCACCACCAACAACAGCACGCGCGGCAAGGACGTGCAGTTCGCCATCAACTATTTCTACACCGGCACGCGCTTGCTGACCAAGAAATCGTCGGGCGTGAAGAACTACGCCGACCTGGCCAAGAAGAAGGTGGCCAGCACCTCGGGCACCACCAACGCGCAGGTGATCCGCAAGTACAACCGCGACAACAACCTGGACATGGACATCGTGCTGGGCAAGGACCACGACGACGCCGTGCTGCTGGTGGACAGCGGCCGCGCCGAGGCCTTCGCGATGGACGACATCCTGCTGTTCGGCCTGATGGGCAACATGCGCAACCCGGCGGACTGGACGGTGGTGGGCGATTCGCTGCAGGTCGAGCCCTATGCCTGCATGCTGCGCAAGGACGACCCGCAATTCCAGGCGCTGGTCAACGGCGTGATCGGCGGGATGATGAAGTCCGGCGACTTCGACAAGCTCTACACCAAGTGGTTCAACTCGCCCGTCCCCCCGCGCAACCAGAACCTGAGCCTGCCCATGAGCAAGGAGTTGCGCGACAACCTGGCCGCGCAGAGCGACAAGCCCGCCATCTGACGCACGGACCGGAGCGCGCATGCCAGTGTCTGCAAGCCACAGCCCGCAGCCCCAGGTGGTGGGGATCCTCGGCGGCATGGGCCCTGCCGCGGGGGCCGACTTCGTGCGCCTGTTCGTGCAGGCCTGCACCGACCGCATGGCTGCCCTGGGCATCCCCGTGCACGACCAGGCCTACCCCGAGCACTGGCTGGCCCAGGTGCCCATTCCGGACCGCACGGCCGCGCTGAACGACACGCGCGAGGGCGCGCACCAGCCGGCCGAGCCCATGCTGCAGGCCACCGGCCGGCTGGCCGCGCTGGGCGCGCGCGTGGTGGCCATTGCCTGCAACACGGCGCACGCGTGGCATGGCCTGCTGCAGCAGCGGTTTCCGCAGATGGTGGTGCTGCACGGCATGCAGGAAGTGGTGGCAGGCTTGGCTGCCCAACAGGTGCAGGGCGTGGGCTTGTTGGCCACCCGCGGAGCCTACGACGCGGGCCTGTACCAGCGCGAGCTGGCACGCAGCGGCATCGAGTGCTTCGTGCCCACGGCGGCGGAGCAGGACGTGCTGATGCAGGGCATCTACGACGGCGTGAAGGCCGGCAACTACCGCCTCGCGCGCGACCGCTTCGAATCCGTGTCGCGCGCCCTGCAGCAGCGCCACAACGTGTCCACGCTCATCATGGGCTGCACCGAGATCCCGCTGGCGCTGAACGACAGCCCGCGCCTGCCGGGAGTGGCGCTGGTCAACCCTACGCTGGTGCTGGCCGGCGCATTGGCGCGGCATGCCTACCGCGATGCGGCGCAGCCCGCATCCTGCCGGGACTGAACACCATGCGCCACTTCGTTCCCGGCCTGCGGCAGCCGCTGAGAGCCGCAGCGCTCTGCGCCGCGCTGGCTATGGCCTGGGCCGGCTGTGCTGCCCAGGCCCAGCCTGCCGCGGGCGGAGTGGCAGGGGGTTCCACGGCACCACAGGCCCCAGGCCGCACGCTCGATCGCATCCGCACCACCGGCACGGTGGTCATCGGGCACCGCGAGTCGTCCGTGCCCATGTCGTACGTGGCCCATGGCACGCCCATGGGGTACAGCGTGGACGTGTGCCTGCAGGTCGCGCAGGCGCTGGGCCGCCACCTCAAGCTGCCCGCGCCGCGGGTGGCCTACCGCCTGGTCACGTCGGGCAACCGGTTCGACGCCATCGAGAAGGGTGAGGTGGACCTGGAGTGCGGCTCCACCACCAACACCGCCGCGCGGCGCCAGCGCGTGGCCTTCACCATCGCGCACTTCATCGCCTCGTCGCGCATCGTGGTGCAAAGCGGCAAGCCGTATTCGCGCATCGAAGACCTCGATGGCAAGACGCTGGCATCCACCGTGGGCACGACCAACATCGACTCCCTGGCGCGCGAGGCCGCAGCCAAATCTGTGCGGGTCAAGATCGAGCCCGCCAAGGACCATGCCGAAGGCTTTGGCTGGGTGGTCGATGGCAAGGTCGAAGGCTTTGCGATGGACGACGTGCTGCTGTTCGGCCTGCGCGCCAGCCACAGCCGGCCGGAGGACCTGAAAGTCATCGGCAAGCCCATGACCATCGAGCCCTACGCCATCGCGTTCGAGCGCGGCAACCCCGAACTCAAGGCCGTGGTGGATGCCGAACTGCGCCGGCTCATCCAGGCGCGCGAGCTGCACCGCCTGTACGACAAGTGGTTCACCGCGCCCATCCCGCCCCATGGGCTGAACCTGCACATGCGCATGCCGCACCTGCTGGTGGATTCGCTCAAGTACCCGTCGGACTTTGTGCCGCAGTGAGTGCGGCGGGCGGCGGCGCGAACACCTCGAACCGGTTGCGTCCCGCGCGCTTGGCGCGGTAGAGCGCGGCGTCGGCGGCCTGCACCAGGGTGTCCGAGCCTGCATCGGGCTGGGGCACCACGCTGGCCACGCCGAGGCTCAGCGTGAGCATGGCGGCCGTGGGCGAGCGCGGATGGGGCAGGGCGGCGGCGCGCAGGCTGTCCATGCAGCGCTGGGCCACGGTGGCGGCATCGGGCAGCAGGGTGTCGGGCAACAGCAGCACGAACTCCTCGCCGCCATAGCGCGCGGCCACCTCGTCGGCCCGGCGGATGGTGGCCTGCAGCAGCTGCGCCACGCGGCGCAGGCACTCGTCGCCCGCGATGTGGCCGTAGTGGTCGTTGTAGAGCTTGAAGTGGTCGATGTCGATCAGCACCACCGCCAGCGGCGACCGGTGGCGGCCGCACCGCAGCCATTCGGTGGCCAGCCGCTCGTCGAAGCGGCGCCGGTTGCCGATGCCGGTGACGCCGTCGGTGGTGGACAGCAGGGCCAGCTTTTCGTTGGCGGCCGCCAGCTCCTGTTCCTTGCGCACGAGCTGGGTCACCTCGGTGCGCACGCCGGCGATGCCGCCCTGCGGCGTGCGCCGCTCATCGGCCTGCAGCCAGCGGCCCTCTGGCAGGCGCTGCAGCACCGCGTGGTTGGCGGCGCGGTGGTCGGCCACGCGCTGTGCGATCCAGGCCTCCTCGTTGCCCACGGCGTCCAGGTACTGGCCACGCTCTGCGCCGTAGCGCGCAATCTGCTCAAAGGTGGTGCCGGGCACGATCACCGGGGCGGAGATGGGGTAGAGCTTGCGGTACTGGGCGTTGCACACCACGAGCTTGTCGTCCGCGTCGAACAGGGCAAAGCCCTCGGGCAGCGATTCGACCGCGTCCTGCAGCAGTTCGCGCGCAGAGTGCGCGGCCTCTTGCGCGGCCTCCAGCGCCTGGCGCTGCTCGATCAGGTCGGTGATATCCAGGCGCACCGCCACCACATAGTTCTCGGGTGTGCGGGTCTCGTAGATGTTGATCCAGCGGCCGTCGGCCAGCCGCTGCACCAGCGTGGAGGTGCGGCTGCCGTGCTCGGACAGGCGCTCGGCGATCCAGGCCTCCTCGCGGCCGTGGGCGGACGGTATCAGCCCCCGGTCCACCGAATGCCGCAGGATGTCGGCAAAGTGGCTGCCCAGGTGCTCGGCGTAGTTCATGTGCGGGTACATGCGCGACAGCTGCTGGTTGTACAGCACCAGCCGGTCCTGCTCGTCGAAGATCTCGATGCTGACCGGCAGCGCCTCGACGGCACGCTCCAGCAGTTGCCGGATGCGCAGGCTCTCCTGGCGGGCGGCCTCGGCCACCTGGCGCTGCTCAATCAGGTCGGTGATGTTGAGGCGCACGCACACCGTCATGCCCGATGGCGTGCGGCTTTCGTGCATGTGCATCCACGCGCCCCCGGGGTAATGGCGCACCTCGGGGCCGGGGCGGTGGCCGCGGATCGCCAGCTCGTGCGCCAGCCACAGCTCTTCCTGCCCCGCGGCCTCTTCGGGGATGCCGTGGCGCAGGCCTTCGCGCAGCAGCTCTTCGTAGGTGCGGCCCAGCATGGCCTGCACCGGCACCTGCGGGCGCAGGCGGGCCATGTGCTCGTTGCACAGCACCAGCCGGTCGTTCTCGTCGTAGATCTCCAGGCCCGCGGGCATCGCATCCACCGCTTCGCGCAGGCTGCGCTCGGCGCGTTCAGCGTGCTGCAGCGCCTGCTTGAGTGCGCGCTCCTTGTGCACGATGTCGGTGATGTCGCTGCGCAGCACGACCACGCCGCCGCCGTCCAGCGTGCGCTCGGTCAGCTGCATCCAGCGGTCGCCGCGCACCTCCTGCACTTCGGGCCCGGTGGGTGCCCGGTGGCGCGCCAGGCGGCGGGCCAGCCACGCCTCGACGTCCGGCACGGCATCCATGATCTGGCCCGAGCTGGCGGCGCGGCGCAAGGCATCTTCGAAGCGGGTGCCATAGGCCAGCGGCATGTCGGTGCCCGGCGCCACCTCGCGGTAGCGCGCGTTGCACAGCACCAGGCGGTCGTCCGCGTCGTAGATGGCCAGCCCGTCGGGCAGGATGTCGAGCGTGGCCAGCAACTGCGCGCTGGCCCGCTGGGCTGCCTGCAGCGCAGCATCGGCATCCGCCTGCAGCCGCTGCGTGCGCCGCGCCAGGCGCCAGTGCAGGCCAGCGATCACCAGCAGCAGCAGGCCGGCCACGACGAACGCGGCCAGGACGGGCGTTGTCAGGGTGTGGCTGGCCAGCGCCCAGGCCAGCAGGCCCAGCCCCATGGCGAGGCACACACCGCACACTGCGGCCACCAGGGGTGCCACAGGTTCTTCGCGCGGTGGGGCAGCGGTCATGGTCGGTGGCTCCCAGGTTGGCGGACGCAGGGCGGGGCACGGGTGCCGATGGGGCCGCTGTCTGGGTGCTGGTGTGCACCTGCATGGTGCGACTGGGCGGGCGGACCGGTCAATCCCTGGACAGGTTCGCAGAAAGTCCGGGGCCTGTCATCCATTAATTCCCCCAGAGTTCCGACGTGCGCTGCAGGCGTTGCATAAAGCCCCTAGACTGCGGGGCCGTTCCTGAGAACAGGCTACTTTTGTCCGTCCATCCTTCTTTCCTGGAGAAACCGATGCTCACTGAAGACCTCCATTCCGACGCCAAGGCCCTGTTGCCCGGCCGGTCCACCGAGTCCGGCGCCACCCGCCGCACCGCGCTGCAGGCCGCGCTGGGCCTGGGCTACGCCGCGGCGGCGGCGCCCATCATGGCGCAGACGGCCATCGCCACGCCCAGCGACGGCCTCACGGCCGGCGAGGTGAGCTTCACGGTCAACGGCTTCAAGGTGCCGGCCTACCGCGCCGCCCCTGCGGGCAAGACGGGCCTGCCGGTGATCCTGGTGATCCAGGAGATCTTCGGCGTGCACGAATACATCGCCGACACCTGCCGCCGCTTTGCCAAGGCGGGCTACCTGGCCATCGCGCCGCAGCTGTATGCGCGCCAGGGCGACCCATCGCAGTACACCGACGTGGCCAAGCTCATGGCCGAAGTCGTCTCTAAGGTGCCTGATGCCCAGGTGATGGCCGACCTGGATGGCGCCGTGGCGTGGGCCACGGCCAACGGCGGCGACGGTGCGCGCGTGGGCATCACCGGCTTTTGCTGGGGTGGCCGCATCACCTGGCTGTACGCAGCCCACGGCCCGGTGAAGGCCGGCGTGGCCTGGTATGGCCGCCTCGTGGGCCAGGCAAGCGAACTCACCCCCAAGCACCCGGTGGACATCGCCCCCATCCTCAAGGCCCCGGTGCTGGGCCTGTACGGCGAAAAAGACACCGGCATCCCTCTTGACACGGTTGATAAGATGAAAGCTGCCCTGGCCGGTGGTTCACCGCAGGCCAAGGCCTCGGAGTTCGTGGTGTACCCTGACGCGCCCCACGCCTTCCATGCCGACTACCGCCCCAGCTACCGCAAGGAAGCGGCCGAGGACGGCTGGAAGCGGGCGCTGGCCTGGTTCAGCAAAAACGGCGTGGTGTGACCGCCTGGAGTCTGCGAAGGCTCCCAGGTCCACCTGCCGCAGCACAAGCCGCCCCGAGGGGCGGCTTTTTTTACCCCTGCGGCGGGCCACGGACATTTGAAAGAAAATACGCGCTGGCGCTGATCCATAAAGCACAAGAAGCTATGACTTTGGTAGCAATCATCCTGGCCACGTTGGCCGCAGGCATTGGCAGCGTGTGGCTGGCCGCGTTGTTGATGCGGCTGGGCCTGGGCGGGCGTTCGGACAGCGTGGGGCCCCAGCACCTGCTGAGCCTGGCGGCCGGTGCGCTGCTGGCCACGGCCTTCATGCATTTGCTGCCCGAGGCGTTCGAGAGCCAGGCGGGCGCGCACGACCTGTTCGCAACCTTGTTGGTGGGCGTGGTGTTTTTCTTTCTGCTCGACAAGGCCGAACTCTGGCACCACGGGCACGAGCACAGCCACGGCGCCCACGCCGCCGTGCCTGCGCACCAGCATGGCGGCGCCGAAGCTGCGCACGCGCACGACCACGCGCACCACGACCACCATCACCACCACCATGGCCCGCGCTCGGGCGGCTGGGCCGTGCTGACGGGCGACAGCGTGCATTGCTTTGGGGACGGCATCCTCATCGCATCAGCCTTCCTGGCCGACATCCGCCTGGGCGTGATCGCCGCCGTGTCGGTGCTGGCGCACGAGGTGCCGCACCACATGGGCGACCTGGTGGTGCTGCGCCAGACCAGCCCCAACCGGCGCATGGCGCTGGTCAAGGTGTCCCTGGCAGGCGCGGTGACGGCGTTGGGCGGCGTGGTCGGCTACTTTCTGGTGGGGCAGTTGCAGGACCTGCTGCCGTACTTTCTGGCCGTAGCCTCCAGCAGCTTTGTCTACGTGGCCCTGGCCGACCTGATCCCGCAACTGCAAAAGCGCCTGACCGCGCGCGAAACCGTGGCGCAGATCGCCTGGCTGATCGCGGGCATGGTCATCGTCACGCTGGTGAGCGGCGCGGCGCACGCGCACTGAGGCGGATGCGGGCAGCGCAGCCGGCTGCACGTCCACCGTTGTCGATTTGCTATGATATTTATAGCTTCTGGCGCAATGCAGGCAAGCGGTAGGGGCCAATTTATCTAAAATTTGGCTTCTGCACACCTGCGGAATACGTCTGACAAGCCGCGGCAGGCGTCCATCGGGGGCGGCACACAGCTCCGTGTCAGTGCCGCCAGGGCCCCGTTCCACGCTACTGGCGCGCTCCCATGCCAGTGGCACCGTGGATCTGGCTCTGTCAGTCCACCGGTGGCGTCCCCCTTGGGGGAAGTCGCGCAGCGACCCAGGGGGCTTCTTACCTCGCCAGCTCTTCCCGCACCGCCGCCACCTGCCGGCGCGATACCGCGAGCAGTTCGGTCGACCCCTGCAGCCGCACCGCCCAGCCTTCGCCTTCCTCCGGGTCGTAGTGCTTTTCCAGCGCGCGCACGGCGCGGCGGGCCACCAGGGCGTTGCGGTGGATGCGCATGAAGCGGGGCGCGAACTTCGTCTCCAGCTCGCTCAGCGCGCCGTCCATGATGTAGCTGCGCGTGGCGGTGCGCACGGTCACGTACTTCTGCTCGGCCTTGAAGTACAGCACCTCGGCCAGGGGCAGGCGCTCGGTGCGGCCGCGGTCCTGGATCAGCAGGGTTTCGCCGTCCGGCGCGCTGGGTGCGGCGGCCGCGGCGGACGAGCGGGTGCTGCGCTGCACCTTGGCCAGCGCCTGCTGCAGGCGTTCACGGCGCACGGGCTTGGTGAGGTAGTCCACCGCGTCCAGCTCGAAGGCGCTCACCGCGTGGTCCATGTGGGCGGTCACGAACACCACGGCCGGGGGGTGGGGCAGCGCCTGCAGCGCATGCGCGAGCGACAGGCCGTCCTGCCCGGGCATGTGGATGTCCAGCAGCACCACGTCGAAGGCCCGCCCGCCCGTGGGGCCCAGCTGGGCCATGGCCTCGCCGGCATTGGCGGCCTCGGCCACGGTCATGCGCGGGGTGGGCGTGCCTTCCGCGCAGTCGGACAGCAAGGTGCGCAGCCGGCTGCGGGCCAGGGTTTCGTCGTCAACGATGAGGATGTTCATGGGCGGTCGTCGGTGGGCAAGGGGGCATCGGCAGGGGTGGGCACCGCACCGCGCCGGGGTGTTGGTGGCGTGCCCCGGCCTGCGCTGCGGTGGCGGCCCCGGTCACGCTGACGGCCCCGGTCGTCGGTGCGCGGGTCGCGGTGCTTGTTGTCTTCGGGGGCGGGCAGGGTGATGCGCACCTGGTACAGGCCGTCCTGCACCCCTGCGGTGAACTCACCCTGCACATCGTGCAGCAGGGCCAGCCGGGCGCGCACGTTGGCCAAGGCGATGCCGTGCCCCTTGGTGCTGATGGGCTCGTCGCCCTTGCCGCCCCGGCCTTCCTTGGCCGGCAGGGTGTTGGTGATGCGCACCACCACGCGGCTGCCGCGCAGCTCGGTCAGCACGCGCAGCCGGCCGCCACGCGCGCTGGGCTCCACGCCGTGCTTGACGGCGTTTTCCACCAGCGGCTGCAGCAGCAGCGGCGGCAGGCGCGCCCCGTCGGTGCGCGGGTCCAGGCTCCACTGCACCTGCAGCCGGGTGCCAAAACGTACCTCTTCGATCGCCAGGTAGCGCCGTGCCAGGGTGATCTCCTCGGCCAGCGTCACCGATTCGCCCTGCTCGATGAGTGCGTGGCGGAACAGGTCGGACAGGTCTTCCAGCAGCGACTCGGCCTTGGCGGGCTCCTCCCGCACCAGGGCGATGGCGCTGTTGAGGGTGTTGAAAAGGAAGTGGGGCCGAATGCGCGACTGCAGTTCGGTCAGGCGCGCCGTGGTGGCCGCGGGTGTGCGGCCGCGTGCGCGCAGCACCAGCGCCGCCACCAGAATGGCCGCCAGCAGCGCTCCCGTGGCTGCGCTCGCCATCCAGGGGGGCGCTGCGTTCTGCGACACCAGCGTGAGCATGGCGCAGGCGTACGCCCCGGCCAGCGCCCCCAGCAGCACGCCCGCGGCGTACTGCAGCGCCGTGGACAGGCGCTGCAGCACCGTCTTCAAGCTGCAGGCCGTGACCAGCCACACCAGCGTGGCCGGCAGCGCGCCGCCGGTCAGCAGCGCCAGCGTGGCCAGCCACTCCGCCGGGGAGCGCGCGCCATACATGGCGCCCACGCCCACCACCAGCTCCACGAACAGCACCGCACGCAGCACCACGCCCACATGGCAGGCGTCAAACACCAGCGCGCGCCGCGGTGGCGCCAGGCCGCCGCGTGCCTGGCCGGGCCCGGGGCGCAGGCCCCGCGCAGCACCGTTCAGCGGGTCGGAATCCGGTGGGGGAGGCGGGGTCGATAAAATTTGCGTGTTTTGCATTGCGGCATCCGGGCAGTCCGGGTGTCTGAACCTCCGGATTATTGCCCTCCTATGTCCAAAGCCCAAGCCACCAGCGCCACGCCGTCTGCGCCGTCCCACAACCAGCTCGACACCAAGGCACAGGCCTGGTCGGCGCTGTTTTCCGAGCCCATGAGCGACCTGGTCAAGCGCTACACCTCCAGCGTGTTCTTCGACAAGCGCCTGTGGCAGGCCGACATCGCAGGCAGCCTGGCGCACGCCGAGATGCTGGCAGCGCAGGGCATCATCGGCGCTGAAGACCACACCTCCATCCAGCGCGGCATGGCGCAGATCACCTCCGAGATCGAGTCCGGCGCGTTCGAGTGGAAGCTTGACCTGGAAGACGTGCACCTGAACATCGAAGCGCGCCTGACGCAGCTGGTGGGCGACGCCGGCAAGCGCCTGCACACCGGCCGCAGCCGCAACGACCAGGTGGCCACCGACGTGCGCCTGTGGCTGCGTGGCGAGATCGACCTCATCGGCGACCTGCTGAAAGAACTGCAGGTGTCGCTGGTGGATGTGGCCGAGCAGAACGTCGAGGTGATCCTGCCCGGCTTCACCCACCTGCAGGTGGCCCAGCCGGTGAGCTTCGGCCACCACATGCTGGCCTATGTGGAAATGTTCGCGCGCGACGCCGAGCGCATGGCCGATGTGCGCCGCCGCACCAACGTGCTGCCGCTGGGCAGTGCGGCCCTGGCCGGCACCACCTACCCGCTGGACCGCGAGCGCGTGGCCAAGACGCTGGGCATGGTGGACGTGAACGGGTCCCCCGCGGTGTGCCAGAACAGCCTGGACGCCGTGAGCGACCGCGACTTCGCCATCGAATTCACCGCCGCCGCCAGCCTGTGCATGGTGCACGTGAGCCGCCTGTCCGAAGAGCTCATCATCTGGATGAGCCAGAACTTCGGCTTCATCAAGATCGCCGACCGCTTCACCACCGGCTCATCGATCATGCCGCAGAAGAAGAACCCCGACGTGCCCGAACTCGCGCGCGGCAAGACCGGCCGCGTGGTCGGCCACCTCATGGGCCTGATCACCCTGATGAAGGGCCAGCCCCTGGCCTACAACAAGGACAACCAGGAAGACAAGGAGCCGCTGTTCGACACGGTGGATACGCTCAAGGACACACTGCGCATCTTCGCCGAGATGGTCGGCGGCCAGCTGAACCCCGCCACGGGCGTCAAGGAAGGCGGCATCACCGTCAACCCGCAGGCCATGGAGCAGGCGGCACTCAAGGGCTACGCCACCGCCACCGACCTGGCCGACTACCTGGTCAAGAAGGGCCTGCCTTTCCGCGATGCGCACGAGACCGTGGCCCACGCCGTCAAGGCCGCCCAGTCGCACGCCTGCGACCTGTCGGAGCTGCCCCTGACGGTGCTGCAGGGCTTTCACCCCCAGATCGAGAAGGACGTGTACGAGGTGCTGAGCCTGCGCGGCTCGCTCAATGCACGCAACACGCTGGGCGGCACCGCGCCGGCCCAGGTGCGCATCCAGGTCGCACGCCACCGCGCCCGCCTGGAAAAATAAGGTGCAACCCCCTGAGGCGCTGCGCGCCATCCCCCTTCGCTCGAATTGCTGCGCAATTCGGGAAGGGGGACGCCGCCAGCGCCCGCCAGCGAAGCGCCGCCTTGACGGCTTGGCGGACCTTGCGCTGCGGCCGCTGGCTTGAACTGTGCTTGGTGCACGGCTGCGCCCAACAACCAGATTCGAATACAAGGAGTTCTGCCATGACGACGACGACTTCCCGCCGCAGCCTGCTGTCCCGCCTTTTGCGCACCGGCGCCCTGGCGGGCGCTGCGCTGACCATGGGCCTGGCCTTTGCCCAGACCCCCAAGCCCATCCGCCTGCTGGTGGGCTTTCCGCCCGGCGGCGGCACCGACGCCATTGCGCGCACGCTGGCCGAAAAGCTCAAGGACGAGCTGGGCCAGCCCGTGGTGGTGGAAAACCGCCCCGGCGCGGGCGGCCAGATCGCCGCGCAGGCGCTCAAGTCTGCGGCACCGGACGGCACCACGCTGTTCCTCACGCACGACCACACCATCTCGATCCTGCCCCAGGTGGTGAAGAACCCGGGCTTCGACCCGGCGCGCGACTTCGTGCCCGTGGGCGGCTTCGCCACCTTCGTGAACGCGTTCGCGGTGTCGGGCGGCACGCCGGCCAAGTCGTTCACCGAGTACGTGGCGTGGGTCAAGGCCAGCGGCGGCGGCAAGGGCGCGGTGGGCATCCCGGCGCCTGCGTCCACGCCCGAATTCCTGGTCAAGCTGCTGGGCCAGAAGTACCAGATCGACCTGGTGTCCGCCCCCTACCGCGGCAGCGCGCCCATGATGGCCGACATGCTGGGCAACCAGATCAGCGCGGGCGTGGCGTCGGTGCAGGACTTCATCGAGAACCACAAGGCCGGCAAGGTGCGCGTGGTGGGCGTGCTGGGCACCAGGCGCCAGGCGGCCATGCCCGATGTGCCCACGTTCGACGAAATGGGCCTCAAGGGCTTCGAAGACCTGCCGTACTACGGCATCTACGCGCCTGCGGGCACGCCGCAGAAGTTCATCACCGACTTCTCGGCCGCGCTGGCCAAGGTCGTGGCCATGCCCGACGTGCGCGACCACCTCACCGCCATGGGCCTCACCGTGGGCCACATGACGCCGCAGCAGCTGGGCGCGCGTGAAAAAGCCTACACCGAGGCCTGGACGCGCATCATCAAGACCAGCGGCTTCGTCGCGCAGTAAGCCGGCGCTGCACGCCCGACTTCCAGCACCTGCCGGGCCGAGGCCCGGCCCACTTCACTGCGCCCTGTCGCCATCGCTCCCATGCACCAGCGCCACCTGCCCGCCAACTGGATCCACCACCGCCGGCTGCCGCTGGTTGCCGGGCTCTGCAGCGGCGCGCTGGCCGCGCTGCTCGCCTGGGTGGTGATCGACATCGCGCACACCAAGGCGCGCACCGAGATTGCCGCGCAGGCGCAAAGCCACCTGCTGCAGATCCGCGACCGGCTGGACCGACAGCTGCAAAGCACGCTGTCGGTGCCCGAGACGGTGGCCGCCTTCGTGTCCGCACAGGGCGGCATGTCGCCCGAGATCTTCTCGACGGTGGTGGGGCGCCTGCTGGAGCACCAGCGCAACATCCGCAACCTGGCGCTCGCGCCGGACAACGTCATCAGCGACATCTACCCGCGCCTGGGCAACGAGCGGGCGCTGGGCCTGCACTACCTGGACAACCCGCAGCAGCGCAACGCGGTGGAGCGGGCCATCCAGACGCGCCGCACGGTCGTGGCCGGCCCCATACCGCTGGTGCAGGGCGGCCTGGGCATCGTGAGCCGCACGCCGGTGTTCCTGGCCACCCCGCCCGGCAAGACGCCGGTGGGCGGGCCGCGCTACTGGGGCATCGTGTCGCTCACCGTCAACGCCGACACGCTGTTCGCGGACGTGGGCCTCAATTCCGAGCAGATGGGCTTTCAGGTGGCCGCCCGCGGGCTGGACGCCATGGGTGCGCAGGGCGCGGTGTTCGTGGGCCGCCCGCAGCTTTTTGACGAATCGCCGGCCACGCTCGACATTCCCCTGCCAGGCGGCGGCAGCTGGATATTGGGCGCCGTGCCTGCAGGCGGCTGGAAGGCCGCCGGCCAGGCGCCCGCGCTGATCGTGATGCTGTCGTATGTGTTCGCGGTGGTGGTGGGCCTGCTCAGCGCCCGGCTGGTGCGCGCGCACCAGCAGGTGCTGGCCCTGGCCACGCACGACCGGCTCACCGGCCTGCCCAACCGCCGGTTGTTTGAAGACCGCCTGTCGCAGGCGGTGCTGGCCGCGCACCGCGACCACCGCGCGGGCGCCTTGCTGCTGCTGGACCTGGACGGGTTCAAGGCCGTCAACGATGAGCGGGGCCATGCCAGCGGCGACCAGGTGCTGGCGCGCGTGGCGCAGCGCCTCACCAGCCTCACCCGCGCCAGCGACACGGCCGCGCGGCTGGGCGGGGACGAGTTTGCCCTGGTGCTCAACGCTGTGGAATCCCCCGAGGCCGCGATGGCGACCGCGCATGCGGTGCTCGCCGCGTTGCTGACGCCCATGGGGCTGGACAACGGCCAGCATGTGCTCATCGGCGCCAGTGTCGGCGTGGCGCTGTTCCCGCAGGGCGATGCTGTCGAAGGCATTCCCGCACTGATGGACCGCGCCGACCGTGCGCTCTACGTCAGCAAGCGCAATGGCAAGGGGCTGGCAAGCCTGGCCGATGCGCCGGGCCTGCCCGGGGCCGCCGCATAGGCTTGACGAAGAGCCTGAACGAGGAGCTTGAACGAGGAGATTGAACGAGGAGCCGGGCCAGGGCGATGACGGATGGGGTCAGCAGGGCCCTGAATGCCGGCCCCACCGCCACGGCCTGCACCGGCCTGAACATCGTCCAGGCCGGGGTAGATGGCTGGCCAGCATCAGCGCTGCTTAGCGCTCTGCTGGCTGGCTGGCCCGCCCTTGGCTCAGGCCAGGTTGCGCAGCTTGGGCTCGCGGGCCCACTGGCGGGTCTGTGCCGCGGCGATGAAGCCCTGCACATTGGCCGGGTCCACCACACCGGCGTCGGGCTCGATGCCGGCAGCGCTCAGCAGCGCTTGCGACCCCTTGCCGGCAGCGATGGCTTTGAGGTGGCCGAACGCGTCACGGAACCAGTCCACCGCCGCTGCTTCGCGCGACAGCTGCTCGCCCATTTCCGACGTCAACACCGACACCACTGCATCGAACACCGTGGATGGAGTGCCCGCCAGCTGCCCATGGGCCGCCAGCTGCGTGCCGTCGCGCAGCTTGGCGCCGCCCACGCGGGGCGACACGATCTTGACGGTGGCACCCACCTTCTCGAGCGCCTTGCGCAGCGTGGTCACCGTGTCGCCGTTGGAGCCATCGGCCACCAGGATGCCGATGCAGCGGCCCTGCAGCGTGGGCTTCATGCGGTCGATGATGCGCAACTGCGGGGACAGCGGCAGGTCACGCACCGGCTCGGCGGCGGACGGGGCCGCCGGCACCTGCGGCAAGCCCAGGCCTGCGGCCACGCGCTCGGCGAGGGCTGGATCCACATGCACCAGGTGGCCGACGACGGCCTCGCGGACATGGGGCGTGCCGACTTTGGACAGCTCGAACACCAGGGCCGACGCGATGTGCGACTGCTCCAGCGGGCTCTGGCTGCGAAAGAACATGCGCGCCTGGCTGTAGTGGTCGGCAAAGCTCTCGGGGCGGATGCGGCCCTTGCCCTGGCCCTTGCCATCGTCCACCTGCGCGAAGTGCCTGAAGCCCTGCGCCTGCGATGCGCGCGGCGTGTCCGGCTGCAGGCTGCTGGGCTCGTAGCTCACGCGGCCCTTGGGCACCTGCATCTGCATCTGGCCGTCGCGCTGCATGTTGTGGAAGGGACACTTGGGCGCGTTGATGGGGATCTGCGCGAAGTTGGGCCCGCCCAGGCGCGACAGTTGTGTGTCCAGGTACGAGAACAGCCGGCCCTGCAGCAGCGGGTCGTTGCTGAAGTCGATGCCCGGCGGCACATTGGCGGGGCAGAAGGCCACCTGCTCGGTTTCGGCGAAGAAGTTGTCGGGCCAGCGGTTGAGCACCATGCGGCCGATGACCTGCAGCGGCACCAGTTCTTCGGGCACGAGCTTGGTCGGGTCCAGGTGGTCGAAGGGGAAGTTCTCCGCCTCTTCCTCCGTGAACAGCTGCACGGCCAGCTCCCATTCGGGGAAGTCGCCCGCCTCGATGGACTCGAACAGGTCGCGGCGGTGAAAGTCGTTGTCGGCGGCCTGCAGCTTCAGCGCCTCGTCCCACACGGTGGACTGGATGCCCAGCTTGGGCCGCCAGTGGAACTTCACGAAGGTGCTGTCGCCGTCCGCATTCACCAGCCGGAAGCTGTGCACGCCAAAGCCCTCCATCATGCGCAGGCTGCGCGGCAGGGTGCGGTCGCTCATGGCCCACATCACCATGTGCAGCGTTTCTGGCATCAGCGAGACGAAGTCCCAGAACGTGTCGTGCGCGCTGCCCGCCTGCGGGAAGCCGCGGTCGGGCTCCATCTTCACGGCGTGCACGAGGTCGGGGAACTTCATCGCGTCCTGGATGAAGAACACCGGAATGTTGTTGCCCACCAGGTCCCAGTTGCCTTCGGGCGTGTAGAACTTGACGGCGAAGCCGCGCACGTCGCGCGGGGTGTCCACCGAGCCTGCGCCGCCTGCCACGGTGGAAAAGCGCGTGAACACGGGCGTCTGCACGCCCACTTCCGTCAGCACGCGGGCCGTGGTGACGTCGCGCAGTGAATGGGTCAGCTCGAAAAACCCATGGGCGCCAGAGCCGCGGGCGTGCACGATGCGCTCGGGGATGCGTTCGTGGTCGAAGTGCGTGATCTTCTCGCGCAGTATGAAGTCTTCCAGCAGCGTGGGGCCGCGGGGAGAGGGGCGCAGGGAGTTCTGGTTGTCTGCCACCGGAATGCCCTGCTGCGTGGTCAGCACCGGGTGCTTGCCCCCGGCTTGCTGTTGCAGTTCACCTGCGTTGCCGCGGTAGGTGTCGGACTGTGTGGACGACGGGTGGTTGGACGGCGATCTCTTGGTCGCGTTGCGCGACGTGGGGGCTCGTGCCATGGGTGCGCTCCTGGTGGATGTTGAAAGACGGGACAAACTTCGATCATTGGGCGTGATGGCGGTGGCGTAGGTAGGACGCGGCCCTATGGCCCCGTCGTCGCCGGCAGCGAAATGGCTGTTCGGGCGAATACGTAAGCGCTTGCAACGCGACACCGGCGGTAGTGTTGTTTTGTTACGCTTGCCGGTTCTTCGGAGAGGGGACAGCGTGAACGCTCACAAATGGATGTTGGCTGCCGGTTTGACACTGGCCGCATGGGGTGCACAGGCCCTGCAGATCACCAGCTTTTCGCCCCAGGGCGAGGTGGCCAAGGTGCGCCAAGTAGTGGCCAAGTTCGATGCGGCAGCGGTCAACTTCGGCGATCCCAAGGCCCCCGCACCCATCGGCCTGAGCTGCAGCGACGCTGCCGCCACCAAGGGCACCGGCCGCTGGACGGGCGAGCGCGAATGGGTGTTCGACTTCGAGCGCGACCTGCCGCCCGGCGTGCGCTGCACTGCCACCGTCAAGCCGGGCTTCAAATCGGCCGCTGGCGTTGAACTGACGGGCGCCAAGAGCTATCAATTCAATAGCGGCGGGCCGTTCGTGCAGAACATCCGCCCCGGCACCTACCAGGACATCGACGAAGAGCAGTTCTTCGTGCTGCAGTTCAACGGGCCCGCCACCACCGCCAGCGTCCAGGCCAATGTGTGGTGCACGGCCGAGGGCATGGGCGAACGCATCCCCGTTCGCATGATCGACGGTGCCCAGCGCGCGGAAATCCTCAAGGCGCTGAGCCTGGACAAAAACGCCGCCCAGGAGCCGCTGCAGTACGCCACGCTGACCTGCAACCGCCGGCTCACCTCGGGCTCGCGCATGCAGATCGTGTTCGGCAAGGGCGTCGCCACGCCCAGCGGTGTGGCCAACACCGTGGAAAAACGCTTCGACTACAAGGTGCGCGAGCCGTTCTCTGCCGAATTCAGCTGCGAGCGCGAGAACGCCCAGGCCGCCTGCCTGCCGATCCGCCCCATGATGCTGTCGTTCAACGCGCCCGTGCCGCGCAAGCTGGCGTCGGCCATCCGCCTGAAGTCGGCGAAGGAAACGCTCAAGCCGCAGGCCGCGACCGACAAGGAAGAGCAGCAGGCCGACGCGCTGGTGACCAGCGTGCAGTTCGACGCCCCGCTGGCCGAGAACACGGCCTTCACCATCGAGTTGCCCAAGGACTTCAAGGACGCCTCGGGCCGCGCGCTGACCAATGCCGACAGCTTCCCGCTCAAGGTCGCCACGGGCGGCATGCCGCCGCTGGCCAAGTTTGCCGCCGCGTCGTTCGGCGTGGTGGAGCGTTTTGCCGAAGGCCCCGCATCCGACAACCCGCCCGCCCTGCTGCCGGTGACGCTGCGCAACGTGGAAGCCGCCTTGCGGGTGCAGGGCCTGCAGCCCGGCACCCCCGGTGCGGCAGCGCCCGCGGGCAAGGTGAGCACCTTCAAGCCCGGCACCGACGCCGACATCATCGCGTGGTTCCGCAAGGTCCGGCGCTACGACAACTACACGGTGGAGCGCAAGCAGGCGCGCCAGGACGTGACCGGCCCGCTGCCCAAGGTGCTGGACAACGACCGCGAGTACGTGCAGACCCGCATGGTCTCGCTGCTGGCGGGCAAGGGCGGCGTGAAGACGCTGGACCTGCCCAAGCCGGCCAGCACCGATGCCCGTCCGTTCGAGGTGGTGGGCATTCCGCTGTCGCCCGGATTCCACGTGGTGGAGATCGCATCGCAAAAGCTCGGCGCATCGCTGCTGGACGACCGCCACGGCGATGCCCGCACGATGTACGTGCGCACCTCCGCGCTGGTGACCAACCTGGGCGTGCACTTCAAGCTGGGCCGCGAGAACGCCATGGCCTGGGTGACCACGCTCGACAAGGGCCAGCCGGTGGAGGGCGCCAAGGTGCGCGTGTCCGACTGCCGCGGCAACGAAGTGGCCACGGGCGTCACCGACGCGCAGGGCCTGGCCCGGCTCGAAGGCGTGTCGACCGACTCCCCCACCTGCGGTGAATCCGGCGGATACGGCGAAGGCGACGGCAGCCGCGGCTACTTCGTGAGCGCGCGCCACAAGGGCGCCGACGCTGTCGAGGACATGGCCTTCACCTGGAGCGACTGGCAGCGCGGCATCGAGCCCTGGCGCTTCAACGTGCCCACCAGCACCTCGAACGAGCCGGACGAACGCGCCCACACCATCTTCGACCGCACCCTGTTCCGGGCCGGCGAGACGGTGTCGATGAAGCACCTGCTGCGCACCGAGACCCGCAAGGGCTTCGGCGTGCCGCCCGCAGGCCCGGACACCCTGGTGATCACCCACGTGGGCAGCGGCCAGCAGTTCACCCAGCCCCTGGCATGGCGCACGACGCCCAGCGGCGGCCTGAGCGCGCAGAACACCTTTGCCGTGCCACCCGCCGCCAAGCTGGGCCTGTACCAGGTCGAGCTGCGCAACCAGTCCAACAACGGCCGCAGCTTCAGCTCGGGCGAGTTCCGGGTCGAGGAATTCCGTCTGCCGGTGCTCGAAGGCCGCATCGCGCCCGCCGACAAGAAGGCGCTGGTGCGTGTGCGGTCCGTGCCCACCGACGTGCAGATCAACTACGTGGCCGGCGGCGGCGCCGCCAACCTGCCGGTGCGCGTGTCCGCCATGGTGCGCGGCAAGACGCTGAACTACAGCGACTACGACGCCTTCAGCTTCACCCCCCCGCGCAAGCGCGAGCAGTCGAACGCCAACAGCGACGACGAGGAAGCCACGGCCAGCCAGGATGCGCGCGTGATCGCCGACAAGCTGCCGCTCACCCTCAACAAGGACGGCGCGGGCAAGGTCACCATCGACAACGTGCCGCAGGCGCGCCAGCCGCAGGAGCTGGTGATGGAAGCCACCTACGCCGACCCCAACGGCGAAGTGCAGACCATCCGCAGCACGCAGGCCCTGTGGCCCGCCGGCGTGGTGGCCGGCATCAAGACCGAAGGCTGGGTCTCTGCCCGCCAGAAGATCCGCTTCCAGGCGCTGGCGCTGCAGCACAACGGCAAGCCGGCCGCCGACACGTCGCTGCAGGTGCAGGCTGTGGCGCGCATCACCACCACCACGCGCAAGCGCATGGTGGGCGGCTTCTACAGCTACGACAACCAGACCGAGACCAAGGACCTGGGCACGCTGTGCAGCGGCAAGAGCGACGCCCGTGGCCTGCTGCTGTGCGAGTCCAAGCTCGATGAAGCCGGCGAGGTCGAACTGGTTGTCACGGCCACCGACAAGGACGGCAATGCCAGCGTGGCGGCGTCTTCGGTGTGGGTCACGCGCCAGGGCGAGCTCTGGTTCGGCGGCGAAGACCATGACCGCATCGACCTGCTGCCCGAAAAGAAGAGCTACCAGCCCGGCGAGACCGCCAAGTTCCAGGTGCGCATGCCTTTCCGCTACGCCACGGCGCTGGTGGCGGTGGAGCGCGAAGGCATCATCGACACGCAGGTGGTGCAGCTCAACGGCCAGGACCCCACGGTCAGCCTCAAGATCCAGCCCGAGTGGGGCCCCAACGTGTACGTGAGCGTGCTGGCCCTGCGCGGCCGGCTGCGCGAGGTGCCGTGGTACAGCTTCTTCACCTGGGGCTTCAAGTCGCCGCGCGAGTGGTGGACCTCGTTCTGGTACGAGGGCAAGGAATACCAGGCGCCCACCGCGCTGGTGGACCTGTCCAAGCCCGCGTTCCGCCTGGGCCTGGCCGAGATCCGCGTGGGCACCCAGGCCCACCAGATCGACGTGAAGGTCGCGGCCGACAAGGAAAGCTATGCCGTGCGCGGCAAGGCGCAGGTCACCATTACCGCCACGCTGCCGGGCGGCAAGCCCGCCGCCAATGCCGAGGTGGCCGTGGCCGCCGTGGACCAGGCCCTGCTGGAGCTCATGCCCAACAACAGCTGGAACCTGCTCGAAGCCATGCTGCAGCGCCGCAGCTGGGGCGTGGAGACCTCCACCGCGCAGATGGAGATCATCGGGCGGCGCCATTACGGCAAGAAGGCCGTGCCCGCGGGCGGCGGCGGTGGCAAGGCGCAGACGCGCGAGCTGCTGGACACGCTGCTCCTGTGGCAGCCCGCCATCGTGCTGGACGCCAACGGCCAGGCCAAGGTGACGGTGCCGCTCAACGATGCGCTCACCACCTTCAAGATCGTCGCGGTGGCCGATGCGTCCACCGGACTGTTCGGCACCGGCAGCACCAGCATCCGCGCCACGCAGGACCTGCAGATCATCAGCGGCCTGCCGCCGCTGGTGCGCGAGGACGACCAGTTCCGCGCCCAGCTCACGCTGCGCAACACGACCAAGGCGGCGATGAAGGTCGAGGTGGCCCCGCGCGCCACGCTGCTGGACTTGAAGCCCCAGACGGTGGACATCCCGGCCGGCGAGGCGCGCGAGGTGGCGTGGACCGTCACCGCGCCCGCGCAGCTGGCGCAGACCCGCTCGCAGGCCATCCTGTGGGAGATCGAGGCCAAGGACACGGTCAGCGGCGCGCGCGACGCGCTCAAGGCCAGCCAGAAGCTCATCCCGGCCGTGCCGCTCACGGTGCAGCAGGCCACGCTGGTGCAGGTGGACGGCAGCTTCAACCTGGACGTGAACCCGCCCGCCGATGCGTTGCCCGGCCGCGGTGGCCTCAAGATGTCGCTGCAGCCCAAGCTGGCCGAAGGCCTGCCGGGCGTGCGCGACTGGTGGGCCCGCTACCCGTTCGCCTGCCTGGAGCAAAAGACCAGCAAGGCCGTGGGCCTGCGCGACGGCGCGATGTGGCAGACGGTGGTGGCGCAGCTGCCCACCTACCTGGACAGCGACGGTCTGGCCAACTACTTCCCGCCGCGCGACGGTGACGCCAACCGCGGCAGCGACACCCTGACCGCCTACGTGCTGGCCGCCACGCACGAGGCCGCGGCCGTCAACCCGGCCTTCGCGCTGCCCGACGACGTGCGCGCACCCATGGAGCGCGGCCTGATCGCCTTCATCGAAGGCCGCATCGAACGCAGCTTCTGGAGCCCGCGCAAGGACCTGGACATGCGCAAGCTCGCCGCCATCGAGGCGCTGTCGCGCTACGGCAAGGCGCAGGGCCGCATGGTCAGCAGCATCACCGTCGCGCCCAACCAGTGGCCCACGCACTCCGTGATCGACTGGGTGAACATCTTGAAGCGCGTGGCCGATGTGCCCGAGCGCGACAGGCGCCTGGCCGAAGCGATGCAGATCCTGCGGGCACGCCTGTCGTTCCAGGGCACCAAGCTCATCTTCAGCACCGAGCAGGACGACTACTGGTGGTGGCTGATGCAAAACGGCGACGTGAACACCGCCCGCCTGATGCTGGCCGTGATGGACGACCCGACCTGGAAGGACGACATGGGCCGCCTGGCCAACGGCTTCATCAGCCGACAGCAGGGCGGTGCGTGGCACACCACCACGGCCAACCTGTGGGGCGGGCTGGCGCTGGAAAAATTCAGCGCCAAGTTCGAGGCCACACCGGTGTCCGGCACGACCAAGGCCGCCATGGGCGCCAACAACGCCGCCGTGGACTGGAGCAAGGTCGAGCGCGTGAAGACCACCGACCTCACAGGTGCCGCGCACCAGACCACCTGGTTCGGCGCGCCTGCATCGCCGGGCAACCTGAAGAACAACGGCATGTTCCTGCCCTGGACCTCAGCTGCTGGCAAGGCGGGTAGCAAGGAGCAACTGGCCGTCACGCACCAGGGCCCCGGCAAGCCATGGCTCACGCTGCAGTCCGTGGCCGCCATCCAGCTCAAAGCACCCTTCGCTGCGGGGTACAGCATCACCAAGACGGTGACGCCCGTGGAGCAGGCCAACAAGGCGCTGCCGCCCGGCCAGTACACGCGCGGCGACGTGCTGCGCGTGACGCTGGAGGTCAACGCCAGCGCCGACATGACCTGGGTGGCCATCACCGACCCGATCCCGGGCGGCGCGACCATCCTGGGCAGCGGCCTGGGCCGCGACTCGGCCATCGCCACGCAGGGCGAGAAGGCGCGCACCGGCCCCGGCTGGCCCGCATTCGAGGAGCGCAGCTTCGAGTCCTTCCGCAGCTACTACGAGTACCTGCCCAAGGGCACCGTCAAGATGGAGTACACCGTGCGCCTGAACAACGTGGGCGACTTCGCGCTGCCCCCGAGCCGGGTCGAGGCGATGTACGCGCCCGAGATGTTCGGCGAGTCGCCCAACGCCCGGGTGAAGGTGGAGCCCGGCAAGTAAGCTGTCACTGCTGCTGCTGCTGCTGCTGCTGGGGGCAGGCCGCGTGCCCGCCCCGGCTGGCAAGGTGTCCGCCCAGCCGCAGCGCCGCGGCGGCCGGGCGGCACCTTCCGCGCCGGCCCGCAGCTTTGGCAACGCCGACACGACCGGCCACCACCCCGACCCCAAGGAGCCATGACCATGACCGATGCTTCCAGCCCCGCGCCGACCCCCTCTGTGCTCACCGTCTCCGTCGAGGTCGGTTGCGATGCGCAGCGTGCGTGGCAGGCTTTTGTCAGCCCCACCGCCATCACGGCCTGGAACTTCGCCAGCCCCGAATGGTGCTGCCCCCGGGCCGAGAACGACCTGCGCGTGGGCGGCGCCTTCAGCTACCGCATGGAGGCCAAGGACGGTTCCATGTGCTTCGACTTTGCCGGTACGTTCACCGAGATCGTGCCGCACCGCCGCCTGCGCTATGCCCTGGGCGACCGCCGCGAGGTGGTCGTCGAGTTTGTCGACCTGCCCCAGGGCCGCACCGAGGTGCAGCAGTCCTTCACCCCGGATGCGACCTTCCCGCACGAACAGCAACGTGCGGGTTGGCAGGCCATTTTGGGCAACTACAAGAAGTTCGTGGAGCCGGGTGGTTGATGCGCATGGCGCAGACGTTCGCCTGCCCGCGGCCAGCCGTCGAGCCGCCGAGGCGTACCCATGCCCTGGCCTAGGGTCTGGTCCGGCACGCGGCCCGCGGCGGCGCTGCCTGCGGTGGCTGTGGCCTGTCTTTTGCTGGTCGGTGCGCCGCGGGCCCACGCCCTGCCGTCCTACGACGAGGTGCGGGCCGACTTCAAGCCGTCCGACACCCTGATCCTCTCGCGCGAGGGCGAGGTGCTGCAGCGGCTGCGCACCGACCCGACCGTGCGGCGCGGCCAGTGGGTGGCCCTGGCCGATGTGTCGCCCGCGCTGCGCACGGCGCTGGTGCTGAGCGAAGACAAGCGCTTCTTCGAGCACAGCGGCGTGGACTGGCGCGCTGCGTCGGCCGCCGCCTGGGGCAACCTGTGGAACCAGCGCACGCGCGGTGCCAGCACCATCACCATGCAGCTGGCGGGCCTGCTCGACGGCGACTGGCGCCAGGGCCCTGGCGGGCGCACCGTGGTGCAAAAGCTCGGCCAGACGGTGGCGGCGCAGGTGCTGGACCGGCGCTGGCGCAAGGACCAGGTGCTGGAGGCGTACCTCAACCTCGTGCCGTTTCGCAGCGAGCTGGTGGGCATCGACGCCCTCAGTCGCACGCTGTTCGGCAAGGCCGCCCATGGCCTGGACGACCGCGAGGCCGCAGTGGCGGCCGCGCTGGTGCGGGCGCCCAACGCGCGCCCCGCGCTGGTGGCCCAGCGAGCCTGTGGCGTGCTGCGGGACATGCAGGCCCAGCCGCCGCCAAGAAAGCCGGCCACCACCGCAGGCGCCCCCGCATCGCCAGCCCAGCCACCGCGTGTGGATTGCGATGCGCTCGACCTCTTCACCACCGCCGCGCTGCAGCGCCGCGCATTCGATGCCAGCGAGGGCGTGGCGCCGCACTTTGCGCGCTACCTGCTGCGCCAGCGCGACAAGGACGGTGCCGCACTGCCCGAGCGTGTGCAAAGCACGGTGCGCGCGCCGCTCCAACGCTTTGCCGTCAGCACCCTGCAGCAGCACCTGCGCGAACTGCGGGGGCGCAACGTGGAAGACGGCGCCGTGCTGGTGCTCGACAACGCCACGGGTGCGGTGCTGGCATGGGTGGGATCGTCGGGGCAGCTGAGCCAGGCGAGCGAGGTCGATGGCGTGCTGGCGCTGCGCCAGCCGGGCTCCACGCTCAAACCCTTTTTGTACGGGCAGGCCATCGCCGAGCGGCGGCTCACCGCCGCGTCGCTGGTGGACGACTCGCCCGCCCACATCGCCACGGCGGGCGGGTTGTACATCCCGCAGAACTACGACCGGCAGTTCAAGGGCTGGGTGTCGGTGCGCACCGCGCTGGCCGCGTCGCTCAACGTGCCCGCGGTGCGCACGCTGGTCATGGTCACGCCCGATGCATTCCACCGGCAGCTGCGCGCCGTGGGCATGCCGCTGCGCGAGAGCGGCGACTATTTTGGCTACAGCCTGGCGCTGGGCAGTCCTGAGGTGCCCCTGGTGCACCTGACCAACGCGTTTCGCACGCTGGCCAACGGCGGGCGTGCCAGCGCCGTCGACGTGGTCGTGCCGGCCCGCAGCCGGTCGCCCGTGTTCACCGCGGCGCTGGACCCGCGCGCCGCCTTCATCGTGGGCGACATCCTGTCCGACGGCAACGCCCGCGCGCGCACTTTCGGTACCGACAGCGTGCTGGCCACGCGCTTCTGGACGGCAGTGAAGACCGGCACCAGCAAGGACATGCGCGACAACTGGGCCGTGGGCTGGTCCGAGCGCTACACCGTCGGCGTGTGGGTGGGCAACGCCAGCGGCGCTGCCATGCACGACGTGAGCGGCACCAGCGGCGCGGCGCCCATCTGGGGCGCCGTGATGGGCTTTCTGCATGCGCGCGAGCCCAGCCGTGCCCCCAAGGCACCCGCGGGCCTGCACAAGGCCGCGGTGCGGTTCGGCCCGGGGCCCGCCGCCGCGCTGGCAGACGGCCGCCAGCCGCTCGAGGCCGCCCGCGACGAATGGTTTCTGCAAGGCACCCAGCAACCCCTGTTTGCTATTGATTCGATAGCTGCTGGCGCTGATGGGGTCAGCGCCAAGGCCGTCAAGGATGCCAAAAATGCGGCGCGCAAGGTGCCGGATGCCCCGTCCGGCGCCCCGGCGCGCATCACCGCGCCGGCCGGCGGCACCATCATCGCGCTGGACCCGGACATCCCGCCCGCCCGCCAGCGCCTGCAGTTCACCGCCACCGGCGATGGCCTGCTGTGGCGCATGGACGGCAAGCCCCTGGGCCAGGGCCCGCGCGTGGCCTGGCTGCCCTGGCCCGGCCGGCATGTGGTGCAGATCACCGACGCCAAGGGCGATGTGCTCGACGAAATCCGCATCGAAGTGCGCGGCGCGGGTGTGGCATCCAAGCCGCCCCGGGGCGCTGCGAATTGACGGCACCCGGCGCGGCAGCTACGGTGTGACGGACCCGCGCAAGGCCGCTGCATATTGGCGGCGGCTTGGCGGGGCAGGGGGTGGTGTCAGAAGAGCATGCGGCCGCTTCGGCGGGATTCACAGGGCGACCGCGCCGGTGGCGCGGGGTCTGTCGGGTTGGTCCATGGGCAGGGCGGCAATGCCATGCACGGCCTGATGGGATGTCAGCTTCCGGACAACGGCCCCCACTAGAATGGTTACCAAATATTTCTATGCCGTTCCTGCGCCAGTTCTTCTCCCACCGCCTCATCTGGTTGGCGCTGCTGTTGTCGCTGGGGATCGGGGCGTTGTTCGCCCGCACGATCTGGACGATCCGCACCGACGAGTGGAACTACGCCAGCCAGACCAACAGCAACCTGGTGCACACGCTGGAGCAGGGGCTGAGCTGGTCGCTCGACTCCATCGACAAGTCGCTGGAAGGCGTAGCCCGCGAAGTGGCCCGCAGCGACGTGTGGGCCCTGCCGCCCGACCTGCGCAACCGCGTTATCTTTGACAACTCGCTGCGCGCGCGCGGCGCGGGCGACGTGTTCGTGCTGGATGCGTCGGGCGCCATCGTGCTCGACTCGGGCGCGAGCACGCTGCGCCGCGCCAACCTGGCAGACCGGGACTACTTCGTGGCCTTCGCCAAGGACGGGCACCAGGGGCTTTTCATCGGCAAACCGGTGCCTTCGCGCGTGACCGGGCTGAACGTGCTGCCCATGGCCCGGGCCTACCGCCACCCGGACGGCAGCTTCGCGGGCGTGGTGGTCGGGGCCGTGCGCCTGAGCTACTTCAACGAACTCTTCGGCTCGCTCGACCTGGGCGCCAACAGCGGCGTCAACCTGTTCCGCCAGGACGGCGTGGTGATCTCGCGCTTTCCATACGGCGAATCGGACGTGGGCAAGACGATCGCGGGCTCGCCCAACATGGAGCGCTTTCAGCGCGAGGGCAACGGTGTCTTCGTCGGCACGGCGGCGCTGGACGGTGTGGAGCGGCTGTATGCGTTCCGGCAGGTGGGCTCCTACCCGCTCATCATCAACGTGGCCCAGGCCGCCGACACGGTGCTGGCCAAGTGGTACCGCAGCGCGGCCGTGCTGGGCGGCTTTGCGCTGCTGCTCATGGTCGCCTGCGTGGCCCTGGCGGCCATGTTCGTGCGCGAGCTCACGCTGCGCCAGCGGGTGTCGGCCCAGTTGCACGAGGCCGAGCACCATTTGCGCACCATCCTCGACAACCTGCCGTCCGCCATCAGCTACTGGGACCGGGACCTGAACAACCTCTTTGCCAACCAGGTGTACTTCCAGTGGTTCGGGGTCATGCCCGGCCAGCTGCGCGGCCAGCACATCAGCCAGTTGCTGGGCCCGGATGTGTATGCGCAGAACCTGCCGTTCATGCAGCACGCGCTCGCCGGCCAGCCCCAGTTGTTCGAGCGGGCGCTGGTGGACACCCGCGGCCAGGTGCTTCATGCCCTGGTGTCCTACCTGCCCGACGAGGTCGACGGCCAGGTGCGCGGCTTCTTCGTGCAGGCCACCGACATCACCGAGCGCAAGCGCATGGAGGAAGAGCTCTTTGCCGAGAAGGAGCGTGTGCGCCTGAGCTTGCAGTCCATCGGTGACGCGGTCGTGTGCGCCGACGCGCAGGGCGCCGTCACCTACCTGAACCCGGTGGCCGAGCGCCTGACAGGCTGGCAGGCCTTCGACGCCGCGGGCCGCCGCATCGACGAGGTGGTGGTGCTGCGCAGCCCGCACAACGACGCCGTGCTGGCCAGCTCGCTGCTGGCCGCCATCCAGAGCGGCGAGGGCGCCGATTCGGTGCGTGGCGTGATCGTGCACCGTACCAGCGGCCAGCGCTTCCAGGTCGAGAAAACCTCCAGCCCCATCACCGACCGCCACGGCCAGGTCACCGGCGCCGTGGCCGTGCTGCGCGATGTGACCGACGCCGTGGTCATGGCCGAACGCATGGCCCACCTCGCCCAGTACGACGCGCTGACCGACCTGCCCAACCGCGTGCTGCTGCAGGACCGCGCCCAGATGGCCATCACCCAGGCGCGGCGCGACGGCAAATGCCTGGCCGTCATGTACCTGGACCTGGACGGCTTCAAGGCCGTGAACGACAGCCTGGGCCACGACGTGGGCGACCTGCTGCTGGTGCAGTTCGCCCAGCGCCTCAAGGCCGCCGTGCGCGCGTCCGACACCGTGTGCCGCCAGGGCGGCGACGAGTTCGTGGTGCTGCTGCCCGGCCTGGAGGGCGTGGAGCCCGCCTGCGGCGTGGCCCGCAAGATCCTCGGGTCCTGCGACGCCCCGTTCGAGCTGGCCGGCCGCGTGTTGCACATGGGGCTGAGCGGCGGCATCGCGCTGTACCCGCAGCACGGCGACACGTTCGACGCGCTCTCGCGCCACGCCGACAGCGCCATGTACGCCGCCAAGCGCGGCGGGCGCATGCGCTTCATGCTGTACCGCGGGCCGGACACCGATCCTGAAGTGGTGCAGGTGGACCCGGCGATGACCCCGCGTCCTTCATGAAGCGCGAATCCGCGGCTCAGGCGTCTTGCCGTGTGTCGCTCTCGCTGGCGTCGAGCAACTGATCGGCCAGCGCCTCGATCTCACTGCGCATCGCCAGCCGCTCCAGCCAATGTGCAGGAATGGACGAGGCTCCGTAGTACGCACCCGCCAGTTGGCCGCATATGGCCGCCGTCGTATCCGCATCGTCCCCCAGGTTCGCCGCAGCGAGAATTGCGGATTCGAACGAGTTCGTGCTGTTGAAACACCAGAGCGCTGCTTGCAAGGCGTCGACGCAATACCCTGAACCCTTGATCACGTCGCGTGGCGCGGCCAGAAAGCGACCGTGGGCGATGGCTTGGAGCTTTGGAGACAGGTGTGCGGGGGCGTCCATGGACCAGATCGCCTGCTTGTCAGCACCCAGCAGCGCTGCCCGCACATAAAGCGCGAACAGCTTGGAGCTGTCGATGGCTTCCTGGGCACCGTGTGTGGTGCGTGTGCTCTCTGCCGCGAACTGCACAACGCGGCTTGCGTCGCGGCGGTAGTACATCGGGATCGGCTCCAATCGCATCAGTGCACCGTTGCCTGCGGTCATCGGGTCGGGGTCGCCGGCAAAGGGATTGGCCGTTCGAAGGTACCGGTCCAAGGCCGTGGCCACCGTGATTCCGATATCGAAGCACCGCCCATTGCTGCTGAGATAGCCGACGCTACGCCAGTTGCAGTAACGGTTCATCTGATCCACAGCGTCGAAGCCGGACCGGTGGACCAGGCTTGTGGCCAGGCACAGCGCCATCGACGTGTCATCCGTCCACTCTCCGGGCGCCAGGCCGAACGGGCCGCCCCCGACCATGTCGGTGACGGGCGGGAACGTGTTTCGGGGCATGAACTCCACCGTGGTACCCACGGCATCTCCGCAGGCCAGACCCAAGAGGCAACCCCTGTAACGATCAGAATGGTTCATGGTCAGACAGCCTGGTTCCAGGCCGCAGGTGGGGGGACGTACGCGTCGTATTCAAGGGATGCAACGTGCGGCATTTCATTTCCCTTCAGGGGTCTTGCAGAAAGGCGATGGATGGCATGGGAAAACCATTCTGTCGGCCAACACGCCATCGTGATGGATATAGTTGCTCTGTGCAACTTTATGGGTTTGCATAGTACAACTTATGGGGTTGGAGTCAACCGCCTTCAGGCACTGTCGCGCGGACTGAAGGTGCGGGGGAACATGGCGGCCCGTGACCGGTCAACCAGCCGATAGCCCATTGCCGGGCGGCCCAACGCGCTGCTCACCACGCCTGCTTCTTCCATGAATCCGCCGTCCAGCATTCGCTTGCGGAAAGCGCTTTTGTCGACCGGCCGTCCCAGGACCACCTCGTACGTTGCCTGCAACTGGGGCAGCGTGAAAGGCTCGTCGAGCAGGAAGGCAGGCAGCGATGTGTACTCCACCTTGCTGCGAAGACGGTCGACGGCCACCGACAAGATCTCGCCGTGGTCGAAGGCGAGTCTCTTGCGCATGGCCGCTTCGGCGTCGAACCATTCCACCTGGGCCGCGTTGGCGCCTTTTTGCAGCGTCAGCTCGCGGCCTGGCATCAGCGCGAAGAATGCGTGCGTGGCAGACCAGCCGCGCGGGTCGCGGTGTGCGCTGCCCCAGCTGCCCAGTTGTTCCAGATAAGGGGCGGTCACACCCGTCTTCTCACGCAGCTTGCGCAGTGCGCAGTCCATCAAGCTGGCGTCCTTGTCAACGTCGATGAAGCCACCTGGCAGCGCCCATCGTCCGGGAAACGACTCATTGCTGTCGTCTGGGCGGCGCACCAGCACAACTTTCAGCGAGTCATCGAGGATGGTGAAGATCACCATGTCCACTGTTGTCAGCGGGCGGGGAAACTCCAAAGGGGCAGTTTTGCTGGATGGCTTCATCACTGTTGACCTTCGTGTAAATTAAGTTGTATTATACAACTATAAAAGTTGCACAGGGCAACTTTGTCTGAGGTTAATACAAGAAGGAAAATATGACCTACCCTCCACAGCATCTCGCAGCGACCAGCAAATTCCTGAGCCTGGTGTTGCGACACCAGCCACAAACTATCGGCCTGACCCTGGACGCATCGGGATGGGCCGCCGTCGATGAGCTCATTGCGCAGTCGGCGCTGGCCAAGCGGCCCCTGACACGTCCTCTCATCGAGGAGGTGGTGCGGACCAACGACAAGAAGCGTTTCGCCCTGAGTGACGATGGATCACGAATCCGGGCGAACCAGGGGCACTCCATCGACGTGGATCTGGGCCTTGGCGCGATGGAGCCTCCTGCCAGGCTCTACCACGGTACCGCCTTGCGGTTCCTCGACTCCATCCTGGCCAGCGGGTTGGACAAGCGTCAGCGCCATCATGTGCACCTGAGCGAAAGCACCTCCACGGCGATGGCCGTGGGCGCCCGATACGGCGCGCCGGTGTTGCTGGAAATCAACGCTGGCGCCATGTTCCGGGACGGGTGCACATTTTTCCAAGCCCAGAACAATGTCTGGCTGACGGACCAAGTCGCGCCGCAGTATCTTTCTGTGGTCCAGCCTGAAAGTGCTCGATGAACCTGTCCACCCGGTCCCATGTGGAGCAGCGCGCCTTGTGGCCGCAGGATGGCAGGCACGTACTGGCCCACCACGATGCGAACACCGTCATCGTGTACCAGGCCTACAGGCCGTCCACTGCCGCGCACGCCTTGAGGCACGGTCAGTTGGGAGGTCCGGATTTCAGCTTCCGTCGCATGAGCTGGATCAAGCCCAATTTCCTGTGGATGATGTACCGCTCTGGTTGGGCCACCAAAGAAGGTCAGGAGCATGTTCTGGGTTTTCGACTGCGAAGGGCCTTCTTCGACGCGCTGATGACCGACGCCGTCCCATCCACGTTCGATCCCGACCGTTTCGCCAGCCCTGCGAGCTGGCAATGCGCTGTCGAGAAATCCGACGTTCGGTGCCAGTGGGACCCAGACCATTCGCCATGCGGCAGCAAGCTGAGCCGCCGAGCCATTCAACTGGGTCTACGCGGCGAAACGCTTCACGCCTTTGCAACCACGGAAATCCTGGAAGTGATCGATATGACCGCCTTCGTTGCAGCGCAGCGCCACCATGCCCATGATGACGACCCTCAACTGGAAATACCTGTCGAGACCGTCTATAGGCAACGGCACGGGGGATGAATGAAAAAGGCTGTGATCGCTCTGGACGCAGATGGCGTATTGCTCGACTACAACACTGCCTACGCCAAGGCCTGGCATAAAGCCTTTGGAGTCCACCCGCAAGAGCGCGACCCCCATGCATACTGGGCCATGGACCGGTGGTCGGTGGAGCGACTGGAGGGGCCTCTTTGGGATCGGTGGAAGGCGGCATTCGACGACGATTTCTGGTCGACCATTCCCGCCATCGAATCTGCGTTGGACGCCTGTTGTCAATTGGTCGGCAATGGCCATACGCTGGTGTGCGTCTCGGCCCTGCAGCCGCAATTCGAAGGTGCGCGTCTGCGCAACCTTCGCGATCTCGGCTTCCCCATCGAGCGGGTCGTGGCGACGGGCCCTTCCACCTCCGGCGCCAATCCCAAGGCGCAGGCAGTGGTTGCTCTCGGGGCGATTGCGCTCGTAGACGACTATCTGCCCAACCTCGCAGGTCTCGGAGCCAACGTGCACACGGCACTGATAACCCGGCAAACCCACGGCAGCCCCAATGTCGGGCCAGCCTTGTCCGCCGTTGCATCCACGCATCGCCACCTGGGCGACTTTTCGGCGTGGTGGCTGTCAGGGCTGAAAGATGCCCGCCATTGATGTGCGCAGTGCGCCGGATGCTGCGTTGCCATCGGTTTGAAAGGGTCTGCAGAACTACGGCCTGGGTAGCGCAGGGCCGCTGCAGCCACTACACAATGAGAGCCACGGACGGCCCGGTCGCACAGTACGCGAACTTGCCATGGAAATTTGTTGCAGACCCGCGCAAATAATTTTGATGGCCGTGCGGCGCGCAACTGCCTACCATCCGGCCAGGCTTTAAAAACCGTTCAATGTCTTTTTGCTTTGGAGTGCCGCGTGCCTGACCTGTCCAAAATCACCTGCATCGAAGACCTGCGCGTCGTCGCCAAGCGCCGCGTACCGCGCATGTTTTATGACTACGCCGATTCAGGCTCGTACACCGAGGGCACGTACCGCGCCAACACGCAGGACTTCCAGTCCATCCAGCTGCGCCAGCGCGTGGCCGTGAACATGCAAGGCCGCAGCACCCGCACCACCATGACCGGCCAGGACGTGGCCATGCCCGTGGCGATAGCGCCCACCGGCCTGACCGGCATGCAGCACGCCGACGGCGAGATCCTGGGTGCCCGCGCGGCCAAGGCTTTCGGCATTCCGTTCACGCTGTCGACCATGAGCATCTGCTCCATCGAAGACGTGGCCGAGCACACGGGCCGCCACCCGTTCTGGTTTCAGCTGTACGTGATGCGCGATCGCGACTTCATCGAACGCCTGATCGACCGCGCCAAGGCCGCCAACTGCTCTGCGCTGCAGCTCACGCTGGACCTGCAGATCCTGGGCCAGCGCCACAAGGACATCAAGAACGGCCTGTCCACGCCGCCCAAGCCCACCATCGCCAACCTGATCAACCTGGCCACCAAGCCGCACTGGTGCCTGGGCATGCTGGGCACGAAGCGCCGCACCTTCGGCAACATCGTGGGCCACGCCAAGGGCGTGGGCGATTTGTCATCGCTGTCGTCCTGGACGGCCGAGCAGTTCGACCCGCAGCTCAACTGGGGCGATGTGGAGTGGATCAAGAAGCGCTGGGGCGGCAAGCTGATCCTCAAAGGCATCATGGACGCAGAAGACGCCCGCTTGGCCGTCAACAGCGGCGCCGATGCGCTCATCGTCAGCAACCACGGCGGCCGTCAGCTCGACGGCGCGCCATCGTCCATCGCCGCGCTGCCCGGCATTGCCGAAGCGGTGCGACAAGCGGGCGGCGGCATCGAGGTCTGGATGGACGGCGGCATCCGCAGCGGGCAGGACGTGCTGAAGGCCCGCGCGCTGGGCGCACAGGGCACGCTGATCGGGCGGAGTTTTCTGTATGGGCTGGGGGCCTATGGCGAAGCGGGGGTGACGCGTGCGCTGCAGATCATTCAGCGGGAGCTGGACATCACGATGGCGTTTTGTGGACGCACGAACATCAACACGGTGGACCGGTCGATCTTGTTGCCGGGCACGTATCCGGTCGAGGACGCGGCCCGCTGATCACGGCCCCCATTGCTGTGGGGCAGACCATTCGACGTGGGCTTTGCACATGCACAACGAAGAACCCAACGAGCGCGGCTCAGACACTGTGGAGTTGGCGGTACGAGCCGTTTGCGGTGCGCTCGCCGGCGTGGTCGTCGGGTTGCTTGTGTGCTGGAAAGGGCGGCTGCGGGAGCCTTGGGCACTAACTGCTGTGATCGTGGTGGCTGTGCTGGCGTGTGTGTACGGGGCGACGAAGTATGGGGACGATTTCTGGTGGGGGTTGTTGAAGGCGAAAGACCGGTGAGTGGAGGAAAGGGATGCTCTCGCCGCTCCGGTAGCCAGCCAAACTGGCACGAGTGCCCTCTATGATTCACGCGCGGTGCGCTGAGGGCGATCATGCCAAGCCACAGCGCCCACCTGGAACAAACCCCTCAGTCCAACACCATGGCAACCCAAAAATCCAAATGGACGAACAGCTCGTTTTCCCCTGTCCAGGTGCTCAACCACACCACGGAGCTGAACCTGGAGCGCTTCACCAGCGAAGACCTGGACCCCATTGCCGGCTGCGATGATGTGCAAGCGCTGTGCCTGCGCAGCAGCAAGACGGCCGAGCCCGTGGACCTGGCCCGCATCGCCCACATCAGCAGCCTGACCACGCTGCAGCTGGATAGGGTGAAGTTCACCAACCTCGCCGCGCTGCGCGCGCTGCCCCGCCTGCGGACGCTGTACATCGACAACTGCCGGTTCTCCGACTTCCCGGCACTCAACGGCTTTCAGACGCTGACCGACCTGACTCTGCGCAACAACAAGAAGGCAATGTTTCCTGCGGGGCTGGACCTGCCGCAGCTCCAGTCCCTGCACCTGTCGCGCAGCGGTATCACGGACCTGGCCTTTGTCGATGGGTATGCGCGCAGCTACCCCGGCATGGTCAAGCTGGACCTTTCGGGCAACCAACTCAGCGACCTGTCCCATCTGGTGGCGTGCACCCAGGTGACGGAACTGAACCTGAGCTTCAACGAGATCAGCGACCTGTCACCGTTGGCGGCATGCCCTCAGATCGTGAAGCTGAACGTAGCTTACAACCCCGTCAGCAGCCTTGCGCCGCTGGCCGGCCGCAAGTTTGTGGACTTTCACGCCAGCGCACCGCAACTCGAGGAGCGGCTTGCCCTGAAGCTGGACTTGCGCCCGCCGCCCCAGGAGCACCAGCCCGAGAATTTGGAGGCGTGGCGCCTGGCTGCCCTGATGCAGGCCAAGAACTGGCCTGCGGTCTATGCCGTCACCGACCTGGATCTGCTGGCCCGCGGCTTCTCCAGCTTCGTAGGTGGGCACTACGACGAGGAGGCCCTGCGCGGGGTGCTGGCCCACCCGGCCGAGGGCGCCTTCCACACCCTGGTGGCGAATGGCCTGCGCCCGCACTACACCGAGGAATGGGCGGTGCTGATAGAGGTGCTCAGCAGCTTTGGCGAGCGCACCATCGCGCCGATGACCGAGTGCTTTCACAAGGCGCTGGCATTTCACCCCTACCGGCAAGAGTTCCTGGCCGGCAAGCTCAAGAGCGACCACGCCACAATCATGAACGTGCTGCTCCAGGTGGCCAGCCCGGCGTACACCGACCTCTTCCTCGCCTTCTTCAACGACCGTAACCAGTTCTCGAACGCGCATCTGGGCAACTACAAATGCCTGCTCGAGGTGGTGGGCAAGACCAAGGCGCCGCAGCTGGTGGAGCCCATCATGGACCTGCTGCGCCTGGAGCGGCACATCGTCGGTGGCGACGCCGTCTTCATGAAAAGGATCTTCAAGGCCATCGGCCAACTGGGCAGCAAGGCCGACGCCGCCGTGCTGGCCAGCCGGTTCGATGCCGCCGCCGAAGATCGACCGGATGTGCTGCAAGCGTATCAGGCGGCGCTGGCGCGTCTGGAAAAGAAGAAAGTGTGATGCGTCGAAACACAGCCCACTTGGAACTGGAGAATGTCGTTGGACGCCTCGAAGACGCAGCCACTTCAACCTCGATCGTCGACTGGTTGAAGGTCCGCTTTCTTTGGCTGCCACCGCTGACCTTGGCTTGCAGTACCCATTGGTGACCGAGGTGCGAGCGGCTGCAATCGCTGCAAGCCGCCGTTTGCGTTCGTCCTCCCCCAGCATCAGCGGGCTCGGGCCGGAACGTGTTGTCAAGATCTTTCTATGTGGGCAGATGCTTCAAGTTGGATGCGTGTGTACACGCTTGCCGCTGAAAAAAGGGCGCCCGAAGGCGCCCTGAAACTTGGAGGCAACCGTTGCAAGGAACCTTCAGAACCGATGGCGAACCCCCACCGCAAAGCTGGTTCCCCGAGCGCTCACCAGCGCAGGCGACGCGGGCAGCGTACGGGTCAGGGTGCTGTCGCGCATGACCATCGCGTACAGGTCCGTCCGCTTGGACAAAAAGTAGTCGTACCCCAGGGTGAACACCTTGCGCTCGACATTGCCGCCTGCCACTGTGGCGGGCACCGGGCCTACGGTGTCACTGGTGCGGCGCGCGGCGTAGCCTGCCAGCACGCGGCCTGCGCCCACGGGCACGGCCGCGCTCAGATCCCATACGCGGTACGACACGTTGAGCGGCGCAACAGCAGTGCCCAGATTGTCGATACGGCCCAGGTGGGCAAACAGCTTGATCACCTCGAAGTCGTAAGACGCCGCCAACTGCCAGGCGCGGGTGTCGTTGGGTGATGTGCCGTCGGCAAAGGTACCGGGGTTCTTCTTCACGCTCTGCCATACCAGCGATGCGGCCCAGGGGCCGTGGGCGTAGGCCCATCGCGCTGCACTGTTGCCACCGCCCTGGCCCTCCGAGATGGAATGAGCCACCGAGGCATTGAACCCCGCGAAGCCGGGACTGTCGTACACCACCGAGTTGGCCCACGCCGTGCCTCCTGTGAGCGGGCTGCCGATGAAGGTGACCAGGTTCAGCGGCCCGAGCACGGTCGAGTCACCGAACGCATTGGACGTGATGGAGTTCAAGAACAGCAACGACGTGACGTTGCCCAGCCGAACGCGGCCCCAGTCGCGGTGCGAGACGCCCACCCAGGCAGCGCGCGAGAACACGGGGTCGGCCGCCACATTCACAGGGGCGGGCAGTGCGTCGCTGCGGCCGGTCGCGCCCGAGTCGTTGCGTACAAAGGACGACAGCTCGAACTGGGCCGACAGCCCATCGCCGAGGTCTTCCGCGCCGCGCACGCCCCAATGGCTGGTGGACATGCCACCCCCGTCCAGTTTGGTCACGGCGCGGTCCTGCGCGTTCACGCCCCCGGCAGGGCTGGCAAAGCGGCCTACAGCGGCGTCGACCAGGCCGTACAGCTGCAGGCCGGGCCCAGCTGCTGGCTGAGCGTGGATAGCGAACGACGCAGTTGACAGGACTGCCGCGGCGCCCACGGTCCGTGTCCAGGGCCGACGGGCCTGCGTGAGAGAGGGGCATGGTGTCTTTCGATGAATGAGGAGCAGGTGAGGGGCGAACGAGCCCACGGCGCAGCCAATGCTGGACCGAAGGGTCAGTTCAAACGGGGCAGAACATCAGCGCACCGTGCGCTGGGATGGAGACCGCGAGGGTGTACCGGTCTACCGGGCCGATGCTGTGGGTGGGGCGGCGGCGCAGGGCCCCAGCCACCTCGGGTGGTGGTGGGCTGGGGCCAGAAAAATGGGCGTGACTGTGCTTTGCATGCGGCGCTCGCGCGGCAGTGCTGGTGTGAAGTCCGTTGGGCTCAGCGTTGGTGCATCAGTGCACCGCGCCTGCGCATGCGCCTCGCATGCCCTGTGCGATGAAGCGCACCAGCAGCGGACCGGCTACGGCGTCGTCGCCGGCCAGGTTCTGTCCGTGCGACAGGCGCTCGATGCGCTGGTCGTTCACGTGGTGCAGCAGTGCGCCCAGTGCAAACTGATAGCACCAGGCTGCCTGACTGCGCGTGGCCTGGGGCAGAGCGCCCGCCATGGCGTCGATGAAGGCGTGCGCTAGCGGGTCGAACAGCTCGCGGATGATGGGCTCGTCTTCTTCCAGGTGGTCGCTCATGCCGCGTGACAGCAACCGCAGAAAGTGGTGGCCCGCGGGCTGGCTGGCCACCTCCAGCACGGGCAGCACAAAGGCTTTCACGATCTCTTCCAGCAGCTGGCCGGGCGGCGCCTTCTGCTGCGCCTGGGCCAGCGACTGCAGCCGCACGTCGATGTAGCCCGCATGCGCTCGGAAGATGGCGTGGTACAGCGACAGCTTGGGTCCGTAGTAGTAGCCCACCAGCGCCAGCGGCACACCCGCCTCGTCGGCAATGTCGCGTATCGAAACGCCATGAAAGCCGCGCGAGGCAAACAGCCGCTCGGCCGCCTGCAGGATGTTGGCTTGGCGGTTGGGTGCCAGGTCTTCTTCGCTGGCGGCGCTGCGGGCAGCCGCACGCTTGTGCGCCGGGGTCGGTGCTTTTGCAGCTCGCGTTGCGGGTGTGGCGGCTGCCGTCTTGGCGGTGGGTCGGAATTTGGACATGGACTGGTTTATACGACTGTATAAATTTATTGAACACTCGTACAAACCCCAGTCATCTTGAATTTGTACGTTCGTATAATTTTTTCATGCACCCGCTGCAAACCGCGTCACACGAGGCTTGCGGGGCTGTACTGCAGATCCCATCCAGTCAACAGGAGACAGACACGATGATTACCCGCCGCTGCTTCACCCAGCTCTCTGCCGCCTTGCTGCCTACCCTTGGCAGCGCTCCCGCCGCCTGGGCGCAGGCCGCCAAGGAGGCGATTCCTGACATGGCGCGCATCATCTCGGGCTTTCCTGCCGGAGGCACAGCCGATGCACTGGCGCGCCGTGTGGGCGACCGCATGCGCGGCCACTACGCCGGGGCCGTGGTGGTGGACAACAAACCGGGCGCGGGCGGGCAGATCGGCATCCTCAACCTGCGTGACAGCCCGGCCGATGGCACCAGCCTGCTCATCACCCCGTCGTCCATGTTGTCCATCTATCCCTACACTTACCCCAAGCTGCGCTACACGCTGGACGACGTGGCACCCGTCGCGTTGGGAGCGATGTTCGACCATGGGTTGGCTGTCGGCCCTGGTGTGCCCGAAAGCGTCCGCACGTTGCCCGACTTTCTGGCATGGCTGCAGGCCAACCCCAACAGCGCCAACTACGGCAGCCCGGGTGCGGGGTCCATGCCGCACATGGTGGGCGTGCTGCTGGGGCAGTTCACCAAGATCGACATGCGCCACATTGCTTACCGTGGCACGGTGCCGGGCATGCAGGACCTGCTGGGCGGCCAGATCCCCGCGTTCTGGGGGCCGATTGGCGACTACCTGCAGCACAGCAAAGGCGGCAAGTTGCGCGTGCTGGCCATTGCTGGAGCCAAGCGCTCGCCCTTCCTGCCGCAGGTGCCCACCCTGACGGAGTTGGGGCACCCCCTCAAGGTCAGTGAGTGGTACGGCTTCTTCCTGCCCGGCAAGGCATCGCCAGACACCATCAAGCGCGCGTCGCAGGCGCTGCAGGCAGCGCTGGTCCACCCCGACGTGGTGGACTACGGCAAGCAGTATGGCCTGGAGGTCAAGTCCTCCAGCCCTGCGCAACTGGCGCAGATGCTCAAGGCCGATGCCGACCAGTGGCGCGGGCTCATCAAGCAGACCGGTTTCACGGCCGAATCCTGATCGTTTTGTTTGTGCCCATTCATCCGAGACTGCCCATGACTGCCACGCCTTCCCGCCGCATCGTCGATATCTCGATGCACCTTGAAAACGATGTCGTCTCCGACCCGCCAGGCCTGGGTCCGCGCATCAACTACATCGACCACCAGATGAGCTTTGCGGATCTGGCGCAGTTCTTCCCTGGGTTGAAGAAAGAAGATCTTCCCGATGGTGAGTCGTGGGCGGTCGAGGATGTGCATCTCAACACCCACAACGGCACGCACCTGGACGCGCCGTACCACTTCGCCTCCACCATGGACGGCGGGCAGCGGGCGCTGTCCATCGACGAAGTGGACTTGAACTGGTGCTTTCAGCCTGGCGTGAAGCTGGACTTTCGCCACCTGCCAGACGGCTATGTGGTGCAGGCTGGCGACGTGGAGGCCGAACTGGCGCGCATCGGCCACACGCTGCAGCCGCTGGAGATCGTGGTGGTCAACACGCGCGCTGGCAGCGCCTACGGGACGCCTGGCTATACCCGTGCGGGCTGCGGCATGGGCTACGAGGCCACCATGTACCTGCTGGAGCGTGGTGTGCGGCTGACCGGCACCGACGCCTGGAGCTGGGACGCCCCTTTTGCCTTCACCGCACAGCGTTACGCCGAAAGCGGCGACGCATCCCTGATCTGGGAAGGCCACAAGGCCGGGCGCGACATTGGCTACTGCCACCTGGAAAAGCTGCACAACCTGGAGGCGCTTCCCGCCAACGGTTTTTACATCTCGTGCTTTCCAGTCAAAGTGCGCGGTGCGTCGGCGGGCTGGACGCGGGCTGTGGCGATTTTTGATCCGGTGCTGCCATTGCAGGGAGTCTCTTCATGAAACTCGCAACCCTGCGCAATGGCCAGCGCGATGGCCGCCTCGTAGTGGTCTGCGATGACGCCCGCCGCTGCATCGACGCATGCCCCGTGGCACCGACGCTGCTTGATGCATTGGAGCGCTGGAGCACGGTGGAGCCTGGATTGCAAGAGTTGTCCCGGACAGTCAACGCCCCTGCGGCCCTTGGGACCATGCCCTTCGATACGCACCAGTGCATGGCTCCGCTGCCACGCACCTGGCAATGGCTCGATGGCTCCGCCTTTCTGAACCATGGCCGCCTCATGGAGCGCGCGTTCAAGGTGCCGCCGGTGGCCGACTTCGAGACCGTACCGCTGATGTACCAGGGCGCCGCCGACGATTTTCTGGGCCCGCACGACAGCGTGCTTCTACCGTGCGAAGCCGACCAGATCGACTTTGAGGGTGAGTTCGGCGTCGTGCTGAGCGAAACCCCCATGGGTGTCACCACTGAGGCCGCGCTGGAGTATGTGCGCTTCATCGTGCTCATCAACGACTGGAGCCTGCGCGCCTTCGGGCCGCGTGAGGCAAAAAGCGGTTTCGGCTTTTTGCAGGCCAAACCCTCCACGGCATTCGCCCCCATTGCAGTGACACCCGACGAGTTGGGCCCCGCATGGCAAGGCGGCCGCGTACACCTGCGGCTGCAGAGCCAGCGCAACGGCGAATGGTTTGGCCACCCACACGGCCGTGAAATGCATTTTCACTTCGGCCAGTTGATTGCTCATGCGGCGCGCACGCGCAAGTTGTCGGCCGGCACCATCATCGGCTCGGGCACCGTGTCCAACACGGATGTCAACGCTGGTTCGTCCTGCATTGCCGAACGCCGCATGGTGGAGGTCATTGCCGAAGGTGCACCGCACACGGGCTTCCTGCAGTTTGGGGAGCGGATACGCATTGCGGCGCTTTACGCCGACGGAATGTCAGGGCCATTTGGTGCATTGGATCAACTTGTTGTCGTGGCCTCGAGGGCCTGTGGCGACAAGAATCCCCAATAACCCGGTTCAGTGGAATCCGCCCGTTGCGCGGCACATCGCGACCCCAGCAACAAGGGCACGATTGCTGGTCAAAAAGCACTGTTCAGCCCAGAGACACCTGAGCGATTCGCGGGGGATTGCAAATGGAAATCCGGGGTTGAAGTTGGCGCTCTTCAAATTGCCGAATCGACAGCGGGCTTGGCGGATGCGGCTGGGTGTCTTTTCAAGTTCCGCGGCCTTTTCTGCGGCGGTCAGGCCGGATCGCAAGCGCCGGTCATACAACACCATCCAATCGCCGCAGGCGCGCTTCAGGCCGCAGGAATGGCTGCATCTTTCATGCCCTCTTCCAGCATGTCCAGAAAGCAGCGACCCGCGAGCGTCAGGTGGCGGCGCGACGGGTACAGGGCGTAGATGTGCATCGCGGGAGGCACCCAGTCGGGCGCTACCTGAAGCAGTTGCCCGCTCGCGACAAAGCTGGCCGCCATGATCCTCGGAAGCTGCACAACCCCCAGGCCCTGGAGCGCCGCTTCGCGGTTCAACAGCAGGTTGTCGCTCACGAAGCGCACGTCCAGTTCAACGTCCGCACTTTCGTTCTGGGGGCCGACCAGCGTCCAGCGAGCCAGTGACGCAGTGATGCTCCAGCCGACCGCAGCGCAGCGGGACAGTGCCGAGGGCGTCTGCGGGGTGTCGAGGGCTGCAACGAGCGCAGGACTGGCATACAAGGCATAAGGGACCGTTGCCAGCCGTCTGGCGACGAGGCTGGAGTCCGTCAGAGGCTGCTCGGTCGGCTGAATCACGAGGTCCACCGTGTCATCCAGAGGGCGCAAACGCCCGTCGGTGGTTTGAAGCGACAGGGTGACGCGGGGATAGCGAGCACTGAATTGCAATGCGATGCGGCCCACAAGCGATGCCGCAATGGCTGCTGGGCAAGCCACCCGCAGTTGCCCCCAGGGGCTCTCCAGGCTCTCGCGTGCGACGGCGACGGCAGTTTGCGTTTCCGCTCGCACCGTCTGGCCATGTTGAAAAATGCGTTGCCCTACGTCGGTCAGTTCAAACCGCCGTGCATTGCGGTGCAGTAGGGCAACCCCAAGGAAAGATTCAAGAGCCGCCACGCGACGACTCAATCGCGACTTCGGTATGCCCGTGCGCCTGCTGGCGGCAGTGAAGCCTCCTGCATCGGCGACCTCTACAAAACTCAGGAGGTCTTCCACAGCCAGCAACACGTTGTCCATTCGGCCCGTCCGTCATCGTCGTTGTGCAAATGGGGCGTGAGCCCGAGATTCAAGCTCCCCCGCTGTGTACGTCTCAGCTTGCCATAGTTTGCTGTGGCGCACCGCCTCTTCAGCGGGCCTGTTTTCGCAACAGGGCGTTCTACCGCTGGGTCTCGCTACCACAAGATTGGTTATCTAGCATAAGTTTGTCAGCAGCTGATATCCAGACCAACTATTCCAGGAGACATGATGACAACGCGAAGGATCTTTCTGCAGGTTTCCTCCGGGGCGCTTGCCGGTTCATTGATAGGGTGTGGCGGCGGAGGTGACGACAACCCCGTGGTGGACACCACGTCAGGCAAGTTCAGCGGAACAGTGTCGGGCGGCACTGCGATATACAAGGGTATCCCTTACGCGCAGCCGCCGGTTGGAGCGCTGCGATTTCAATCGCCCAGACCCTATGTGCCTGTCACGGCCCAGGTGACCCCGGCTACCGCGTTTGGTCCTGCCAGCTTGCAGACCTTGCCAGCCAATGTGACGTGGATCTACACCCAGCCCACAGCACAAAGCGAAGACTGTCTCACTCTCAATATTTGGGCGCCTCGCGGCATGGGCAAGGCGCCAGTGGTCGTCTGGCTCCATGGCGGCGCGTGGCGCACGGGCGCGACCAGCATGCCCCTGATGGACGGGCAGAGACTGGCCGAACAGGGGTTGGTGGTCGTCACCGTCAACTACCGCTTGGGTGCAATGTCCAGCCTGGCCCACCCAGATTTCACGGATCCTGAAACCGGACTTGCTGCAAACTGGGGCCTGCAGGATCAGGCAGCCGCGTTGCGGTGGGTACACGAGAACATTGCCCGCTTCGGCGGAGACCCAGGCAATGTGAGCCTTGCGGGGCAATCAGCGGGCGCTGTCAACACGGCATTGATCGCGCAGCACCCGGTCTGGAACCAGTGGCTGCACAAAGCTGTTTTGCTAAGTTCTGCCGGCATCGCCGCGCCTGCGGGGTTCACCCTGCAGGACGCGGCCAGCTACACAGAGCTGCTGGCCACGAGCCTCAAGACCACACCCAAGGGGTTGTTGGGCATCCCTGCGGCCACGTTGCATGCGGCCGAGTTGGCACTGAACGCCCAACCACTGCCCTCTACTTTTCGGTCCGGCTTCGGTGTCAAGGCATCGCCCGTGATGGATGGGAAGACGGTGTTCGCCGATTGGACCCGGGTGGCATGGCCCCAGCGCGTGCCGGTGCTGATCACGAACACGCTGACCGAGGGGTCCTTTTTTGTGGACCTGGTCGATCCAGCGACGCAGGCTTCGCTCACCGCTCCACTGCCTTCCTCGATGGAGGAGCTCACAGCACTCGTTGCTCCACTGTCTGGCTCTGCCAGTCGTGCTTCTCAGGTGATCGGCAGCTATCAGTCTGAGGCCCTGGCTGATCGCCGTTCACCAGCGCCGGGCAACCTGTGGGTTGAAATCAATGGTGACCGGAACCTGCGCAACTTCTGCGTTCGTTATGCCGACAGTCTCGTGAAGCAGGGCGCCAACGTGCGATACGGAACCTTCATGCATGAATTGCCGGCCCCGGGGCGGGGTGTTCCCCATTGCGCAGAGCTGCCGTTCTTGTTCGGCACATACGGGCTGGACTACTACCGCCAAAAAGTCGGATCGGGCGCTGCAGAACAGCAGCTCAGCCGGCATCTGATGAGCGCGATGACCACCTTCGCCCAAAGCGGGACGGCAACTTTTGCGGATGGCACCGTCTGGCAAAGCTACGGCAGCGGCAACACAAGCTCTGCGCTGATTGGACCCGGGGCGTCATCATCCATCGCGTTCGGCACGGTGCCGAAGATCGCCCAGATGCGTGTGTGGGATGCGCTTCTGGGCTACCCATCATCAGAAAGGGCGTGAAGCCCTCCGGCGGGCAAAGCGGCGGGAGCCTGGGCGCCCCGCAAGACCGGCAGGTCGATCGCGCGGCACGGTCCGTATGGGACGCGCCCATGCCCGCGATGGCTGCAAGCGCCACGCAGGGCCGCGCCTGCCTGGTCCATGAGGCGCCCCACTGGTGACGGCGGTGGTCGTGGCGGCGGGGCCGCCTGCTATCGTGCGGCGGATTGCATGTCCGCCGCCCCTTTCCGTATCCAGGCCTTGAAGAAATGCGATCGTTGATGTCCTTTCCCCTGCGCGCGCCCATCGCCGTCTTTCTGGCCGGGCTCGCTGCCGCCGTGCACATCGGCAAGATACCACCGGCCATCGCCGTGTTGAGGGATGCGTTGGGGGTCTCGCTGGTCGAGGCGGGCTTCTTGCTGTCGGCTGTACAGCTGGCGGGCATGCTGCTGGGCGTTCTGGTCGGGGCGCTGGCTGATGGCCTTGGCCTGCGGCGCAGCATGCTGTGGGGGCTGGCCGTATTGTGTGTCGCCAGCTTCGCGGGCGCGTGGGCCCGCCATCCGGCTGAGCTGCTCGCATTGCGGGCGCTGGAGGGCTTGGGTTTCCTGTGTGTCGTGCTTCCAGCGCCCAGCTTGATGCGGCAGTTGGTACCCGCTGCCAGGCTGCCCGCCTTCATGGGGCTGTGGGGTGCCTACATGCCTGCCGGCGTTGCCCTGGCGCTTCTGGCGGGGCCGGTGGTCATGGGGCTGTGGAGCTGGCAGGCCTGGTGGGGTCTGCTGGGGGTGCTGGCGGGCTGCGCCGGGCTCTGGCTGGCCCTGGCCGTTGATTCGGATGCACGGCGCGCCACGGTGGCGCAGCCGGGCACCGAACCGCCGTCTCCCGCGGTGGTGCTCCTGGCGCGGCGGCTGCGGCTCACGCTGGCCAGTCCCGGCCCCTGGGTGGTGGCGGTGGCGTTTGGCATGTACTCCTGCCAGTGGCTGGCTGTCATCGGGTTTCTGCCCTCCATCTACATGCAGGCGGGCGTCAGCAGCGTGGTTGCCGGTGCGCTGACCGCACTGGCCTGCGCAGCCAATGTCGTGGGGAACCTGGGGGCCGGCGGCTTGATGCGGGCGGGTTGGCGCACGCACCAACTGTTGGCCATCGGTTTCGGCGGCTCGGCATTGGCGACGGTGGTGGCCTTCAGCCCCTTGGCGGGCGACGGCGCGGTCCTTCGGTTCGCTGCGGTGGTGGCGTTTTCGGCGGTGGGCGGGATGATTCCCGCCACCTTGTTTGCCCTGGCGGTACGGCTGGCACCCAGCGAGCGGACCGTGTCCACCACGATGGGTTGGGTGCAGCAGTGCTCGGCCTGTGGCCAGTTCGTGGGGCCACCGCTCGTGGCCTGGGTGGCGGGCCTGGCGGGCGGCTGGCATTTCACTTGGGTGGTCACCGGGGTGGCTTCGGTGGTAGGCCTGGGGCTTGCTGGGTGGGTGGCCCGCCAGCGCCCGGCTTGAGCACCTGCAGCGCTCCGTGCATCGCTGTTCCAAGGGGCGCCGCCAGCACTTGCTCGTGCCACGGCATGATCATGCTGCGGTCGGCACCGCCCGAGGCTTTCCTCACAGACCCAGGTCAGACAATCCAGGGTGGTCGTCTGGCCGACGACCCAAAGGCCAATGGAACTTGCGCTCCGATTCCTGGATAGGCATGTCGTTGATGCACGCGAAACGTCGATGCATGAGGCCGTTGGCCTCGAATTCCCAGTTCTCGTTCCCATACGAACGGAACCAGTTCCCAGCGGCGTCATGCCACTCGTACGCATACCGAACTGCGATGCGGTTTTCTCCATACAGCCACAGCTCTTTGATGAGCCTGTAGTCAAGCTCCTTTTTCCACTTTCTCTCAAGGAAGGCCTGGGCCTCGGCTCGGCTGTGGGCGAACTCCGCCCGATTGCGCCATTTCGTGTCGGGGGTGTAAGCCATAGCGACCTTGGCCGCATCGCGTGTGTTCCACCCATCTTCGGCCAAGCGGACTTTTTCGACAGCGGTTGCGAGCGAGAACGGGGGAAGGGGAGGGCGAGTTTCCATGGTTTGACCTCTTGAAGTGATGTGGAACGATCTGTCTACATACACAATGTAGTGCATGTAGAACGATCTGTCTATAATGTCGTCATGACAACTTCCGAAAAATCGCTGGAGCCATTGCCCCCGCGGGAGCGCATCCTGATCGCTGCCCATGCTCTCTTCTACGGTGAGGGCATCAGGGCGACAGGTGTGGACAAGATCATCGAGCGGTCTTCGGTCAGCAAAGTCACCTTTTACCGGCAGTACGCAAGCAAGGACGACCTGATCCGCGCCTACCTCGACTATCGCCATGAAAAGTGGATCTCCTGGTTCCGAGCCAGCTTGGCGCAAGCCACCGCCACTGGTGTGCCAGCGGCGAAGGCGCTTGCAGCGACCCTCAAAACTTGGTTCAGCCAGCCGGACTTTCGGGGTTGTGCATTTCTCAATGCAGCGGCCGAACTGGGCTCGTCCGATCCCGCCATCCTTGAAACTGTCCGTCGCCACAAGCAAGAGATGGCGTCCGTGCTCGATGACCTGTTTGCGCGCGATGCTGTGGCTGCGGGACGGCCTCTGTCGCTAGTGATCGACGGCGCTATCGTCCATGTCCAGATGGGTCATCCGATGGATGAAGTGATGGATAGCTTTCAAGCCGTGGTCTCAAGGACCTTGCGCAGGTAGGGTGACAAAGCGCTCGGCGCCTCCGGCTTGGCTTCGGCAAGGCTCCGTGTACGACGACAACCGCCGCAAAGCCGTCGACAGCGCCTCCCCTACAACCCCTTCTGCAACCCCGCAATCTCCCGCTGCAGCGTCTGCACCACCAACCCCTCCCGGGGCTGCATCCGGGCCGTCATCGCACTCACGCTGATCGCGCCGATCACGACACCGCCCCGGTCGCGGATCGGCACCCCAATGCTCGTCACGCCCGCCACCGCGTAGTTGGTGATGCTGGCGTAGCCCTGCGCGCGCGCGGTCTGTATCAGCCCTAGCAGGGTCGCCCGCGTCAGGCCGCCGTAGGCATGCAGGTGCGGCTCTATGCGGTCCAGCACGTCGGGCAACTCGTCCGGCGGCATGAAGCTCAGCAGCGCCAGCCCGCCGCCGCCGATGCCCAGCGGGCGGCGCTTGCCGACTTCCACGGTCAGCACCTGGATGGGAAAGCTGCCCGACTGCCGGTCCAGGCAAAACGAATCGGCCCCGCTGCGCACCACCAGAAACACCGTGTCCCCCGTCTCGGCGCTGATGCGCGCGAGGTACGGCGCGCACTGGTCGCGCAGGTGGAAGTGGGTGGAGGCGACCAGCCCCAACTCATACGCGAAGTGGCCCAGTCGGTAGCGGCGCTGGGCGTCCTGCATCACCAGGCCGCCTTCGACCAATTGCTTGAGCAGGCGGTGCACGGTGGGTTGCGCCAGGCCGCTGGCGGCCACCAGGGTGGACAGGCGCGCGCCGGACTTGTGTTCGGCAGAAATCAGGCGCAGCAGCTCGATGGCGCGGTCCAGGCTTTGTACGGTGGTCATGGGAGCATCAAATTCGCGGTTAATCCGTATGGCGGACTTTTGTCCTTTGCTGGAAAGGCATTGGTCGCAATAATTTCCATTGATTTTGCTACCGATTGTGCTGGTGGCAAGCTTAAATAAGTCCGTATCCCGGAATATCTGCATGTACCCCATCGACTTCTTCCACCGGGCCGCCCGGATGTATCCCCAGCGCACGGCGCTGACCGGCGGCGGCCAGGCCCTGACTTACACCGAGCTGGCGGCACGTGTGAATGCGGCAGCGTGCGCACTGCAGCAGCTGGATGCAACGCCCGGCTCGCGCGTGGGCATCTGCGCCGGCAACACGGTGGAGCACATCGTGGCGTTGCTGGCCGTGCTGGCGGCGGGCAAGGTGTGGGTGCCGCTCAACTGGCGCAACCCTGCGGCGGAGCTCAACCGCATCATTGCCTTTACCGACCCGAGCATCGTGCTGGCAGAACCCGCCCACCTGGGCACGCTGGACCTGGCGGGCGTGAAGGCCGTGCTCGCGCTGGGGCAAGGCGGAGAAGGCGGTGAAGTCGGCGAGCGCGGCGACATCTATGCGACGCTGGACGTGGCCGCTGCCGCGCACACCGGTCAGCAGCCGCAGCCCCATGGCCGCTCGCGCGACGAAGCGCAGGCCATCAAGTTCACCGGCGGCTCCACGGGCGTGCCCAAGGGCGTGATGCAGCCGTACCGCGCGTGGGTGACCACGCTGGTGAACCAGATCCACGCGTTCGGCTTCGATGCGGAAGACCGCTACCTGATCTCGGCCCCGGTCACGCACGGTACCTCTACCTACCTGCTGCCCATCCTGGCGCAGGGCGGCTGCCTGGTGCTGCCCGGCAGCAACAAGCCGGCCGAGCTGCTGCGCAGCTTTCGCGAGGATGGCATCACCACCACCTTCATGCCGCCCACGTTGCTGTACATGCTGGTGGCAGAAGCGCATGGCGAGCGCCTGCAGCTGCCGCGCCTCAAGCACCTGATCTACGGCGGCGCGCCCATGCCGCCTGAAAAGATCCGTGTGGTGCGCGACTGTTTCGGCCCTGTGCTGGAGACCACCTACGGCCAGACCGAGGCGCCCCAGGTGGTCAGCGTGATGCGGGCGGAAGACTTCGCGGACGAGGCCAACTGGCGCTCCGTGGGCCGCCATGGCCTGCTGACCGACATGGCCATCATGAGCCCCGAGGGCGCGCTGCTGCCCACGGGCGAGGCGGGCGAGATCGTGGTGCGCGGCGACCTCATCATGAACGGCTACTGGAAGGCGCCCGACAAGACGGCCGAGACCATCATCGACGGCTGGCTGCACACGGGCGACCGGGGCTATGTGGACGAGCGCGGCTACCTGTTCCTCAAGGACCGGCTGCGCGAGGTGGTCATCACCGGCGGATTCAACGTCTACCCCATCGATGTGGAGAGCGTGCTGGACCAGCACCCGGCGGTGCACGAGTCCGCCGTGTTCGGCATCGAGGACGACAAGTGGGGCGAGGCCGTGCATGCGGCGGTGCAGCTCAAGCCCGGCGCACAGGTCAGCGCGCAGGAGATCATCACGTTTGCCAAGGAGCACCTGGGGTCCGTCAAGACACCGAAGGCCGTGCACTTCTACGCCGACCTGCCGCGCAGCGTGGCGGGCAAGGTGCACAAGGTGACGCTCAAGGCCGACATCACGCGCCTGGTGCGCCAGGCCAGCCAGGAAAGGTCTGCATGAGCCAAAGCAGCAACAAACCCACCGACCGCCCGTACACCGAGCTGTGCACGCATTCGCAGACGTCGATCCACTACCGGGGCGACAACCTGGCCGACGATGTGCTGGGGCAGCGCGGCTTTACCGATGTGCTGTTCTCGCAGATCCTGAACCGGCGGGCTGACGCCGACGACCTGCGTGTGCTCGACGCAGCGCTCATCGCCATCATGGAGCACGGCCTCACGCCCAGCGCCATCGCCACCCGCATGGTCTACATGAGCTCGCCCGAGAACATCCAGAGCGGCGTGGCCGCAGGCCTCTTGGCCGTGGGCAGCCAGTTCGTGGGCACGGTGGAAAATTCGGCCATCTTGCTGCGCCAGATACTCGATGCGCCCGAAGGTGTGGAGGCCGCGGCGCGCGCCGCGGTGCAGCGCTATCGCACGGAGCGCAAGCCCATCCCCGGCTTCGGCCAGCACATGCACAAGCCCGACGACCCACGTGCCGCCAAGCTGCTGGCCATCGGCCGCGAGCACCCGCGCTTCGAGGGGCACTACCTGCGCGCCATCGAGGTGCTCTCGCGCGAGGTGGATGCCGCCTTTGGCAAGCACATCACCATCAACGCCACGGGCGCGGTAGGCACACTGCTGGGCGAGCTGGGCGTGCCCCCGGCGCTGATGCGCGGCTTTGCCGTCATCTCGCGTGCGGCGGGGTTGGTGGCGCACATCGCTGAAGAGCAGCGCGTGCCGTCCGCCCGCTTCGTGTGGGACCTGGTGGACCACGAGGTGACGTATCGCGGCACGGGCGAAGGCCACAACAAGGACCGGAGCGGCGAATGAGCGGCGGCACCCTGGCCCACGACGTACTGGTCTGCGACTCGGTCACCCGCATGGGGCCCGGCGTGCGCGGCCAGGTGGCGGTGGCCGCATCGCACGGCGGCGTGTTTGCGGTGCACCTGGCCCTGACCGAGGGGGTGGCAGGCCTTGTGGTGTGCGACGCCGGCGTGGGCCTGGAGCGCGCAGGCATCGCGGGGCTGCACTACGCGGACAGCCTGGGCGTGCCCTGCGCGGCCATCCACCACCGGTCCGCACGCATCGGCGACGGGGCCGACTGCGCCGCGCGCGGGTTGATCTCGTTCGCCAATACACGGGCGGTGGCGCTGGGCGTGCGCGTGGGCATGCCCGCCATGGAAGCCGCGCGCTGCATGGCGGCGGCACAGCTCGGCGCCGTCGACCCCGGTCCATCGCCCGGTGAGTCGCGCAGGGTACTGCCGGGCACGCACGGGCACCGCACCGTGGTGCTCATCGACTCGGCCTCGCTCGTGGCCGAAGAAGACGCGGAGTCGGTGGTGATCACCGCGTCGCACGGCGGCCTGCTGGGCGGGCGGTTCGAGACCGCGATCAAGCTGCCGGTGTTCGCTGCGCTGTACAACGACGCGGGCATTGGCTGCGACGGGGCCGGCGTCTCGCGCCTGCCGGCGCTCGATGCTCGGGGCATCCCGGCCGCCACGGTGGCTGGCAGCAGTGCCCGCATCGGCGACGCGCGGTCCGCATGGGAGACGGGGGTGATCAGCCGCGTGAACCAGGCGGCCTACGCCCTGGGGGCGCGCGAAGGGCAAGGCGCACGCGACTGGGCCGAGCTCATGGCGGCCGTGCACTGAGCCTGAAGACCTGGCACCCACCCACAAAGAGAGAGACATTCATCCATGGCGACCACAGCACATGCAAGCAGCCCGGGAACATCGGCCGCGTACTTTCCGCCGCTCGATGCGCTGCCGGGCCGGGGCCGTGTGGCGGGCAAGGTGGCGCTGGTGTTCGGTGGCGGCTCGTCCGGCCCCGGCTGGGGCAACGGCAAGGCCGCGGCCATGGTCTATGCCCGTGAGGGCGCGCGCGTGGCGGTGGTGGACATCCGCCGCGAGGCGGCCGAGGAAACCCGTGCGCAGCTGTACGCCGAAGGCTTCGACACCGAGGCCTATGCGGCCGACGTGACCGACTCCGCCGCCGTGGCCGACGTGGTGCGGCGCGTGCATGCGCGCTACGGCGCCATCGACATCCTGCACAACAACGTGGGCATCACGCGCATGGGCAGCGTGGTCGACATGGACGAGGCCACGTGGCAGCAGGTGATCGACACCAACCTCACGGGCGTGTTCCTCACCTGCAAGCACGTGATACCGGTGATGCTGGCGCGGGGGCGCGGCGCCATCGTCAACATCTCGTCGCTGGCCTCGCAGCAGATCAACAGCTACCCCTACATGCCGTACTACGCGGCCAAGGCGGGGCTCAACCACCTGACGCGTGCGCTGGCCGTGCAGTACGCGGCGCAGGGCATCCGCGCCAATGCGGTGCTGCCCGGCGTCATCGACACGCCGCTCATCCACCAGCAGATCGCCGGCCAGTTCGCCAGCACCGAAGACATGCTGCGCACCCGCAATGCCGCCAGCCCCATGGGTCGCATGGGCCAGGCCTGGGACGTGGCCTACACGGCGCTGTTTCTGGCGAGCGACGAGGCGCGCTACGTGACGGGCGTGTGCATTCCGGTGGATGGTGGCAAGGCCTGCACGGGCAAGTAAAGGCCGCCCAGGTTTCAGTTTCAGGTTCCAGGATTCATCGATCCTTTCATTCCAACAATCGCAGGAGACAACACCCATGAACACGCAACGAATGAACCGCCGCACCGCCGCCGGCGTCGCACTTGCACTGCTGGGGGCCGCAGCCGTGCTGCCCGCCGCAGCGCAGGGCGCCTTCCCCGACAAGCCGATCAAGCTGGTGGTGCCGTTTCCGCCGGGTGGCACGTCGGACATCAGCGGCCGGGTGCTGGCCGATGCGCTGTCCAAGGAGCTGGGCCAGCCGGTGATCGTGGAGAACAAGGCCGGTGCGGGCGGCTCGGTGGGTGCGCGCTTCGTGGCCGAGGCCAAGGCCGACGGGTACACGCTGCTGCTGGGCACCACCAGCACCAACGGCACGAATTCGGCGGTGTACAAAAACCTGAGCTTCGATGCGCTCAAGAGCTTCACGCCCATTACGCGCATCCTGTCGGTGCCGGGTGTGCTGGCCATCAACAAGAGCTTTCCGGCCAAGAACTATGCGGAGTTCGCCAAGCTGGTGGGGCAGTCGCCGGGCAAGTTCTCGTATGCATCGTCGGGCAATGGCGGCGCCACCCACATGGCCATGGAATATTACAAGTCGCTCAGCGGCCTGCGCGTGGTGCATGTGCCGTACCGCGGCACGGGCCCGGCGCTCAACGACGTGATCGGCGGCCAGGTCGAGATGATCTACGACACCCTGGCGTCTTCGATGCCGCACATCAAGTCGGGCAACCTGGTGCCCATGGCCCTGGCCACGCCCCAGCGCCTGAAGGAGCTGCCCGACGTGCCCACGTTCGCCGAGCTGGGCCTCAAGAGCGCCAACGAAGGCTTCTGGAACGGCGTGCTGGCCCCCGCCGGATTGCCGGCCGATGTGCTGGAGAAGCTGCATGGCGGCATCGTGCGTGCGCTGCGCACGCAGGCCGTCCAGGACAAGTTCGCCGCGGCCGGTGCGATCACGGTCGAAGACACGCCCGCAGCCTTCACCAAGATCATTGCCGACGACATCGTGAAGTGGAAGAAGGTGGCCGAGACCAGCCACATCACGGCCGACTGAACTGCTCACGCTTTGACGGACCGGCTCGCTGGCGGTGTGGCGCGCCGAGCCCTCGCGCCCCTGCATGGCCGCACTGCCCATTGGCGTCGGGCGGCGCGCCAGGGGCCCGCTATAACCCTTGCATGACTCTTTCCTGGATTGCCTGGGCGTGGATACCGCTGACGCTGTGGGCCGCATTGGCACAGACCGCACGCAACGCGGCCCAGCGCTCGCTCACCGCCGAGCTGGGCACGCTGGCTGCCACGCTGGTGCGCTTTCTGTACGGCCTGCCGCTGGCCACGGCCTGGGTGGCGGGGCTGACCTTCTGGGGCGCGGGCAGCATTCCACAGTTCAACGGGGTGTATGCCGCGTGGCTCGCCATGGGCGCGCTCACCCAGGTGGGGGCCACGGCATTCCTGCTCTTGGCCATGAAGGAGCGCAACTTCGTGCTCGCCGTGGCGTATTCCAAGACCGAGGTACTGCAGGTGGCGCTGTTCTCGGCCGTGCTGCTGCACGAGCTGCCCGGGCCGCTCGCGCTGGGCGCCATGGCTGCGGCCACTGTCGGCGTGGTGCTGCTGTCGCTGCCGCCGGGCGGTTGGCGGGCGCTGCGCGCCGGGTCTTCGGCCACGGCAGGGCAGGGCAGCGGCCGGCTGGTGGTGTACGGGCTGGCGTCGGGCGCGTGCTTTGCGCTGGCGAGTGTCGGTTTCCGCGGGGCATCGCTGGCGCTGGCCGAGGTGAACGCGGGCGTGGCGCCGTGGGTGGCAGGGGCCTGGGGCGTATTCTGGGCGCAGCTGCTGCAGTCGGTGGTGCTGGGCGGCTGGCTGCTGGCGCGGCAGCCCGGGGTGGCCGGCGCCATTGCGCGGGCCTGGCGCATGTCGGTGGTGGCGGGGTCGATGGGTGCGGTGGCGTCCATTGCCTGGTTCACGGCCTATGCCATGCGGCCCGCGTCGGACGTGCGCACGCTGGGGCTGGTGGAGGTGCTGTTCAGCTACCTGGTGTCGCGCCGCGTGTTCCGGGAAAGCCTCACCCGCACCGAAGGTGCCGGGCTGGCGCTGGTGGTGGCCGGGCTGGTGGGCATCTGCGCGCAGTGGTAGGCGGGCTTCACCGTCAGCGTCAAGGCAGGCGCTTCAGGGTGGCCAGGTACGCCACCACGTCTTCCCGGTCGCGCTCGCTGTCCAGGCTGTAGTCCATGCCCTGGCCGGGGATCAGCGCCTCCGGGTCCGTGAGCCAGGCTTTCAGCGTGGCGCGCGTCCACAGGATCCGGCTGTTGCGCAGTGCGGGCGAATAGTCGAAGTCCTTGAGCGCACCGGCGCGTCGCCCCACCACGCCGCGGTGTGCGGGGCCGTCATGGTGGGTGTCGATGCTGTGGCAGCTGGCGCAGTGCGCGGCATACACGGCGCGACCGCGTTCTACCGACTGGGCCAGCGCCGGGCTGCCACCGGCGGCAAACAGGACGGCCAGCAGCCAGGGGGCCCAGAGTGTGTGCGCACTGACAGGCGTGCGGCCTGGAAATGTAGAGGTCATCGGGTGTGGTGGGTGGCTTCCCCTTCAGTACGCGCGGTGTGGCGGTCTGGATTCACCGGCCCCGCAGGACTGGCGGGTTTTATCTCGCGCAGGGTGTCGGCGTGCTGAATCCAAAGCGCTGGCTGTGGCGTATTCACCTACAGAGGATGCCTTTGCATCGAGAAGATCGACCAATCCCAGAGAATGGGCGCATGAGCACCCTGTACACCGACAGTGACCTGATGAACCTCCTAGACCGCATCGCCGCGCAGGACGACACCGCGCTCAAAAGCCTGTACGAGAGCACCTCGTCCCGGCTTTTTGGCCTGGCGATGCGCGTGGTGCGCAACCGTGATGCGGCCGAGGACGTACTGCAGGAGTCCTTCCTGACCATCTGGCGGTCTGCCGGCAACTACCGCGCGTCGCTCAGCCCGCCGATGGCGTGGATGGGGCTCATCGTGCGCAGCCGGGCGCTCGACGCCCTGCGCAAGCGCAGCAGCGACCGGGCCGACCTGATGAACGAGCTGGACGACGCTCTGGCCGACACGCTGGAGGGCGACAGCACCAACCCCATGGACGCGACCGACGCCAGCGAGCAGGCCTTTGCGCTGCACCAGTGCCTGGGCAAGCTCGACAACAAGCAGCGTGAGGTGGTCAGCCTGGCCTACCTGCGCGACCTGAGCCACGGCGACCTCGCCGATCAGCTCAAACTGCCTTTGGGCACCGTCAAGACCTGGATCCGGCGCGGGCTGGAGCAGTTGCGCGCCTGCATGGCGCGGTATGCCTGAGCCAGGAGGACTCGCCATGAACATCTCCCGACACCCTGAACTGCTCGACCGGCTGGCGGCCAGCTACGCACTGGGCACGCTGCGCGGCGGCGCGCGCCGCCGGTTCGAAACCCTGGCCCGTGACCAGGCCCCCGTGCGGGCCGCTGCGCTGGTGTGGCAAAGCCGGTGGTCCGGCCTGACCGAGCTGCAGGAGCTGGCCCAGCCGTCTTCGCACGTCTGGACGCGCATCCACAACCTGGTCGAGGCGGACAAGGCCGCGCAGGCCATGCAGGCCGCCCATGCAGCCCCGGCGCCAGCGCCCGCCAGCAGCTGGTGGCACAGCCTGCTGGTGTGGCGCGGCGCGGCCGCCGCAGGTGCGCTGGCCACGGTGGCGGCGGTGGCCGTCGGCGTGCAGGTGCACGGCGCGCTCAAGGCCACGTCGGGCCAGCAGATCGCCACCCTGCAGCAGCAACTGCAGGCCACCCCGCAGATCCAGTACGTGGCCGTGCTGGCGGACGACAAGGCGGCTGCATCGATGCTGGTCACTTTCGACCCCAAGAACAACCAGCTGGTGCTGCAGCGCGTGGGCGGCTTCCAGGAAGGCGCCGACAAGTCGCTGCAGCTGTGGGCACTGCCGCCCTCGGGCGGGCCGCGGTCGCTCGGAGTGCTGGGGCAGGAAAAGCTGCTCAAGCTGGTGGCGGGCGAATCCGACGTCCGGCAGGTGCCGGCGCTGGCCATCAGCCTGGAGCCCAAGGGTGGCGTGCCCAGCGCCACAGGGCCCACCGGGCCGGTGCTGTTCAAGGGCGAGCTGATCCAGCGCACGCTGTAGCGTTCGTCGCGTTAATCGCGCCCTTCGCGTTCCACGAGGGTGGGATGCGCGGGCGCCATGGCGCCTGCGGACCAGGCCACTCAGCGTTTCGACCTTCCTCAGTGGCCCGCAAAAATTTCTGTCGTTTTTGAATCCAGCGTGTTCCGCGGTCCGTAAGTTGGGTGCAACATCCACTTACAAGCATTCCAACCGTTGGGAGATCACGATGAAACACAGGCTCCACTGCATCCTGCTGGCCGCGCTGGCCCTGGGCGCCGGCCTCGCGCAGGCGGACACCGGCAAGCTCTTGCTGACAGGCGGTGTCAGCACCATAGGCGGGTCGGCCGGCGGCGGGCTCACGCCCTGGGCCGTGATCGGCACCAACGCCACGGCGGGCGAGGTCGGCTACAGCGGCTACGTCACGCGGGCGGCCACGCAGGACTACAGCCTCAACGGCTACGGCGTGGCCGTCGGCCTGCATGACCGCGTGGAGCTGTCGCTGGCCCGGCAGGATTTCGATGCCTCGCCCGCGCTGGCGCTCAACGGCATCGCGCCCTTCGGCGTCACGCCCGGCCAGCACATCAAGATGGACGTGGTCGGCATCAAGGTGAAGGTGGCGGGCGACGCCATTCTGGATGCCGACAGCCTCATGCCGCAGATCGCGGTGGGCCTGGAGCACAAGCGCACGCACCCGGGCTCCATCGGGTCGGTGCTGGACTTTCTGGGCACCAGGACCAGTGGCACCGATGTGTATGTGAGCGCCACCAAACTGCTGCTCGCGCAAAGCCTGCTCGTCAACGGCACGCTGCGCTACACCAACGCGAACCAGAACGGCCTGCTGGGCTTCGGCTCGGCCGCACCGGGCAAGAACAGCCGCAGCCTGCAGCCCGAGTTCTCCATCGCCTATTTGTTGAGCAAAAACCTGGCCGTGGGCGCCGAGTACCGCTTCAAGCCCAACAACCTGCAGGCGCTGGGCGCCGCCGCCGGCCTGGGCGCCGCGCTGCGCGAGGACGACTGGAAGGACATCTTCATCGCCTGGGCGCCGACCAAGAACGTGTCGCTCACGCTTGCCTACGTGGACCTGGGGCGCATCGTGCCGGGCATCACCAACAACCGCCGCCAGACAGGCTATTACCTGTCGGCCCAAGTTGCGTTCTGACGTACTGAGTGACGCACCGGAGTCCCCCATGATGAACAAACACCCCCTCCTCGCCTTGGGCCTGGCCGCGATGGCCTGCATGGGCGCCCCTGCCGCGCTGGCGCAGGCCGCACCTGCGCCCAACGCCACCATGGCCGCAACGGCAGCACCCGCAGGCCTGTACCAGGCGCTGGGCGAAAAGCCCGGCATCACCCGCCTGATGGACGACTTCGTGAACCGGGTCGTGAAGGACCCGCGCATCGGCGGGCACTTCAAGGATGTGAAGCCCCAGGCGCTCAAGGACAGCCTGACCGACCAGATCTGCCAGCTCAGCGGCGGGCCTTGCAAATATGAAGGCTCCGACATGAAATCGGCCCATGCCGACATGGACATCAACAAGGGCCACTTCAACGCCCTGGTGGAGGTGCTGCAAAGCGCCATGGATGCCCAGGGCATACCCTTCGTCCAGCAAAACCGCCTGCTGGCCCTGCTCGCGCCCATGCACCGCGACGTGATCACCATCCGCTGAATCGCCATGAAAAACACTATTGTTTTGATAGCTGCTTGCGCTGTGTGGACGAGCGTCAGCGCCGGAAATGTCCAGATCCAGGTGCTGGACCGCGACGGCAAGCCCGTGTCCGACGCCGTGGTGGTGGTCTACCCCGGGGCCGCTACAGGCGCGCAGCCCAGCCTGCTGCAGGCCAGCCCCACCATCGAGCAGGAAAAGATGCGCTTCGTGCCCGCCGTGACGGTGGTGCCCGCGGGTGCCACGGTGCGCTTTACCAACCAGGACCGGTGGGACCACCACGTGCGGGGCAACCCCACGGGCGCGGCAGCGGCGGGTGCTGCTGCTGCATCCGCCAGCAGCAACTTCGAACTGCGCCTGGCCGGCAAGGCCGACGGCAAGCCCGCCAACTTTGCCGACGTGAAGCTGGACGCGCCCGGCGTAGTGCTGCTGGGCTGCCACCTGCACGGCTCCATGCGCGGCCATGTCTTCGTGACCGATTCGGCCTGGACGCTCAAGACCGACAACGACGGCATCGCACGCTTCCCGGCCGTGCCGGACGGCGGCGCCCAGGTGCGCGTGTGGCATGCCGAACAACTGGTGGACCTGCCGCGCAAGGCGCTGAACGTGGTGCCCGGCCCGGTGCTGGACACCGTGCAACTGAGCGTGGTGCCCCGCGTGCGCCGCGCACCGGCCGCCACGCCAGCCACGCCGTCCAACACGCCGGGTGGCCCGGCGGGGTCGTACAGCCTGGCGCCTGCGCATGGTGGGCATGCGCATTCCGGGAGCTGACCGGTCGTCGTAGGGCAGGGCGTTCAAGCGCGCCTTCGCCCTCGCTCTCGCCCTTGTGCCCGGCCTGCACTTCATTGCACCACCCACACCGTTCACGCTGAGCCTGTCGAAGCGCATCGCAGGGCTTCGACAGCTCAGCCCGAACGGCTTGTGGTCAGAGCGAATGGTTGCCCGAAAGGTTGATTACCCGAGCGGGTGTTTATCGGAAAGGGTCGTTGCCCGAGAGGCCGGTCGTGTGAACGCATCGTTTTCGGAGCGCCGGGCGGGGCGGGGCGGGCAGTTCAGTCTGCGCCACTGACTCCTTGCGCGCTTCATCCCGGCAGCCTGAGCCCCATCGGTGTCGACGGCACGGTGATGGCGCTGCTCGTGTCACCGCCCAGTGCCGGGGCACTCACGCGGCCCTGTTTCACGCTGCCGGCCGGTGCGTTGAGGTACAGGTACAGCGCCTGCGCATCCGTGTCGCTCAGCTGCCCCAGTGATTCGAACGGCATCACCTGGATGGGCGTGCCGTCAGGCCGCTTGCCGGTGCGCAGCATCGCCACGAAGCTGGCGGCATTGGGGTAGCGCGCCATGGCGCTGTCGGCGCGCTGGGCGTTGGGGCGGATGTCCGCGGCCGCAGGCCAGTCGGGCGGGCCGCCCGGGATCTTGCCGCCTTCCAGCGTGGCACCGTGGCAGCCGATGCACATGTTGGCCACGTACTGGCCGTTGGCCAGCGTCACGCCGGCCGGCACGGGGCGTGACGGCGCCAGTTGGTGGTCGATGCGCGCAGCCGCGTCGGGGATCACGCCCAGGCCGTACAGCACCCAGGCGGGGCGGGGCAGGTCTACCACGGCCTCAGCCGTGCCTTCCTGGGGCGGCAACTGGCGCACGTACGAAACCAGCGCGTTCAGGTCGTCGTTGGTGAAGCGGTTGTAGTCTTCGCTGGGCATCACCATCACGGGCCGGCCGTTGGGCTTGACGCCGTGGCGGATCACGCTGTTCCAGTCCTCGGGCTGGTAGCGGCCCACCACGCCTGCCGCCGTGATGTTGGGTCCGACGATGCGCGTGCCCTTGCCGTCGTTCACGAACTCGCGGCCCGCTCCTTGCGCGCCATGGCAGTCGGTGCAGCCGCGCGATGCATACAGGTAGCGGCCGCGTTCGATGGTCTGCGCATCGGTGGTGTAGGCCACGGGGCGGGGCTTGATGTCGATGTAGCGGTTGCGCCGCTGCTCTGCCAGGTACAGGCCGGTGGCTGCGGTGGCGGCAACAATCACGCCCAGCAGCAGTGCGCTGCCTGCGGTCCATTGGATCCAGCGTTTCATGGTGGGGCCCCTCTCCTTTGACTTCGACTTCGAATGAATTCCGTGTTCAGGCGGCGGATTCTGAAGTCGAAGAAGCGGTTTGGGGCACGCTGCTTTCGCAGGGTGTGGCAGGGCTGGTGACATTTGTCACAAACAGCCCGGCCGCGTGGAGCGGCGCCCCAGCCGGTCCAGCGTACATCGCTCAACGCTCGATGGTCTTGTTCCAGCGCGTGTTCCAGGCGGGGCGGTTCGCGTTCACGCTGTCCCAGTCCAGCGTCACGGCGTTCTTCATCCACTGGCTGATCTGTGCCACCTGCGCCGCGCCCTCGCCCACAGCCGGTGCCTTGGGGTTGGTGGGGATCTGCGCGCCGAACTGCAGCACGTTGGCCTGCGCCAGCGGGCTCAGCAGAAACTCGGCCAGCTTTTGCGCCAGCTCGGGCTCGCTGTTCTTGGCGATCACGCACTGGCCGGTCATGAGCACCACCGAGCCTTCCTTGGGCTGCGCGTACTCCACCGGGATGCCCTTGGCCTTGAGCGCAGCGACCGCCGTGGGCGTGAGCGGGAACATCGCGGCTTCACCTGTTTGCACCATCTCGGAGATCTTGGCGGAGCTCGGGATGTACTCGAGCACGTTGGGGCCGATGGTCTTGGCCCAGTTGTTGAAGCCCGGCTCCACGTTCTTGTCGTTGCCGCCCTGGATGCGGTTGAACATCAAAAAGCCGTGCAGCCCGAACGACGACGACGGCATGGACTGGAACACCACCTTGCCCTTGTACTTGGGGTCCGCAAAGTCCATCCACGAGGTCGGCGCAGCCCAGCCCTTTTCGGTGAACATCTTGGTGTTGTAGGCGATGCCGGTCATGCCCAGGCTCACGCCGCTGGCCAGGTCGTCCTTGAAGCGGGCGGCCGGGTAGATGTCGTTCAGGTGCGGGTTGGGGCGCTGCTTCTCGCACAGGCCCATGCCCATGGCGCGCACCATGATGCCGTCATCGAGGAACATCACGTGCATCTGTGGCCGGTCCTTGTTGGCCTGCGCCTTGGCCAGGATGTCCGACGACGTGCCGGGCACTACGACCACCTTCACCCCATGGAGCTTCTCGAACGCCGGGAACACGTACTGCGTGTACGCCTTCTCCATGGTGCCGCCGTTCATGCCGATGTACAGCGTTTTGGTCTGCGCGGCGGCTGGACCGGCGGCCGCCAGGGCGGTGGCAGCCGTCGCAGCCAGCAGGCCACGGCGCAGGGAGACGTTCGTGCGGAAAGCGAAGTTCATGGTGATTGCCTTTCAGTGGGTCAGGGGGTGAAGGATCGGCGGCTCAATGGGCCGGCACTGTGGTTGTGGGGGTGGCGTTATCGACAGGCGTCGGTGGTTCGTCGAATCGCGCCAGAGAAAACGCGTCGATCCGTGTGCTCGTCTGGCCGTCGCGCGCCAGTTCGGCCAGCACTTCGCCCACGGCAGGGCCGATCTGAAAACCCGCGCCCGCAAAGCCGAAGCCGTGGATCAGGCCGGGCGTGGTGCGGCTCTTGCACAGCACGGGCTGGCGGTCGGGCAGGTAGCCTTCGGTGCCGCTCCAGGTGCGGATGAAGTGCGCGTGCTTCAGCGCAGGCAGCAGTTCGACCGCCTGCACGGTGAGCGACGCGATGGCACTGCGCTCCGAGCGCGCGCGGTCGCCGTCGAGCCAGAAGCCCGACCCACCGCCCAGCACCAGGTTGCCGCGCGCCACCTGGCGGCAGTAGATGCCGCCGCCTTCCACGCCCAGGCTCCATTGCATGAAGTAGGGCAGGGGCTCGGTGACCATCATCGCGGGGTGGCCGGAGCGCAGCGGCACTGCTTCGCCGAATTGCTCTGCCATGGCACCGGCCCAGGCGCCCGCGCAGTTGAGCACCACCGGCGCCTGCACCTGCAAAGCCTGGCCCGAATGCAGCGTGAACAACTGCTGGCCGTCATGTTCGATGTGCGTGAGCGGCGATCGCTCGAAGATCTGCGCACCCGCGCGCTGTGCGGCCAGCGCGAACGCGGGCGACACCAGGCGCGGGTTGGCCTGCCCGTCGTCCACGCACAGCGACCCGCCTACCGCCTTGCCGCCCAGCCACGGGCACTGTGCCCGCAGGCGCTCGCCGCTGATCAGCTCGATGCCCAGATCGAAGTCCCGGCTCAGGTCGGCGTAGTGCTCCAGCGCGGCCATGTCCGCGTCGCTGCGCGCGATCTTGAAGTGCCCGGTGCGGGCGTACTCGCCATCGGTTCCGATGAGCGCGGGCAAGCGTGCCCAGATCTCGTGGGCGCGCTGCGCCAGCGGCAACTGGCTCAACGGCCGCCCCTGGCGGCGCACGCCGCCGTAGTTCACGCCGCTCGAGCGCGAGCCGCACAGGTCGCGCTCCAGCAGCACCACGTCCACGCCCTGGCGGCGCAGGGCCAGCGCGGCCGATGCACCCACGATGCCGCCGCCCACGATGGCGACGTCGGTCTTGATGGTTCGAGGCGTGGTGCTGCTCATGCGCTGGCTCCCACGTCGGTGGCCTGCCGTGCCTGCAGGTGGATCGGTACCGGTTTGATCGGCGCCTGTCCGCGCAGCCGGCCCACCCGCTCCACGGGCTGGCCGGTGGCCTGCGCCAGGATCTCGGCCGCTGCCACGCCACAGCTGCGGCCCTGGCAGCGGCCCATGCCCACGCGGGTGAGCGCCTTCAGGCGGTTCATTTCATCGGCACCGGTCTCGCGCACGCAGGCGCGCAGATCGCCGGCCGTGATGTTCTCGCAGCGGCACACCACCAGCGCGTCGGGCGCGTGTGCGGCCCAGTCGGTGGGGAAGGGAAACGCACGCTCCAGCCCGTGGCGAAACCGCACCAGGCGATGGAGCTGCCCCTGCAGCGCCTGCATGCGCGCCGCATCCACGGCCGTCCCGTGGTCCTGCAGCAGTGCCAGCGCGGCCAGCTCGCCGGCCCACTCGGCCGCGTCGGCACCCAGGATGCCCGCGCCGTCGCCCGCCAGGTACACGCCCTGCACGCTGCTGCGGCCTGCGGCATCGCGCTCGGGCAGGTGGGCGCGGTGCATCGGTGCCCAGGCAAAGCGGCAGCCCAGCAGGTCGGCCAGTTGTGTTTCGGAGCGCAGCGCGTAGCCAAAGCCCACGGCATCGCAGTCCAGCGTGTGTTCGCGCCCGGCGCCATCGGCCCACACCACGCCCGCCACGCGGCTGTCGCCCAGCACGCGCACCGGGCGGATGCCGCTGTGGATGGGCACGCCGTGCGCGCGCAGCCAGCCCACGTAGTACACGCCTTTGGCAAACACCGCAGGCTGCGTGAGCATGGCGGGCACGGCGGCCAGCTGGTCGGCCAAGCGCGCGGTGTCGAGCACCGCAGCCACCATGGCGCCAGCCTTGGCGTACTGGTAGGCCACCAGGTACAGCAGCGGGCCCGTGCCCATCAGCACCACCCGGCTGCCGATGGCACAGCCCTGGAACTTGAGCGCCACCTGCGCGCCGCCCAGCGTGTAGACACCCGGCAGCGTCCAGCCCGGCAAGGGCAGCACGCGGTCGGTGGCGCCGCTGGCCACGATGAGCTGGCCGTAGGGCACGGTGCGCGTGGTCTGCGTGGGGCCGTGCAACACGTCCAGCAGGCCGCCCTGCGCGTTCCACACCAGGCTGTCGGGCTGGTAGTCGATCTGTGCGTGCAGGCCGTCCAGCGTGCTGTGCAGTTCGGTGGCACGCGCGGCCTCGGTGCCGTACAGCGTGGCGGGGGTGCGCTGGAAGTGCGCAGGCGGGCGGCGGTAGATCTGCCCGCCGCCGCGCGCGGCTTCGTCGATCAGCACCGGCCGCACGCCGTGGGCCGCCAGCGTCTGCGCGGCGCGGATGCCGGCCGGGCCTGCGCCCACGATCACGGGTTGCAAGGCAGGCGCCGTCGTCATGGCTGGCCCCCGCTGGCAAAGGTGGCTGCGTCGGCGGCTTCGGTGCGCAGCGCCATCCCGGGGGTGATGAAGGTGCTGCAGGCGCGCAGGCGCTCGCCGCTGTCGGTCGTCACCCAGCAGTCCTGGCAGGCGCCCATCAGGCAAAAGCCTGCGCGCGGCTCGTGGCTGAACTCATTGCGGCGCAACTGTGCGCGCTGGGTGAGGATGGCCGTCAGCACGGTGTCGCCTTCCAGCGCCGTGGTGGGGCGCCCGTCCAGCATGAAAGGCACGGCGCGGCGCGAGGTTTCTGCCACGCGGTGCAGCAAGGCGGTATTCACAGTCATGGCAGTCGTGTCCATCTACTTCCGTCCGACGAGGACGCGGTCGAGGCCATACACGCGGTCCAGCAGCACCATGGCAAAGGCGGTCACCGCCACCATCAGCGCCGACACGGCCGCCATCAGCGGGTCGATGGACTCGGTGGCATACATGTACATGCGCACCGGCAGCGTCACCGTGCTGGGCGAGGTGACGAAGATCGACATGGTCACTTCGTCAAAGCTGTTGATGAAGGCCAGCATCCACCCGCCCGTCACGCCCGGCAGAATCATCGGCAGCGTGATGCGCGTGAACACCGTGGCCTGGCTGGCGCCCAGCGACAGGGCTGCGTGCTCCGCGCTGCGGTCGAACCCCACCAGTGCCGCCACCACCAGGCGCAGTGTGTACGGCGTCACGATGAGCGCGTGCGCCACCACCAGCCAGCCAAAGCTGCCCGTGCCGCCGATCAGCGCGAACAGGCGCAGCAGGGCCACGCCCAGCACCAGGTGCGGGATGATCAGCGGTGACAAAAACAGCCCATTGAGAAAGCCGCGCCCAGGGAAGTCGTAGCGTGTGATGGCAATGCCCGCGGGCACTGCCAGCGCTGTCGCCAGCGTGGCAGACGCCAGCGCCAGCCACAGGCTGTTCCAGAACGACTGCATGAAGTCCGGGTGGTCGAACACCGCCTTGAACCAGCGCAGCGACAACTCGGTCGTGGGCAGCGTCAGCGTGTTGTGCGGCGTGAACGCGACGATGCACACCACCAGCAGCGGGGCCAGCATGAAGGTGATGACCAGCGCGTTGAACGCGAGGGCGATGGGGCCGTTTTTGTGCATCATGGTTACCCCAGCGACTTTTTATAGCGGCCTTCAACCAGGCGGTTGTAGCTCAGCATCACCACCAGGTTGGCCACCAGCAAGGTCAGTGCAATGGCGGCGCCCAGCGGCCAGTTCAGCTCGTGCAGGTACTCGTCGTACACCACCGTGGCCACCATCTTCAGCCGCCGCCCGCCCAGCAGGCCGGGAATGGCGAACGAGCTGGCCGCCAGGCCAAACACGATCAGGCTCCCCGACAGAATGCCCGGCAGCACCTGAGGCAGCACGATGCGCCGCAGCGTGGTGAAGGGCGAGGCCTGCAGCGACAGCGCGGCGTTCTCCACACCCGGGTCCAGCTTCTGCAGCGATGTCCACACGGGGATCACCATGAACGGCAGCATCACGTGCACCAGCGCCACCACCACGGCGATCTCGGTGTAGAGCATCTTCACCGGGCCGATGCCCACCAGGCCGAAGGCAGCGTTCACCAGCCCCTCGGGGCCGAGCAGCATGCTCCAGCCAAAGGCCCGCACCACCACCGACACCAGCAAGGGCGCCAGCACCACCAGCAGCAAGATGGAGCGCCACGGGTTGCGCATGCGGCTGAGCACATAGGCCTCTGGCGCGCCGATGGCCACGCAGATCAGCGTGACCAGCCCGGCGATCCAGAAGGTGCGCCAGAAGATCGCGTGGTAGTACGAATCGGCAAACACATGGCGGTAGTGCTCCAGCGTGAACTCGCCCGCCTTCACGCCCGTGGCCGGGTCGAACGCGTTGAACGACAGCACCGCCGTGAGCGCCAGTGGCACCAGCAGCAGCACGGTGAACAGCAGCAGCGCCGGGCCGGACAGCCACCAGGGCATGGCCTTCTTGCCCAGCAGCGGGTGGGGCGCTGCGGACAGGGTGGATGGGGTGGCTGTCATGGCGTGGCCTCGGCCTCGGCGCCTGCCATGGCGGCTTCATCTGCGGGCAGCAGGCGCATGCAGTGGTCAGGCCAGTCCAGGCCCGTGCGGTCGCCTTCGTCGAGCGCACTGCGACCGTCGTTGGGCGCCAGCACCATCAGGTCGCCCATGGGTGTGCCCACGCGGTACAGCCACTGGCTGCCCAGAAAGAAGCGCTCTTGCACCTCGCCGTCGATGCGGCCCTGCACTGGGGGCACCAGCTGCAGCTTTTCGGGCCGCACGCTCAGCAGAACGGCCGCGCCGGGGCGAAACTGCGCGCCGTCCACTCGCACCTCGATGGGCCCGGCGCCCACATGGGTGTGGGTGCCGGTCGCCGACGTCACCTTGCCGGGCACCAGGTTGGCCTTGCCCACGAAGGTGGAGATGAAGCGAGTGCGCGGGTGCTCGTACACGCGGTGCGGGTGGTCGATCTGCGTGGCGCGGCCGGCCTCCATCACCACCACGCGGTCGCTGATGGACATGGCCTCGCTCTGGTCGTGCGTGACCATCACCGTGGTGGTGCCGACCTTGCGCTGGATCTGGCGCAGCTCGAACTGCATCTCCTCGCGCAGCTTGGCGTCCAGGTTGGACAGCGGCTCGTCCAGCAGCAGCACGGGCGGCTCGATGACCAGTGCGCGCGCCAGGGCCACGCGCTGGCGCTGGCCGCCCGACAGTTCGCGCGGGTAGCGCGTGGCGTGCGGCTCCAGGTGCACGAGGCCCAGGGCCTGGGCGACGCGGTCCTTGCGCTCGGCCTTGGGCACCTTGCGCATCTCCAGGCCAAAGCTCACGTTGTCGGCCACCGTCATGTGCGGAAAAAGCGCATAGCTCTGGAACACGATGCCCAGCCCGCGCGTGTTGGCCTTGGCGTGGGTGATGTCGCGCCCGTCCAGCTCGATGCGGCCGCTGCTCACCGCCTCGAAGCCCGCCACCATCTGCAAGGTGGTGGTCTTGCCGCAGCCCGATGGGCCGAGCAGGGAGACGAATTCGCCTTTTTCCACCGTGAGGTTCATGGACTGCACCGCGCAGGTGCTGCCGTAGAACTTGGTCACGTCGGTAAGTTGGAGGAAGGACATGGGGGCCTTTCTTCGGGTTCCGGTTTCTTGCCAGGCGCGTGCTCTGACGGCGCGGCGCATGGATGTCTTTGTGCCGGGCGGCCTTTGCCAAACAAGGTGCCTTGGCACCGCTGCACCGCGGCGGTGCATGGGATCGTTCAGGATGGGGGTGCCCGGCGTTTTCAGTTCACTCTATTGCAACAACCGAACCATATCGCACCGGGTATTCCACTAATCAGAATTTTTCTTCAAATTATTCCGTTCATTGAAATGTGCTGCGTAAAATGCAGGCCATCTATTCCGCAGGAACGACGCATGGAAGCAGCAACCGCAGGAACGGGCGGTGTCCCCCGGGTCTTTGCCCTCATCCGCGCCCTGGTGGCCGTGCAGGCCGAGGGCGGCCGGGTCACCCAATTGGCGCGTGCCATCGGCCTCACGCAGGGCACCACGCACCGTTTGCTGCAGTCGCTGGTGGCCGAAGGCATGGTCGAGCAGGACGAGCGCAGCAAGCTCTACCGGCTGAGCATGGACTTCTTCGCCCTGGCTGCGCGCGCCGGCAACCCGGGCGACCTGCGCAGCCTGTGCCGCCCGGCATTGCTGCGGCTGTGCGGCAGCCTGGGCGACAGCATCTTTTTGCTGGCGCGCAGCGGCTTCGACGCCATCTGCCTGGACCGCAGCGAGGGGCCTTTCCCGATCCGCTCGTTCACCGGCGACATCGGTGGCCGCGTGGCCCTGGGGGTGGGGCAGGGCGCGCTGGCCATCCTCGCGTTCCTGCCCGAGGCCGAGCGCGAAGAGGTCATCCGATTCAACCTGTCCCGCGTGCGCGAGTACGGCGTGTACGACGAGGTGTATTTGCGTACCGAGATCGAGCGCGTGCGCCAGCAGGGCTACGCAGGCCGCAACACCGGCCTGCTCGAAGGCATGGCCGGTGTGGCCGTGCCCATCTGCGACCGCGAAGGCCGCGCCGTGGCGGCGCTGAGCGTGGGCACCATCGCCGACCGCCTGAACGCCGACCGCATGCCCACCGTGGTGGAACTGCTCAAGCGCGAGGCGGCCGCGATCGGGCCGAAGATCAACCCGTTCGATGCGACGCTGAGAAGGCCTGCGCAGAGCCTGGCGGGCTCGCCGCCCGAGCAGCGGTTTATGCCTGGCGCAGACCCGGCCTTGCTGCCGGGGCGTCCCGACTGACGAGCAACCGCGCGCATCCTGGCCTGCCGCTGTGCGATGCGTGCCCTGGCCTGCCACACACCACAACGCAGATGCACACACACCCTACATCCCCATCGCTGCCACCGCTGCCCGAGCCATCGCCGGTGTGCGACGCGCTGGCCACCGCGCTGATGGACGACCCGTTCTACCAGGCCGTCACCGTCGACAGCGCACACGACCCCGCACTGCGCCACCGCGTGCTGGCGCAATACTTTGCGCTGGCCATGGACGAGGCCAATGCGGTGGGCGAGGTGATGGTGTCGGGTGATGACGGCGCAGCGCTTTGGGCCACCAGCCGGGCCACCGCCAGCGAGAAGGCGGTGCACAGTGCGCGGCGCACCGAGGGCCTGGCCCGCTGCCTCGGCCCCATGGGTTTTGACAACTACCAGCGCATCGGTGCCGCGATGGAGGCGCAGGTGCCTGAGCCGCTGCACGCTGCGTGGTACCTGTCGATCCTGGGGGTGCGCCCCGCAGCGCGGGGCCGCGGCGTGGCGCAGCGCTTGGTTGCGCAGACCTTGGCCCGCGCAGATGTGGCAGGCGCCACCTGTTATCTGGAGACCTTCAACCCGCTCAGCCTGGCGTTCTATCGACGCCTGGGCTTCGTGCGCGAGGTGCCCTGTGTGGAGCCTGTCTCAGGCCGTGCCTACTGGCTCATGGTGCGCGAGGCCAGGCCGCCGCGCGCCTGATGGCACGGTGGTGGGCGCCGTGAGACGCCGCAGCGTGGTGCCACGTCTTCCCACCCTCTGCGCACCTGCCCCCTGCAATAGCCCGTACCCGCCTGTACCCGCCTGAATCGACCCGGGCAATGGGGTGATCCGCCCGTTCATTCCGTGATTGATGCCGCGGTTTGTCCATAGTATGGTGGGCCTACAAGAGAACAAGTCATCCAGCAGGAGTAGCCTCGTGCGAGGTCCTGCCGGTCTGGCAGGGGAGCGCGCGGACGAAGTCCGGCATGTGAGAGGGAAGCAAAAAGATGAAGCGTGATGTGCGCCTGGCGGCGCTGTTGTTGATCGCCGTGTACCTGTCGGTCGCCTCCACCACGGCGTGGCAGATCTGGTCCGCGCGGGATCACTCGCTGGCAGAAACCGACACCCAGAACCTGAACCTGGCCCAGACGCTCAACACCTACACCGAAGGCGTCATCACCCAGAGCGCCATGCTGTTGCTGGACTTCAGCGAGCGGCTGGAGGCCGAGGGCGCCGGACCGGACCACCTGCAGCGTCTGCAGCGGCTGATCGACCGGCAGGAGCCCCTGCTCAACCAGCTCAACAGCCTGGTCATCTATGACGACTCCGGCCGCTGGCTGATGACGTCCACCGGCAAGGTGCCCGCGCAGGTCAGCGGCCTGGACAGGGCATTCTTTGCGCACCACCGTGGCAACCCGTCGCCCGAGCCGTTCATCGGCCCGCCCATCCAGAGCCGCTCCACCGGGGACTGGGTCATCACCGTGAGCCGCCGGTTCGACGGCCCAAACGGGCGCTTTGCGGGCGTGGTGGTGATCAGCCTGGGCATCAAGAGTTTTCTGGAGCAGTTCGGCAAGGTCGATGTCGGCACGGAGGGCGCCATCGGCCTCACCACCACCGGCGGCCAGATGCTGGTGCGCTACCCCTACCGTGAGCAGGACATGGGCCGTGACTTCTCCAAGTCTGCCAACTTCCAGCGCTTCTATTCGGGTGCAACCGCCGGCACTGCGTCGTTCAAATCCGGCATCGACGGCATACACCGGCTGTACGCTTATCGCAAGAGCGACCGCTATCCCCTGACCACCACGGTGGCCGTGGGCAAGGACGAAGCCCTGGAGGGCTGGTGGCGCCAGGCGCTGCTGACGGCGGGCGTGGTGGGTGCGTTGCTGGTGGGCATCACGGTCATCGGGTGGCACCTGCTGATCGACATCCGCCGCCGCACCCGCGCCGAGGCATCGCTGGTCGCCGCCCGGGAAGACCTGCTGCAGGTGAACCAGAAGCTCGAAGCCCTGGCCGCGCAAGACCAGTTGACGGGCCTGGCCAACCGCCGGTGTTTCGACGACACCCTGCACACCGAATGCCGGCGAGCGAGCCGCGAAGGCAAGCCGCTGTCGCTGCTGCTCATCGACGTCGACCACTTCAAGGGATTCAACGACACCTACGGCCATGTGGAGGGTGATGCCTGCCTGCAGGCCGTGGCCCGGTGCCTTGTGCAGCATGCCCAGCGCCCGGGGGACCTGGTGGCGCGTTATGGGGGCGAGGAGCTGGCGATCATCCTGCCCAACACCGACCTGGACGGGGCGCTGGTGGTGGCCGAGGTGGTGCGCAGGCAGGTCGAGGCGCTGGCGGTGCCACATACCGGCAGCGCGTTCGGCTGCGTCACGGTGAGTGTCGGGGCCGCGACGATGGCGGGGCCCTATGCGGAGGGCTGCGAGCGGCAGCTCATCGAAACGGCAGACGGCGGCCTGTACCGTGCCAAGACGGCGGGGCGCAACCGCGCTGCGGTTTGACCTGCCCGTAGCGGCCACGGGCGGTGCAGGTGTCCTTGGGCGACACCCGCAGGTCACAACGATGGTGCAGTTCAAAAGCGAAAGGCGAAAGGCAATCGGCTGGTTCGGTAAAACCGAATACCCAGTTCGGTTCAAGATGGTGTGTCTTGCCGCTTGCAATCCCCATACTCGGCACTTGCCGTTTTGAAAGGACGCATTCGATGTTTTACGCAATCAGCTGGTTTCTGTCGTTCATGCTGCTGGCCCTGTGGTCCGTGGTCTGCTGGGGCGTGCATGCGGTGACGCTGTGGGCTGTGTCCAGCGCAGGGGCGTTGTCGGCGGGAACGTCGGCGATAAACGCCGTGTTGCTGCCTGAGTGGGTCCGGGCGTGGATGCCGCCGCAGCTGGCACGGGAGCTGGAGTCCGTGATCGCCTCGGCAGGCCCGGTGGTCCAGGGCGCCCTGGAAGCCGTTCCAGCGCTGTCCGGCACGGTGTCGGTTCTGGCGTGGGCCCTGTGGGGCCTGGGGGCCGCCGTACTGCTGGCGCTGGCCATCGGTGCCCACGTGTTGATCGCGCTGTGGAAGCGCCGCAGCGCCGGGCCGCGCGCTACCGCTGTGCCCGTCCGCTGACGGATGCTTGAAGATGGCCGCTGCGCCTGGCCTGCCTTGCAGGACGGCGCAGCGGCCTTTTTGTGTCTGGTACTACTGCAGCGCGGCGTGCAGATCGCACTCGGTGTTGCGCACGCCCAGCGGCAGCACGCACAGGGCCACGCCGTCGAGCGTGAGCACCAGGCCCAACTGGCCGCCCACCTGCACCACCCCGCAGGACGTGGTTGGCATGCGGGTGGTGGCTGGACGGGTGATGGCCGAAGACGCGCTGATGGGGGGCTGGCGCAGCATGGCCCACAGGGTTTGCGGGTCGCGCCATTGCAGGGACTGCAGGTAGACGCGCAGGACCGCAGGGTCGTGGCCATCGCCCTCGCTGTCGCCCTGCGCCGGGGTGTGCTCGCCACGGCCTGCTGCCTGCCGCAGCTTGTGCAGTGCCCGGCGGATGTGCTGCCGGCTGGCGGCTTCGGTGCGGCCGGTCGCCGATGCGATCTCCGCATGGCTGGCCTCGAACACCTCGTACAGCAGCACGGCAGCGCCCTCGGCGGGGCTCAGGCACGCCGCCAGCTGGCGCAAGGCGTGGGCCACTTCTTCGGCCAGCGCCGCATCGCTCTCGGCCGACGGCGCCGCGGCGGGCGCCTGTGGCGTGGCTGCCTCGGCCAGCCACTGCTGCATCCAATCGCGTCTGCGCAGCCGGTCGATGGCCAGGTGGCGAACCACGGTCAGCAGCCAGGCCTGGGCGGTATTGAGCGCGCGCGTGTCGGCCTCCAGCGCGCGGATGTAGGCGTCCTGCACCGCATCCTCCGCCTCTGCCGGGCCCAGCAGCCGCGTGGCGGCCCGCACCAGGCGGCTGCGGTCGGTGTCGATCAGGGCCATCCGGTATTCGTCGTGCATCGGCAAATCTTGCCACAGGCCTGCTGGTCGCGCGGATGTCACGAAACCGGCGCGCCGTTCGTCAAGGCAGTTCCACTACAAGGATTCACCGTGAACAGCCCAGACACCCCCGCACCGTCCAGCGCCACCGAGCCCCGCACCTCCTACCTGGAGGAGAAAGCCTTCAAGGCCCGCACCCTGCTGATCTTCGGCACCGTGACCGATGTGATCGCGGCCGATGTGACGCGCCGCCTGATCGCGCTGGACGCCGAGAGCGCCGACCCCATCGACGTGCTGGTCAGCTCGCCAGGCGGGCACCTGGAGTCGGGCGATGCCATCCACGACATCGTGCGCTTCATCGGTGCCCCGGTGAACATGATCGGCACCGGCTGGGTGGGCAGTGCCGCCACGCACCTGTACCTGTCCGTGCCCCGCGAGCGGCGCTACTGCCTGCCCAACACGCGCTTTCTGATCCACCAGCCCAGTGGCGGTGCGGGCGGGCCGGCCAGCGACATCGCCATCCAGGCCCGCGAGATCGTCAAGGCCCGGGAGCGCATCGCACGCACCATCGCGCGCGAAACCGGCAAGCCGCTGGCCGTGGTGCTGGAGGACATCGAGCGCGACCGCTGGTTGTCGGCCGAGGAGGCGGTCGAGTACGGACTGGTTTCGAGGGTCATCGAGCGCAAGATTGAACTCAGGGCCACTTAAAGTTGCGCGTGTTGGTCAAAAAAGGTGGCGCGCTACACGGGCTCTAAGGTCGTCAGCACCACTATTGCATCGCGGTGTTGGGGGGCTATTGTTGAGACCCTTCGCTTTCAATGCTGAGTTAGCAGCGGAGCATCATTCATATTCCTTTTGGTCAATTCCGCTTTCAGTATTGGTAAGCGTCCAGCGGCAACGCACAACACCGTGCCTCGCGCCCGCGACGGTTGGCTCAACATTACCGCGATGATTGGCGATTCGATAAATAACAAAATTTCATTTTCTGTTCGATAAAGGCATATCCGATTTAAAGGCTATGCGAGCACGAGCTCCCATGATAATTTAATGCACAGTGCGTGGATTTGGCGGGCAGATCCACGCCCCCAGGCTCAGCACGAGCCAATGGCGGTATTAAAATTCGTGAGGAATTCAAGTTGGTAGTTCAGAAAAAGACTGTTGAGCAGGTCGCGCAGAAAGCAAGTATCTGTCTAAAAAATAGAGAGAATGTACCGACTGCTCCGCTTTGGCATCTGGGGAAGGCTCAAGTCTTCGGTGTGACAGAGAGTTTTGATTTGGTGCAAAGTACAACTGACTATCTTGCCTGTAAAGCCAAAATAAACTCCAGTTTTACAGAGGATGAAAAAGAATTCTTAGTCAATATTTATGAGGCTTTTTGGTGGGGTGGTAAGTATCTGGGTTTTTCTGAGGCGGCGCTGCTCGCCAATCATTATGTTCATGGCGGCGGGCATGAGGTTATACTGAATCCATTTGTCTATCGGTATTCTGTTATTGTTCAAGATGCAATTGTTGCTTTGAAGAAATATATTTCAAATAGACAAAATACCAATAAATTTTTTGCGATTGCTAAAACGTCTGACGTGGAATTTCAACGTTCCAAATTTGCGGATCCTCTCCGCTCGCAAAATCGGCATAAACCCACTCAAGGAAACATTGTCACAAATGATGGTACTTTGAAGGCTGAAGAAATCAATGTTCGCTTGAAATATACTGACAACCGTTTTTACTTGATGGCGGCGACTTCGTATCAAAGGAATTTATTCTTCACTCGTTGGAGTGTCAGCAGTCTATATGATTTTGTTGATTATGCCGATGAGCAGGATGATAAAAATATCACCGAAATACCTCTGAATGGTCTGAAATTGCGATTGCCAGATGGGTTGTCTAACCATATGGAAAAGATAGGGATTGCAAAGAAATTTTGGTACCGTGTTGAGTGGCATGAGCATTGGAGGGTGGGGTAATGCGTTTAATGTTGAAATTATTATTTTTTTTACCTTTGTTGGTGATCTTGTTGGTAAGTTTCGTTGCTTGGAAATCAAGGTCTGGGCATGAATGCTTCGTGTTTGCGGATTCTTATGTCGAAATTGCTCAGTTAAATATCGATGGCCGCAAGCACTATCTATATTCGATGGTCTCAGGATTTCAGGACAAGTCGAGGGGCGTGGCAATTTCAAATGACGTTATTCCTGAAATAATGTGCGATTACTCAAGCACTGGTCGTCGAATCAATTTGACAGATATCGAGGAAGGCCAGGCCATAAAAAAACTGGTCATCAGGCGAGTGGCCCCCTCTGACTTTCGGCTCGACGTCATTTATGGAGGACCGGCGCGAGCCAGTCAATTTCCTGGGATGTCTGGTGTCATCATTGAGATAGATGGCAAGCCAATCCATCGAATATCACAGCAGCCGGGGTAAACACCCGTCTATTGCGCCCGCCCCGCGCATTCCCCCACCACCCAGTCCCTGAATGCCTTCACCAGCGGTGTCTGCGCCCGCGCCTCCGGGTAGACCAGGTAGTACGCATCGGTGCTGGTCAGCACCTGGTCCGACAGTTCCACCAGGCTGCCGGCTGCCAGCTCCTGCGCGATCAGAAACCGCGGCAGCAGCGCCGCGCCCAGGTGGGAGACGGCGGCCTGGGCGATCATGGAGAAATGCTCGGACTGCGGCCCGCGCAGCGCCAGCGCGGCCGGGGCGCCCACCAGGTCGAACCATTCGGCCCACTGCGTGGGGCGGGTGCTTTGCTGCAGCAGCACCACGCGGGTCAGGTCGTGCGGGGTGCGGATGGCATGGCGGTCGCGGTAGGCGGGGCTGCACACGGGCACGGTTTCTTCGTGCATCAGGTATTCGCACACGGCGCCGGCCCAGTGCGGGGCACCGAAATGGATGGCCGCGTCGAACGGCGTGCCCGCAAAGTCGAAAGGCTCGGTGCGGGCCGAGAAGTTGACCATGGCCTCGGGGTGCAGCGCCATGAAGCCCGCCAGCCGCGGGATGAGCCAGCGGGTGGCCAGGGTGGGCAGCACCGCCAGATTGAGCAGGCCGTCGGTGCTGGCAAAGGCCATGGCTTTTTGCGTGCTGGCCGACAGCTGCTGCAGCACGGCCTGCACGTCGGCGGCGTAGACGCGGCCGGCGTCGGTCAGCACCACGCGCTGGCGCACGCGGTGAAAGAGGGCGGTGCCCAACTGCTCCTCCAGTTGGCGGATCTGGCGCGACACGGCGCTTTGGGTGAGGTGCAGTTCCTCGGCAGCGCGCGACACGCTCTGGTGGCGGGCCGCGGCTTCGAAGGCCAGCAGATCGGCGGTGGAGGGCAGGAAGGAGCGGCGCAGCATGGTCATGCGTAGGGGGAATGATGAGCGCCGGCAGGGCGTGGGCTGGCCGCGCTGCTGGCGCTGGCTGGTGGTGCGGCGGTGGCGCTGGTATTTTCAGGGACTTCATTCTCGAATGTGATCAAGTAGTTCCGTTTTTTTGCTATCCAGCACTGCGGTATTGGCGGATATTGGCGGGCATCGGCGCACCTGCGGCATCTTGCGGGCTGCGCCTGTTCATCTTTTTTGTCCTTGTCGTTCCGATCTTTGCGAGCCGCCATGTCCGCCACACCTGCTGCCACCTCCCTTGTGTCCGAAGTCGATCAACTGCTGCAACGCCTGGGCGTTTCGCGTGCGGCCTACAGCGGCGGCAGTCTGCCGGTGCGCTCGCCCATCACGGGCGAGGCGATCGGTGCGGTGCCAGAGGCCTCTCCGGCCCACGCCACGGCCGCCATCGGCCGCGCGCACGCCGCGTTCCAGCTGTGGCGCGATGTGCCTGCGCCCCGCCGCGGCGAGCTGGTGCGGCTGCTGGGCGAAGAGCTGCGCGCCGCCAAGGCGGACCTGGGCCTGCTCGTGACCATCGAGGCGGGCAAGATCCCGTCCGAAGGGCTGGGCGAGGTGCAGGAGATGATCGACATCTGCGACTTTGCGGTGGGCCTGTCGCGCCAGCTGTACGGCCTCACGATTGCCACCGAGCGGCCCGGCCACCGCATGATGGAAACCTGGCACCCGCTGGGCGTGTGCGGCGTGATCTCGGCCTTCAACTTCCCCGTGGCCGTGTGGTCCTGGAATGCCGCGCTGGCGCTGGTGTGTGGCGATTCGGTGGTGTGGAAGCCGTCGGAGAAGACCCCCCTCACGGCCCTGGCCACGCACGCCATCGCGCAGCGCGCGGTGGCCCGCTTCAACGCAGCCGGTGGCGGCGCACCCGAAGGCCTGCTGGAGCTGCTCATCGGCCAGCGCGACATCGGCGAAGAGCTGGTGGACGATGCCCGCGTGCCGCTGCTGTCGGCCACGGGCTCCACCGCCATGGGCCGCGCGGTCGGGCCGCGCCTGGCGGCGCGCTTTGCACGCGGCATTCTGGAGCTGGGCGGCAACAACGCCGCCATCGTGGCCTCCTCGGCCGACCTGGACCTGGCGCTGCGCGGCATTGCGTTCGCTGCCATGGGCACGGCGGGCCAGCGCTGCACCACGCTGCGCCGCCTGTTCGTGCACGAGAGCATCTACGACCAGCTGGTGCCCCAGCTGGCCAAGGTGTACGCCAACGTGCAGGTGGGCGACCCCCGCGCGGCCGGCACCCTGGTGGGCCCGCTGATCGACCGCCAGGCGTTCGACGGCATGCAAAAAGCCCTGGAGCAAAGCCGCGCACTGGGCGCCACGGTGCACGGCGGTGGCCGCGTGGAAGGCATTGGCGGTGCCGACGCGCACTACGTGCGCCCCGCGCTGGTGGAGCTGAAGGCGCACGAAGGCCCGGCCCTGCACGAGACCTTTGCGCCCATCCTGTACGTGGTGCGCTACAGCACGCTCGATGAAGCCATCGCCATGAACAATGCGGTGGGCGCCGGCCTGTCGTCGTCGATCTTCACGCTCAATGTGCGCGAGGCCGAGCAGTTCATGTCGGCCGCCGGCTCGGACTGCGGCATCGCCAATGTGAACATCGGGCCCAGCGGTGCCGAGATCGGTGGCGCGTTCGGCGGCGAGAAGGAAACCGGTGGCGGGCGCGAGGCCGGGTCGGACAGCTGGAAGGCCTACATGCGCCGCGCGACCAACACCATCAACTACTCCACGGCGCTGCCGCTGGCGCAAGGTGTGACGTTCGATGTGTGACCTTGAGTCCCCCCTGAGTCGCCTGCGGCGCCTTCCCCGAAGGGGGACGCCGCCAGCGCGGCGGGCCGGCCTTGCGCGGTGGCCGCTGGCCCACGCCGCGCCAGTCGTGAAGCCCCGTAGGCAAACTCACTGTTGTAGCGTGTGAACGGTACCCATGGCCTCTGATTCCTCTCACTTCGTCATCATCGGCGGCGGCGTCATCGGCAGTGCCATCGCGTACTTCCTCACGCTGCAGCAGCCGGGCTGCGCGGTGGTGGTCGTCGAGCGGGACCCGACCTATGCGCGCGCATCGTCCGCGCTGTCGGCAAGCTCCATCCGCCAGCAATTTTCTACCGACATCAATGTTCAGATCTCGGCCCACGGCATCGGCTTTCTGCGCCATGTGAACACGCTGCTCGCCTGCAACGGCGATGCGCCGGATGTGGGCCTGCACGAGGGCGGCTATCTGTACCTGGCCACCGCGGCCGGCGAGGCCACGCTGCGCGAGAACCATGCGCTGCAAAAGCGGCACGGCGCTGATGTGGCGCTGCTCAGCCCGCAGCAGCTGTCCGGGCGCTTTCCGTGGCTGGCACTGCAGGACGTGGTGCTGGGGTCGCTCGGGCTGTCGGGCGAGGGCTGGTTCGACGGCTACCTGCTGCTGACCGCGCTGCGCAGGAAGGCGCAGAGCCAGGGCGTGCGCTACCTGGCCGATGAAGCCGTGGGACTGCAGATGGCCCGCAGCGACGGCGTGCAGCACGTCACCAGCGTGCAACTGAAAAGCGGCGATGCCCTCCCGTGCAGCTATGCGGTGAATGCCGGCGGCCCCTGGGCGGCGGCCATTGCAGGCTGGGCAGGCATCGACCTGCCCGTGGTGGGCAAGCGCCGCACGGTGTTCCACCTGGCCAGCCCCGCGGCGCTGCCGGGCTGCCCGCTGCTCATCGACACCAGCGGCATCTGGCTGCGCCCGGAGGGCAAGGGCTTCATCTGCGGCTTTGCGCCGCAGGCTGGCGACGATGCCGACTTTGCGCCGCTGGAGCCTGAGCATCACGCTTTTGAAGACCACGTGTGGCCGACCTTGGCCGAGCGCATTCCGGGCTTCGAGGCACTGCGCATGCAGGGCGCCTGGGCGGGCTACTACGAGATGAACACCTTCGATCACAACGCCATCGTGGGCCTGCATCCGGCGTGCGACAACTTCGTGCTGGCCAACGGGTTCTCGGGCCACGGCCTGCAGCAATGCCCTGCCGTGGGGCGCGGCCTGGCCGAGCTGATGCTGACGGGGCGCTACCAGAGTCTGGACCTGTCGCCGCTGTCCATCGAGCGCATTGCGCGCAACGAGCCGCTGCTGGAAAAGAACGTGATCTGAATGCACGCCGCAACCCGCAACCCTTGGTCCTGGATATGCCCCGCGCCGGCGCCCGGCTTCGACAAGCTCAGCCCGAACGGTCGGGGTGAGCCCTGAAGCCGGGCGCCTCCCCAAGCGGGACCGCAATACCTTTTTTCCTTTTCCCTTTTTCCCTTTGCCAACCACAACACCACCGGAGACAACGACCATGGCAACTTCCCGCACCCCCTTCACCGCGCTCGCCGCAGGCCTGACCCTGGCTTTCGCCACCTTGGCGCCCGCGAACGCGCAGACACCCGCCACCCCCACGCTGGAGAAGATCAAGGCATCGGGCAAGGCCGTGCTGGGCGTGCGCGAGACCTCGCCACCCATGGCTTACGCGCTGGGCGCGAATGAAAAGTACGTGGGCTACCACGTGGAGCTGTGCGAACGCGTGCTGAAAGAAATCGTGCCCGACGCCAAGCTCGAATACATGGCCGTCACCGCGCAGAACACGCTGCCCCTGGTGCAGAACGGCACGCTCGACATCGGCTGCGGCCCCACCACCAACAACACCGCGCGCCAGCAGCAGGTGGCCTTTGCGGTGACGACCTATGTGAGCGAGGTGCGCATGGCGGTGCGCAAGGATTCGGACCTGAAGTCCATCAGCCAGCTGGGCAACCGCACGATCGCGGCGTCCACCGGCACCACAGCCGTGCAGCTGCTGCGCAAGCAGGAGCGCACGCTGGGCGCACCCGTCAAGACGGTGCTGGGCAAGGACCACCACGAGAGCTTCATGCTGCTCGAATCCGGCCGCGCCGATGCCTTCGTGCTGGACGACAACCTGCTGGCGGGCCTGATCTCCAACTCCAAGGACCCCTCGGCCTACCGCATCGTGGGCGAGCCACTGGGCGCCGAGCCGATCGCGCTGCTGTTCCGCAAGGACGACCCCGCCTTCAAAGCTGCGGTGGACGGTGTGCTCACGCGCCTGATGCAAAGCGGCGAGATGGAAAAGATCTACACCAAGTGGTTCGTGAACCCCATTCCGCCCAAGAACATGAGCCTGAACCTGCCGCTGGGCACCACGCTGCGCCAGCTGTTCGCCACGCCCAACGACAAGCCCCTGGAGTCCTACCAGCAATGAACGCCGCCATCCCTGCCACGGCGCTCCCTGCCACAGCCTTCCGCGCGGCCGACCGCATCAGCGCCATCGGTGTCTCGGACATCGTGCGCATCACGCAGGCCGCCAATGAATTGAAGCGCCAGGGCCAGCCCGTGATCGTGCTGGGCCTGGGCGAGCCCGACTTCGACACGCCCGTGCACATCCAGGAGGCTGCGCAGCGCGCCATGGCGCGGGGCGACACGCATTACACCGTGCTCGATGGCACGCCCGAGCTCAAGGCCGCCATCCAGCTCAAGTTCCGCCGCGACAACGGCCTCACGTTCGCCACCAGTGAGATCACGGTGGGCGCCGGCGCCAAGCAGGTCATCTACAACGCGCTGATGGCCAGCCTGAACCCCGGCGACGAGGTGATCCTGCCCGCGCCGTACTGGACCTCGTACGCCGACATGGTGCTCATCGCCGGTGGCGTGCCCGTGGTCGTGCCGTGCAGCGAAGACAACGGCTTTCGCATCACGGCGCAAGAGCTCGATGCGGCCATCACGCCCCGCACGCGCTGGGTGTTCATCAACTCGCCATCCAACCCCAGCGGCACGGCCTACAGCGCCGAGCAACTGCGGCCCCTCCTGGAGGTGGTGCTGCGCCACCCGCAGGTGTGGGTACTGGCGGACGACATCTACGAGCACATCCTGTACGACGGCCATGCGTTTGCCACGCCAGTGGTGGTGTTGCCTGCGCTGCGGGACCGCACGCTCACGGTGAACGGCGTGTCCAAGTCGTACGCCATGACGGGATGGCGCATCGGCTACGGCGCGGGCCCGCGCGCGCTGATCGCGGCCATGGCGGTGGTGCAGAGCCAGGCGACGTCGTGCGCGTCGTCCATCAGCCAGGCGGCGGCGGTGGCGGCGCTCACCGGCCCGCAGGACATCGTGGCCGAGCGCTGCCGCGAGTTCCAGGCGCGGCGCGATCTGGTGGTGGCATCGCTCAACGCATCGCCGGGCCTGCGCTGCCGCGTGCCCGAGGGTGCGTTCTACACCTTTGCCAGCTGCGAAGGCGTGCTGGGCCGCACCACACCAGGTGGCGCGCTGCTGCGCACGGACGCCGATTTTTGCGACTACCTGCTGCGCGAGTTCCACGTGGCGGTGGTGCCGGGCAGCGTGCTGGGGCTGGCGCCGTATTTCCGTATCTCGTACGCTGCGTCGATGGCTGATCTGCAGGAAGCCTGCGCGCGCATTCGCCGTGCGTGCGAGGCGCTGCGCTGACCCGCCTGTTTTTCTTGTTTGATTTTTCGTTCCGGACCTTTTGATATGACCACGCCTTCCACCTCCAGCCCCGCCCAGAGCCGCACCGGCGGCCAGATCCTGGTCCAGCAGCTCATCACCCACGGTGTGCAGCAGCTGTTCTGCGTGCCGGGCGAGAGCTACCTGGCCGTGCTCGATGCGCTGCACGATGCGGACATCGGCGTGACGGTGTGCCGCCAGGAAGGCGGCGCGGCCATGATGGCCGAGGCGCAGGGCAAGCTCACGGGGCAGCCGGGCATCTGCTTCGTGACACGCGGGCCGGGCGCGACCAATGCGTCGGCGGGCGTGCACATCGCGCACCAGGACTCGACGCCCATGATCCTGTTCGTGGGCCAGGTGGCGCGCGGTGCCATGGGGCGCGAGGCGTTTCAGGAGCTCGACTACAGCGCGGTCTTCGGCACCATGGCCAAGTGGGTGGTGCAGATCGACGACCCGGCGCGCGTGCCCGAACTCATCTCGCGCGCCTTCCACGTCGCCACCTCTGGCCGCCCCGGCCCGGTGGTGGTGGCCCTGCCCGAAGACATGCTGACAGAGGCGGCCACCGTGGCCGACGCGCTGCCCTACCAGGTCACCGAAACCCACCCCGGCGCCGCGCAGATGGCCGAGCTGGCCGAGCGCCTGGGCAAGGCGAAGCAGCCCGTGGCCATCTTGGGCGGCAGCCGCTGGTCCGAGCAGGCGGTGCGTGAGTTCACGGCGTTTGCTGCAGATTGGTCGCTGCCCGTGTACTGCTCGTTCCGCCGGCAGATGCTGTTTGCCGCCACGCACGCCTGCTATGGCGGCGACCTGGGCCTGGGCGTGAACCCCAAGCTGCTGGCGCGCATCCGCGCATCCGACCTGGTGCTGGTGGTGGGCGGGCGCCTGTCCGAAGTGCCGTCGCAGGGCTATGAGCTGTTCGACATTCCCACGCCCGCGCAGCCCTTCGTGCATGTGCATGCCGACGCCGATGAGCTGGGCAAGCTCTACCGCCCCACGCAGGCCATCCACGCCACGCCGCAGGCCTTTGCCGCGGCCTTGAACGCGGTGCGCCCTACGGCGCCGGTGCCGTGGAAGGCGCACACCGAAGCCGCCCATGCCGACTACCTGGCCTGGAGCGACCCAGCGCCCATCCGCATCCCTGGCAACCTGCAGATGGGCGCGGTGATGCAGCACCTCAAGGACGTGCTGCCCGCCGACACCATTTTCTGCAACGGTGCGGGCAACTTCGCCACCTGGATCCACCGCTTCTGGCCCTTCACCACGTTTGCCAGCCAGCTGGCGCCCACCAGCGGGTCGATGGGCTACGGGCTGCCCGCCGGTGTGGGCGGCAAGCGGCTGTGGCCGCAGCGCGAGGTGGTGATCTTTGCGGGGGACGGCGACTTCCTGATGCACGGCCAGGAGTTCGCGACCGCCGTGCAGTACGGCCTGCCGATCATCGTGGTGCTGCTGGACAACGCCATGTACGGCACTATCCGCATGCACCAGGAGCGCGAGTACCCGGGCCGCGTGAGCGCCACGGCGCTCAAGAACCCCGACTTCAAGGCCTACGCCCAGGCCTTCGGCGGCCATGGCGAGCGTGTGGAGCGCACCGAAGACTTCGCCCCCGCACTGGCCCGCGCACGCGCGAGCGGCCTGCCCAGCGTGCTGCACTGCCTGATCGACCCCGAGGCGATCACGCCCACCGGCACGCTGCAGGGCATCCGCAAGGCGGCGCTGGCCAAGCAGTAGGCGGCGGCCCCGAGCGGGTGGGCGCGCGCGGCCAGGCCGTGCCATTTGTTACACGATGGTGGGGCGCGGGGCCCGGGTGGGGCCTTGGGGCGTGGAATGATCCACGTCCCCATCCATTTCACACGCTCCCATGCCCGCCCACAAACATGCCGACGCCCTGGTGTATGCCAGCAACCAGGTGATCCTGACCGACATCTCGTACACATCGTTCACCTACCCGGGCGACCAGGAGGCCCTGGCGGCGCTCAAGGGCATTCCGGGCGCGGGGCAGCTGCTGTCGTGGCTGGACGCCAATTTTTCCGAGCAGATCACGCACCTGAACAACAACGAGCAGATGGTGCGCATCAACGCCAACAACTATGGCTCGCTGTATGCGCTGGTGGAGCGCTGCTGCGCGATCCTGTCGTGCAAGGTGCCGGATGTGTACATCACCACCAACCCCGAGCTCAACGCCTATACGTCGGGCCAGCGGCGCACCTGCATCGTGCTGCACAGCGGCCTGGTGGAAGCGCTCACGCCCGACGAGCTGTGCTTCGTCATCGGCCACGAGGTGGGTCACATCAAGGCCGCCCACGGGCTGTACCGGCAGCTGGGCGACATGCTCATCCGCTACTGGGACATCTTCGCGTCGGTCGTGCCGATCCCCGGCGTGGGCATGCTGCGCATTCCGCTGCTGCTGGCGTACTGGGAGTGGTATCGCCGGGCCGAATTCACCTGCGACCGCGCGGGCCTGCTGTGCCTGCAGAACCTGGGGCCCGGCCTGAGCGCGCTGGCCAAGCTGTCGGGCAAGGTCACGGGCTACGAAGACGAGCGCAACATCGAAGAGACCATCGCACAGACCGAGGCCCACAAGGAGGTCAACAAGCTGGTGCAGCTGGTGTCCATCATGGAAAACTCCAGCACCACGCACCCCTTCATCCCGGTGCGCCTGAAGGCCCTGAAGGAGTACGCGGGCGGCGAGCAGTACCGCGAGATTCTGGCGGGCAACTACCGCCGGGACGTGCCGCAGCTGGCCGCTGCGCCTGCTGCACTGGCCGCGCCCGGCGACGAGGCTGCGGGCGGCGATGCGGCTGCGCTGCCGCAGCCCGGCACCACCGCAAGCGCTGGTGCTGGTGCTGGTGCCGGTGCTGCGGACGCCGCTGCGCCTTTGCTGGCCGCAGGTGCGCAGGCGGTGGACAAGTGGAAGAACTCGGCCGCCGGCCTGTTCAAGCGGTAGGCTGGAATGGCGGGGGCCGCAGGATAGGCCTGCACCCCGCCTGCGGCGCAGACACCGCGCAAAATAGCGGGTGTGACCGATCCTTCGCCCGACGCCTCTGCGCCTTCATCTGCTGACGCGCCATCTGCCGCCACGGCATCCACTGGCCGCCTGCGCCGCATCGCACACCTGGACATGGACGCGTTCTTCGCGTCGGTCGAGCTGCTGCGCTACCCGCAGCTCAAGGGGCTGCCCGTGGTCATCGGCGGCGGGCGGCGCAAGGTGGACGAGTTGCTGCTGCGCGGCCCGGACGGCACCGAGGAGCGCGAGCGGCGCTTCATCCCGGTGGAGGACTTCCCGCTGCTCAAGGACTACGTGGGCCGCGGCGTGATCACCACGGCCACCTACCCTGCGCGCCAGTTCGGCGTGGGTTCGGCCATGGGCATGATGAAGGCGGCCCGGCTGTGCCCGCAGGCCATCGTGCTGCCGGTGGACTTTGACGAGGTGCGGCGTTTCTCGCGCCTGTTCAAGAGCACCATCACCGACATCGCGCCGGTGATGCAGGACCGGGGCGTGGACGAGGTGTACATCGACTTCACCGACGTGCCCGGCGGCCAGCGCGAAGGGGGCCGCGTACTGGCGCGGCTCATCCAGAAAAGCATCTTCGACGTGACGGGGCTCACCTGCTCGATCGGCGTGGCGCCCAACCGGCTGCTGGCCAAGATGGCGAGCGAGTTCAACAAGCCCAACGGCATCTCCATCGTCTACGAGGACGACCTGCAGACGAAGATCTGGCCCTTGAACGTGCGCAAGATCAACGGCATCGGCCCCAAGGCGGGCGAGAAGCTGGCGGGGCTGGGCATCCACACCATCGGCGAGCTGGCCGCGCAGGACCCGCAGTGGCTGATCGCGCGCTTTGGCAAGTCCAGCGGTGCCTGGATGCACCGCGTGGCCTGGGGCCGCGACGACAGCCCGGTGGTGACCGAGAGCGAGCCGGTGAGCATGAGCCGCGAGACGACGTTCGACCGCGACCTGCACGCCGTGCGCGACCGGGCGGAGCTGTCGGCCATCTTCACCGACCTGTGCGAGCGCGTGGCGGGCGACCTGCAGCGCAAGGGCTATGTGGGCAAGACCATCGGCATCAAGCTGCGCTACGACGACTTCAAGATCGCCACCCGCGACCAGACGCTGGACCGCTACACGCAGGACGCCGCCACCATCCGCCGCACGGCGGGCCTGTGCCTCAAGCGCGTGCCGCTCGACCGGAAGCTGCGCTTGCTGGGCGTGCGTGTGGGCACGCTGGAGCGGGTGGGTGAGGTGCCGGACGGCCCCCCGGAGCCGCGCGCGAGCCGGGTGCGCGAAGCGGACCCCCACACCCGACCGCTTTTTTAGGGGGCCGGTCCCGTTGTACTCGAACAATGCGTTCGGGCTGAGCCCTTCGACAGGCTCAGGACAGGCTCAGGAGAGGCTTGTCGAAGCCTTGCGCGGCGCTTCGGCAAGCTCAGCGTGAACGGTTTCAAGTGCTTTTATGCCGACCCATCGGGGGTCCCCAGCAGGGCTACTGCCGCGCCGTGCGCACGTTGCGCGGCAGGCCTTGCGGGTGGCTGGTGCGCAGCGGGTTGATGTCCAGCCCGCCGCGGCGCGTGTAGCGCGCATACACCGTGAGCTTGATGGGTTTGCAGCGGGTCCACACGTCCATGAAGATGCGCTCCACGCACTGCTCGTGGAACTCGTTGTGGTTGCGAAAGCTCACCAGGTACTGCAGCAGGCCTTCCTGGTCGATCTGCGGGCCGCTGTAGCTGATCTGCACGCTGCCCCAGTCGGGCTGGCCGGTCACCAGGCAGTTGCTCTTGAGCAGGTTGCTGGTCAGCACCTCGGTCACGGGCGGCTGGCCCACTTCGGCGGTCAGCAGCTCGGGGGCGGGCTGGTACTGCGTGCATTCCACGTCCAGGCGGTCCAGGCTCAGGCCGTCGAGCTCGTGCACGGGCTCCTGGTCGAACAGCTCGGGGCCGATGAGCCGCACACCCACGGTGGCCGGGTGCTCGCTGCCGCGCCAGGCGGCTTCGCTGATGTCGGTGCGGATGCGTGCCTGCACCTCGGCCGCATCGGCAAAGCGCGTGTTGTTGAAGCTGTTCAGGTACAGCTTGAAGGACTTGCTCTCCACGATGTTGGGCGTCTCGCACGGCACGGTGATGTGCGCCAGCGCCACCTGCGGCTTGCCGCGCTGGTTGAGCCACGACAGCTCGAACGCCGTCCACAGGTCGGCTCCGAAGAAGGGGGCTGCGCCGGTGACGCCGATCTCGGCCCGTTTGCCTGCACGAGGGATGGGGAACAGCAGCGATGCGTCGTACTGGTCGATGTAGGCAGAGGATTTGCCGAGTTGGGATTGTTCTGGAGTGTTCATGCGGTGCCCGTGGACGGTGGCAGGTGGTTTGCTATGTTTTTAATAGCTGCTAGCGCTCATGGGACAAGCGGTAGGGGCTGTTTTTATTCAAATTCTTACTTGAATTCGCGCTCGCGCAGCCACTTGGTGGCGATCCACTTCTCGCCGGCGATCACCGGGGCGCCGCCGTGCAGGGTGCGGGTGGAGGGGTGGGGCCGCTCGTAGCTGAAGAACACGGCGTTGCCGCGCTGCGGCCCGACCTCGACATGCACATCCGGGAAGGTGGTGCCGCCGCCTTTTTCGGGCGTGTTCAGGTACATCACCAGCGTGCCCACGCGCTGCCCGCCGCGCTTGACGATGGTGGGCGTGCCGGGCTCGGCGGGGTCGAAGTAGTCGTAGTGCGGCTTGTACTCGGCGCCAGGGCGGTAGTGCAGCACCTGCAGGCCTTCGCCGTTTTCGATGGGCCAGTTCAGCAGGCGGGCGATGCGCGTTTCGATGCGCTGCAGCAGTTCGCCTTCGCCGCGCTGAAAGAACATGCCGTCGCTGGTGCGGTCGTCGTTGATCTCTTCGCCGCCGGTCTTGGTGGCCACGGTGAGCGAGCGTGCCATGCGCGGCTCGGCCGCGGCGATCAGGGCGTCGCATTCTTCGGGCGAGAGCAGGTTGCCGAACACCACGATGCGCGGCTGGGCCATGGCCAGCAGCACGTGCACCACGCGGTCGCCGCAGTCCACCTGCGCGGGCGAGTCGCCCAGCTGCGGCTCGGGCACCGGCACGGCACTGGGCTGGCCTTGCTGCACGGCCAACTCGTTGAGGTGGTCCTGCAGCGTCACTTCCATGGCATCGGCGGCCACGTCCTCGTCCCAGCCGGCATCGCGCATCGACTGCAGCACCACCGGCGCGGCATAGCCGGCCTGGGCCTGCTCGATGATCCAGCGGCGCAGTTCAGGGGTGATCGTTTGGGCGGTCGTCATATCAGCTCTCCATACAACAGGCACAACCAGAGGCCGGCAGCCGCGCGTGGGCGCGCTGTGCCGGGCCAGGGACGCCGTCGTCCCCCTGCACGCGCGCCGTGCGGCGCAACGGTCGGCGCAAGGGGCGACGCAAACGCGGCGGAGCCGCTCAGGGCCATGCCCTCATCCTCTGCGAAAGACGAGGCGCTCCGGCGAGGAGGCCCCGGGGGCGAAAGCATAGCCGTCCAGGTCAAAACCTTCCAGTTTGTGCGGTGTCGCCACGCGGTGGGTGACGGCGTAGCGCGCCATCAGCCCGCGTGCGCGCTTGGCATGGAAGCTGATGATCTTGTAGCCGGTGTCCTTGAAGTCTTCGAACACGCAGTCGATGACGCGCGCCTTGAGCGCCTTGCGGTCCACGGCCTTGAAGTATTCCTGCGAGGCGAGGTTGATGACCACGGGCGTCTTGTCGGCGCGCAGGCGGGTGTTCAGGTGCTCGGCGATCTGGCTGCCCCAGTAGTCATACAGGTTGCTGCCAGCCTCGGTGGCCAGGCGCGTGCCCATCTCCAGCCGGTAGGGCTGCATGCGGTCCAGCGGGCGCAGCACGCCGTACAGGCCGCTCAGGATGGCCACATGGCCCTGGGCCCAGGCCAGGTCGTCGGCAGACAGCGACCGGGCCTGCAGGCCGTCGTACACGTCGCCGTTGAAGGCCAGCGCCGCCTGGCGCGAGTTGGTCGCCGTGAAGCGCGGCCGCCACGCCTGGTAGCGGGCCACGTTGAGCGCGGCCAGCTTGTCGCTCAGGTCCATGAGCGAGGCAATGCTCTGCGGTGAATGGGTGCGCAGCACGTCGATGAGGGCGCTCGACTGCGGCACGAACTGCGGCGTGGTGTGCGGCAGGCCCTCGGGCAGGGGCGTGTCGTAGTCGAGCGACTTGGCGGGCGAGAGCAGGAACAGCATGGGCAGGGCCGGAGCGGTGGTCGGTGGAAAGAGGGGGGGCAGGCTGCCTGCATCGCGGCGATGCGGCAACCCCGGGGCCGGGGAGGCGGTCGCCCTGCGGCGGGGTTGCAGCAGCGGGCGACGGACAAAATGGTAACTGCTGCAGCGGGCCTTGGGGCCGCCCACGGTGATTGGCCTGGGAGCGGCCCGCCCATGAAAAAGGCGGCCCAGAGAGCCGCCTTTTTCGGAGTCACGCCGTGAAAGCGTCACCAGGGGGCCGAAGCCGAGCTCAGGCCGCGGGCGGCTTCTCGAACGGCAGGGTCAGGTCCGACAGGTCGCGGCGGGTTTCCACCAGCACCAGCGGGCCTTCGTCCAGCACCACCACGGGCGGGCGCTCGCGGGGCACGTGGATGGGGCGCGGCTCGGCAGCGATGGCGGCCTGCACGGCGGCGATCTTGTCGGCGTCCGAGTTCACCCACTGCAGGCCCGACGATGCGGCCACCTGTTGCAGCTCGCTCACGGGCAGCGTGAAGGCTGCCACGCGGGGCATGGACTCTGCCGCGGCGGCAGCGGGAGCGGCTGCCGAGGGCGCGGCTGCACGGGGTGCTGCGGCGGCCGGGGCCGGCGCAGGGGCTGCTGCAGCTGCAGGCACCGCGGCAGGTGCCACCGGAGCGGGGGCTGCCACCGGGGCCGGCACTGCAGACGCGGTGGGCACTGCCACAGCGTCGGCGGCCACCACGGGTGCGGCGTCTGCTGGCGCGGCCGGGGCTGCGCTGAAGTAGCTGCGGCGGGGCTGACCGTCCTGCTCGGCGGCTGGAGCCGCTGCGGCGGCATCCTGCGGCGCGGCCACGGTGGGGTCGAAGTCCAGCATGGCCGGGGCGGCGGCAGCGGCGTCGGCGTTGTCGCGCGGGCCGCGGTCGCCACGTTCGCGGCGGTCACGGCCGTAGCGGTCGCGCGAGCGGCGTTCGCGGCGCTGCTCTTCGCTGGCGGGGCCGCCGTTGCCATTGCCACTGCCATTGGCGTTACCTGCGGTTTCGTTGCCGGTCAGGTCCAGGTCGGGCAGCGAGCCCAGGGGCGAGGTGTCGACGAAGTCGCCAGCCACCGGTGCGGCAGCAGCGGCTGCTGCGCCGGCTTCCTGGCCTTCGGCGTTGCGGGGAGCGCGTTCGCCGCGTTCACCGCGGTTGCCACGCTCGCCACGTTCACGGCGCGGGCCGCGCTCGCCACGGGGTGGCTGGCCGGCTGCGGCGTCTGCTGCGGCAACCTGGCCGTTCGGGCCTTCCACCTGGGCTTGCGCTGCGGTGGCGTCACCGTTCACACCGGCGGCCTGGTTGCGGCTCTCGGCATCGCGGCGGCTGCGGCCACCGTCGCGGCCATTGCGGCCTTCACGGGGCTCGCGGCCGCCCTCGCGGGGGTCGCGGCCTTCGCCTTCGGGGCGGCGTTCTGCGTCACGCTGTGGGCGACCCTCGGCGTCGCGGGGGCCACGGCCTTCGGCCGGGCGCTCGCCACGGGGGCGGCGGTTTTCACCGTTGCCTTCGCGGTGGCCGTCACGGCCGCCGCCTTCACGCTGCGCGTCGCGGTTGCCGCCGCCATCGCGGCCGCCACGGCCTCGGCCGCGGCCTTCGCCGTTGCGGCCGTCGCGGCGGGGTTCGCCACGGGCGGTGGTGTCAGCGGCCGGCGCGGGAGCCGGTGCTGCCACGGGTGCCGGCGCTGCGGCGGGCGGGGTACCAAAGCCGAACAGGCTCTTGAGCCAGGCGAAGAAGCCTTGCTCCTGCGGTGCTGCGGGGGCAGGTGCTGCCGCAGGGGCTTGTGCCGGGGCGGGTGCGGGTGCGGCGGTGCCTGCGCCATGGCGCGGCGGCTGGCCGGCGCGCGGTGGGCGGGCCGCGCCTTCGGGGCGGGGCTCGGCCACGGGGGCGGGTGCATCGGGCAGCACGCCCTTGATGACGGGGGTCTGCTTGTTGGTGGGCTCTTGCGAGCGGCGCGTCACGGCGGTGGGGTCTTCCACTTCTTCGGCGAGCTTGTAGCTGGCTTCGATGTGGTCCAGGCGCGGGTCGTCGTGCTTCAGGCGCTCCAGGCGGTAGTTGGGGGTTTCCAGCGTCTTGTTGGGCACCATCAGCACGGCCACGCGCTGCTTGAGTTCGATCTTGGCGATCTCGGTGCGCTTTTCGTTCAGCAGGAACGAGGCCACTTCCACCGGCACCTGGCAGTGCACGGCGGCCGTGTTGTCCTTCATGGACTCTTCCTGGATGATCCGCAGGATCTGCAGGGCCGAGCTTTCCGTGTCGCGGATGTGGCCCGAGCCGCCGCAGCGCGGGCAGGGGATGGACGAGCCTTCGGACAGGGCGGGCTTCAGGCGCTGGCGGCTCATTTCCATGAGGCCGAACTTGCTGATGGTGCCGAACTGCACGCGGGCGCGGTCCTGGCGCAGCGCGTCGCGCAGGCGGTTTTCCACTTCGCGGCGGTTCTTCGACTCTTCCATGTCGATGAAGTCGATGACGATCAGGCCGCCCAGGTCGCGCAGGCGCATCTGGCGGGCCACTTCGTCGGCGGCTTCCAGGTTGGTGCGGGTGGCGGTTTCCTCGATGTCGCCGCCCTTGGCAGCGCCGTCGATGGCGGTCCACAGCTTGAGCAGGTAGTTCAGGTCCCACTGCAGCTCGGGCGCGGTGCGGCCGATGCCTGCGGTGCGCGCGATGATGGACATGCCGTTCGGGTATTCGAGCTGGTCCATCGCCTCCTTGAGCTCGGCGCGGTCCTCACCCTCGATGCGGCGCGATACGCCACCACCGCGGGGGTTGTTGGGCATCAGCACGACGTAGCGGCCGGCCAGCGAGACGAAGGTGGTGAGCGCCGCGCCCTTGTTGCCGCGCTCTTCCTTTTCGACCTGGACCAGCAGCTCCTGGCCTTCTCGGATCACTTCATTGATGCGTGCCTGGCTGGGCGAGACGCCGGGGGCGAAGTAGCTGCGCGAGATTTCCTTGAACGGCAGGAAGCCGTGGCGGTCTTCGCCGTAGTCGACGAAGCAGGCTTCCAGCGAGGGCTCGACGCGGGTGACGACGGCCTTGTAGATGTTGCCCTTGCGCTGTTCGCGCCCTTCGATCTCGATTTCGTAGTCGAGGAGCTTTTGTCCGTCGACGATGGCCAGGCGCCGTTCTTCGGGCTGCGTGGCGTTGATGAGCATCCGCTTCATGATGCGATTCCTTCCGTGTTTCGCGGACGGCAGCGGTGCAGCTCACCTTCCGACAGGGAGGGCTGCGCGGGCTGCCGCCCACAGTTTCCAAACCAATACAACAAGCTCTACAGGAGCTGTGAATGCCTGGACTGACGCATCGAAACGAAGGGAATTGCCGGGGATGCCAATGATCTGCAGCGCTCTAGCGCAGCATCGTGAGGCAGGGGCGCGTGGATGGGGGCGAGTGGTAGGAGCGCAGTTTTGCTAGCAAAAGAGTAGCTGGTTGCGCTTGCTGGCTGGGCGCTGAGGGCGATTTTGAGCGTGCAGCCAAAGGCCGCAGCCTCCGCCACAAGGTCACCATCCATGCCATCAACAACCACATGCTCGCTTCGATCCGCTGGCAGGTGGCGCCCGGGTGGGGTGCATCTGCCAGCTTCTGGGATTCCGTATCAGTGTTTCAATCTGTCAGCCCGCCGCGCGCTGTGCAGGCCACCACAGGCATCTGGCCTGCAATCTGCGTGCACGACACCCGTTGGCATCGACGTGCCTGAACGTGGGGCAAGGGCTGTGTGGACTAAACTCCAGACAAATCAACCACTTACATGACAACGCGCAGGTGAAACACATTATAGGGGCCAAACCGCCCGCAGCGGCTGCGGGGCTTCCCGCAGTCCGCATGGTGGAGGTCGACGAAGACTCCGCGGGCCAGCGGCTCGATAACTTTTTGATACGCCATTTGAAGGGCGTGCCCAAGACGCACGTCTATCGCATCATCCGCAGCGGCGAGGTGCGCATCAACAAGGGCCGTGCGAGCGCCGACACCCGGGTGGAGGCGGGCGACGTGGTGCGCCTGCCGCCGGTGCGCATCTCCGACAAGGTGGCCGAAAAGGCCGAGCGCCCCGCGCCCGCGCGCGAATTCCCGATCCTGCTGGAGGACGAGCATGTCATCGCCATCGACAAACCCGCCGGCGTGGCGGTACATGGCGGCAGCGGCGTGAGCTTCGGGGTGATCGAGCAATTGCGCCAGGCACGCCCGCAGGCGAAGTTCCTGGAGCTGGTGCACCGGCTGGACCGCGACACCTCGGGCATCCTGCTGGTGGCCAAGAAGCGCTCGGCGCTCACCCACCTGCAGGACCAGTTCCGGGAGCGCGAGACCGGCAAGACCTACCTGGCGCTCGTCACCGGCGCCTGGCCGGCCAACAAGAAGGTCATCGACCTGCCGCTGCACAAATACCTGCAGGCCGACGGCGAGAGGCGCGTGCGCGTGACCACGGCCGACGACCCGGACGGCATGCGCTCCATCACGCTGGTCAGGGTGCGCAGCACGATCCCTGCGCGCCAGGCCCAGGGCCTGCCGGTGATGTCCCTGCTGGAGGTGACCATCAAGACCGGGCGTACCCACCAGATCCGGGTGCACCTGGCCAGCCAGGGGCACGCCATCGTGGGGGACGACAAGTACGGGGACTTCGACCTCAACAAACGCCTGCTGAAGTTGGGCATGAAGCGCATGTTCCTGCATGCGTGGCGGTTACAGTTCAACCACCCCGCCTCGGGCGAGCGCGTGGCGCTGAACGCCGACCTGCCGCCCGAACTGGCCGACTTCGTGACCCCAGCGCCCGACCAGGCGTGACACCACCCATGCCCGCCTCCAGCTTCCGCCCCCGCCGCTTCGACCTCATCGCCTTCGACTGGGACGGCACCCTGTTCGACTCCACCGCCATCATCGTGCGCTGCATTCAAGAGGCGGTGCGCGATGTGGGGGGCACCGTGCCCTCGGACAAGCAGGCCGCCTACGTGATCGGCATGGGGCTGATGCAGGCCCTGGCCCACGCCGCACCCGACGTGCCGCCCGAGCGCTACACCGACCTGGCCAACCGCTACCGGTTTCACTACGTGCAGCACCAGGACGACCTGAGCCTGTTCGAGGGCGTGCTGCCCCTGCTGAACGACCTGCGCGAGCGCGGCCACCTGCTGGCCGTGGCCACGGGCAAGAGCCGCCGCGGGCTGGACGAGGTGCTGCACACCGTGCAACTGCGCGGCATGTTCGACGGGTCGCGCACCGCCGACCAGACCGCGGGCAAGCCGCACCCGCTGATGCTGCAGGAGCTGATGGCCGAGTTCGACGTGCCGCCCGCGCGGCTGCTCATGATCGGCGACACCACCCACGACCTGCAGATGGCGGTGAACGCCGGCTGCGCGAGCGTGGGCGTGAGCTACGGCGCGCACGAACCCGAGGTGTTCGGTGCGCTCGAGCCCCTGCACGTGGCGCACTCGGTGCGCGAGTTGCACGACTGGCTGCTGCACAACGCCTGACCGCCATGGCCATCGACAGCATGATCCCCTTGTGCGGCAGCGGCGACCTGGTCGACGGTGGCCTGGCGGTGCCTTTCGACGTGGTGTACGCGGGCCAGACCTGCCGGGCGTTTGCCATCCGCTACCGCGGTGTGCCCCATGCCTACCTCAACCGCTGCACGCACGTGCCCATGGAGATGGACTACCAGCCAGGCCGCTTTTTTGACGACACCGGCCAGTGGCTGCTGTGCGCCACGCACGGGGCCGCCTACCTGCCCAGCACGGGCGAATGCGCAGGCGGGCCGTGCCGGGGCGGGCTGGTCAAAATCCCTCTGACGGAAAGCGATGGTGCAGTGCACTGGCATACTGGCCACCATCTGCAGCCCATCGCGTTCTGAAAAACCTCCCCCAGGTCCGATGCCGCGGCAGTCAGCGCCGGCTGCACCGTGCCAGGACCCCATGACATGACGACCGATTCCCAACAGCCCGGTTCTTCGGGCTTTGACCCCAAGAGCAACCCCGCGCCCGATCTGTGGGCGCAATCAGCTACAAACTCAGGAGCATCTGTGAGCGACTCATCGCGTGAACCCGGCTGGGAGCGCGCCACGCTGGAAAAGCTGGCCTTCGCCACCCTCAACGAGCAGCGCAGTGCGCGCCGCTGGAAGATCTTCTTTCGCCTGACCTGGCTGGTGCTGGTGGCCGCCATTGCCTTCATGGCACTGCGCCAGGCATCGCCCAGCGCCACCAAGACCTCGCCCCACACCGCGGTGGTGGACATCAAGGGCGAAATCGCCGCCGGGGCCGAGGCCAGTGCCGAGTTCGTCGTGGCCGCCATGCGCAGCGCGCTGGAAGACGAAGGCTCGCAGGCACTGGTGCTGCTCATCAACTCGCCCGGCGGCAGCCCCGTGCAGGCCGGCATCATCAACGACGAGATCGTTCGCCTGAAGGCCAAGCACGGCAAGCCGATCTATGCGGTGGTGGAAGAAACCTGCGCCTCGGCCGCGTACTACATCGCGGCGGCCGCGGACGACATCTACGTGGACAAGGCCAGCATCGTGGGCAGCATCGGTGTGCTGATGGACGGATTCGGCTTCACCGGCACCATGGAAAAGCTGGGCGTGGAGCGCCGCCTGCTGACGGCCGGCGAGAACAAGGGTTTTCTGGACCCGTTCAGCCCGCAGACCGAAAAGCAGCGTGCCTATGCACAGACCATGCTCGACCAGATCCACCAGCAGTTCATCGGCGTGGTGAAGGCAGGCCGTGGCGACCGCCTCAAGACCACGCCCGATACCTTCAGCGGCCTGTTCTGGACCGGCCAGCAGGCCGTGGAAATGGGCCTGGCCGACAAGCTGGGCAACCTGGATTACGTGGCCCGCGAAGTGGTCAAGGCCGAGGAAATCATCGACTACACCCGCCGCGACAACGTGGCGGAGCGCCTGGTCAAGCGCTTTGGCGCGGCCATCGGTGTGGGTGCGGTCAAGTCGCTGGCCTGGGCCGGCCCCCAGCTGCGCTGAGCAAGCCGGGCGCCGTGGCGCCATGGCGCCACTTCGCCGGTGTGTGCATCGGCCATGGGGTGCGCACCGGACACGCACCGGACATGCACCGGACCATCATCCAAGCCTTCCTGCCCCGTGCAACGTCACCGTTGCGCGGGGTTGTTTTTTGGGGGGTGTGCAGTCGGGGTCAGCTGTCGGTGCCGGCCGGTTTGCGCTGGCGGGAGCCGTCTTCCAGGATGATGTCGTCCGCGACCAGCTTGCCGGTGTCGTCCCACTGCTTGCGCGCCGTGAGGCGCGTGCGGCCCCGTGCGTCGGGGGTGGTGGCGTACTGCTCCTCCATCGCCAGGCGGCCGTTGTCGTGGAAGGCCTGCTGCGTGCCCACCGGCCACTGGTCCGCGTTGAGCTGGTCGCGGCGTGCCAGCTTGCCGTCGTCGCGGTACATCTCGCGCAGCAGGCGGGCCTGCGGGCCGGTGCCGCTCCAGGTGCTGCGCTCGCGAACGGACCCGTTCAGGTACCAGCGCTCCACCTGCACCTCGCGGCCGCCTTCAAAGTTGCGCTGCTCGATCGGCTGGCCCGAAGACCCATAGCGCCGGGTCATCAGCAACTGGCCGCGCGTGTCCCGCAAGCTGCGCTCGTCCGGCGTGAAGACCCGCTCTTCGCGCAGCACGCTCTTGCCGCCCTCGGTGTAGAAGCTCCGGTGCACCCGCCGACCATCCACCACCGATTGCTGGGCGGCGACGACGCCGTCGCTCGACCATTCGGTGGCGCTGAGCACGCGGCCCTGGTCGTAGCGCAATTGCGCAGACCGCGCGCCGCTCTCGGCAAAGAGCTCGGTGTCGGTGGCGCCGTCGAAGCCGCAAAGCTTGCGGTCGTCGGGCAGCACGCTGGCGCGCGGGCACAGCAGGCGCATGGGCTGGCTCTTGCCGTTGAATTCCAGGTGAAAGACTTCCTGGCCGTCGCTGTGGAACGACACGCGTTCCAGGCGCCCGGAGGCGTCGTAGCGGCGCACGGCGCCTTGCGTGCGGCCGTTGTCGACGGTCTCTTCGCGGCGCACCTTGCCGTTCGGCCAGAACTCCACCACCCGTCCCTGGCTGTTGCCGCGCTCGTTCACGGTGCGCTCGCGCAGCAGCCGGCCCTCGCGGTCGAACATGCGCTCCTGCCCGATGAACCTGCCATTGCGCAGCTCTTGCTCGCGCTGCAGGTGGCCGGTGTCCTCTTCACGGCAGCGCACCTGGCCCGACTTGCCGGCCAGTTCCGCGCCGTTGGAGACATTGAGGGGCTGGCCGTCCAGTTCGCAGCGAATGATCGCGCTGACGCTGGATGTATAAGCGCTTGCAGCTATCAAAAGTATAGTGGCAGTGTGCTTCATGGGGGTGGCTCCAGGTCGCCCGGCTTTACCGGCCCAGCGCGAACACGACCGGCGTGCGGTTGTCGGGCGCCGCGGGCTGCTGGCGCCACTGGCGCACCAGCTGGCTCTGGATGCGGGCCTCTGGCAAGGTCAGGCCGCTGGCCAGCGCCAGGCGGGTGTGGGGTTGCAGGGTCTGCACCAGGGCCTGCCACAGCGCTGCGTTGCGGTAGGGCGTCTCGATGAACAGCTGGGTCTGGCCGGTTTTCAGGGCCAGGCCCTCCAGCTCCTTGATGCGCAGGGTGCGCTCCTGCGCATCCTGCGGCAGGTAGCCCACGAAGGCAAAGTTCTGCCCGTTGAGCCCGCTGGCCGCCAGTGCCAGCAGCAGCGACACCGGCCCGACCAGCGGCACCACGCGGATGGACAGGTCGTGCGCCGCGCGCACCACGGACGAGCCGGGGTCGGCCACGGCAGGCATCCCGGCCTCGCTGACCAGGCCGATGTCGTGCCCCGCCAGCGCGGCGGCCAGGAGGGGGCGCGCGTCGAACGGCGCCGAGCCTTTGTCGCCGTGGTCGCCCTTCTTGTGCACCTCGCGCGGCAGTTCGGTGATCTGCTGCTGCTGCAGGGGCGCGGCCAGCGGGTGCAGTGCGTCGATGCGCTTGAGGTAGGCGCGGGTGCTCTTGGCGTTCTCGCACACCCAGTGCGTCAGGCGCGCGGCGGTCTGCAGGGTGCTGTCGGGCAGGGCGTCCTGCAGCGGGGCGGTGGTGTCGCAGCCGAAGTCGAGCGGGGCGGGTACGAGGTAGAGCGTGCCCGTGGCCGATGGTGCCGGTGTGGTGGCGGAGTTGGTCATGGCAACACCAGGCCCGCGGCGCGCAGCATGCGGCAGGTGCGGATCAGCGGCAGGCCGATGAGGGCCGTGGGGTCGTCGCTGTGGATGGCGTCGAGCAGCGCAATGCCCAGGCCTTCGCTCTTGGCGCTGCCGGCGCAGTCATAGGGTTGCTCGGCGCGCAGGTAGCGCTCGATCTCCGCATCGGAGAGATCGCGGAATGTCACTTCCACGGGCGCCAGGTCGACCTGCTCGAACCCCGTCGCCGCGCACACCACCGCCACGGCGGTCTGGAAAATTACGGTCTGCCCGCGCATCTGGCGCAGTTGCTGCACGGCGCGCTCGTGCTCGCCGGGCTTGCCCAGCGGCGTGCCGGCCAGGTCGGCCACCTGGTCGGAGCCGATGACCACGGCCTGTGGATGCTGCTGCGCCACGGCGCGGGCCTTGGCCAGGGCCAGCCGCAGCGCCAGGGTGCGGGGGGCTTCGCCGGGCTCGGGGGTTTCGTCCACATGGGGGGCAGCCACGTCGAACGGCAGACGCAGCCGTTCCAGCAATTCACGCCGGTAGCGCGAGGTCGAGCCCAATACCAGAGGGCGTTGCAGGGGAGGGGATTGAAGCATGCGCCGATTCTCTTACACTGCCGCCATGACCAAGGAATTCTCCCCCCAGCGCCTCGACGTGAAAGCCTTTGCGCAGGCGGGCGGGCGGCTGTCGGGCCACGAGTCGCTGCTGAAGTACGAACGTCTGGCCCAGGAGGCCAAAGGCCTGCACCCGGACCTGATGGTGGACTGGGAGGCCCTGGGCGAGGTGCGCACTGCGCTGGGCGGCATGGGACAGGTGTGGCTGCGCATCAAGGTCACCGCCAGCTTCCCCATGGAATGCCAGCGCTGCCTGACCCCGGTGGACGTGCCCCTGGAGGTCGACCGCGAGTTCCGCTTCGTCGCCGACGAGGCCACGGCCGAAGCGCTGGACGACGAGAGCGAGGAAGACCTGCTCGCCATGACCCGCGAGTTCGACCTGCGCGAGTTGATCGAAGACGAGCTCCTGATGGCGCTGCCCGTGGTGCCCAAGCACGACGAATGCCCGACCTCGGTGCCCATGGCATCGACCGACGACGACTTCGAGGAAGCCAGTGCCGACAAGCCCAATCCCTTCGCGGCCTTGGCGGGTTTGCGCAAGGACACCAAGGGGCAGTGAGCCGCGCGAAGGGGCTTGCCGGCCAGGCTGTCGCCCTGTGCCGACACGTGGAGGATGAGTCGCCCGAAAGGGTATAGACAGCCTCCAAAATCATTTGGGTTATAATCGAGGGCTTCACGCGAATCCCCTCGTGTCTTAATGGGCTGATCGCGTATTTACCAACCTATTCAAGACCAGGAGCCATCATGGCCGTTCAGCAAAACAAAAAGTCCCCTTCCAAGCGCGGTATGCACCGTTCGCACAATGCCCTGAATGTGCCGGGCATCGCAGTGGAACCCACCACCGGTGAAACCCACCTGCGTCACCACATCAGCCCCAACGGTTTCTACCGTGGCCGCCAAGTGCTGAAGAACAAGTCCGAAGCCTGACCTTCGCACCATCCACAGGCCCGTTGCTACTGAAAGCGTAGCGCGGGCCTTTGTTTTGGTTATTGCATTTCATCGCTGGCCCCTGCGGCCAGTCAGACTAGTCGCCCATGATCACACTGGCTGTTGACTGCATGGGGGGCGACCATGGCCCCCGCGTCACGCTCGCGGCGTGCCGTCAGTTTCTCGACAATCATCCGGATGCCCGCTTGCTGCTCGTCGGCCTGGCGGACAGCCTGCAGTCGTTTTCGCACGAGCGGGCCACGGTCGTCGTCGCCACCGAAGTGGTGGCGATGGATGACCCTGTGGAGGTGGCGCTGCGCCGCAAGAAGGATTCGTCGATGCGTGTGGCCATCCAGCAGGTCAAGGATGGCGCTGCAGCCGCTGCCGTCTCGGCCGGCAATACCGGCGCATTGATGGCGATCGCACGCTATCTCCTGAAGACCCTCGACGGCATCGATCGCCCTGCGATCGCGACGCAGTTGCCCAATGCGGTCGGTGGTGCCACCACGGTGCTGGACCTGGGGGCCAACGTGGACTGCTCGGCCGAGCACCTGCTGCAGTTCGCCGTCATGGGGTCTGCACTGGTGTCGGCCTTGCAGGACGGCGGCGAGCCCACGGTCGGATTGCTGAACATCGGCGAAGAAGTCATCAAGGGCAGCGAAGTCATCAAAAAAGCCGGTGAATTGCTGCGATCTGCTGCCAACTCCGGCGATTTGAACTTCTTTGGCAATGTGGAAGGCAACGATATCTTCAAGGGCACGGTCGATATCGTGGTCTGTGACGGTTTCGTGGGCAACGTAGCGCTCAAGGCGAGCGAGGGTGTGGCCTCGATGATCATCGGGGCGCTGAAGGCCGAGTTCTCGCACAACATCTTGACGAAAATCGCGGCCATCGTCGCCTATCCGGTGCTAAAAGCGCTGATGAAGCGCATGGACTACCGCCGGTACAACGGTGCGGCGCTTTTGGGGCTGCGCGGACTGGTGTTCAAGAGCCACGGATCGGCTGACACAATGGCTTTCGAGCAGGCTTTGAACCGGGCGTATGATGCAGCCCGCAACAACCTGCTCGACCGTGTCCGGACCCGGATTGCGCATGCGGCACCGCTTCTGGCGCCCGCAGATGCCCAGCCCCAACCTGGCGTAGCGGCGACGACGACACATTGATGAGACGCTACTCCCGCATTACCGGCACCGGCAGCTACCTGCCTCCCCGCCGGCTGACCAACGCCGACCTGGTGGCTGAACTGGGCCAGCGCGGTATCGAAACCTCGGATGAATGGATCGTCGAGCGCACCGGTATCCGGGCGCGCCATTTCGCGGCGCCGGACGTGGCCTGCAGCGACCTCGGTCTGGAGGCTGCGCGCCATGCACTGCAGGCGGCGGGCCTGCAGCCCACGGACATCGATCTCATCATCGTGGCCACGTCCACCCCGGACATGGTGTTCCCCTCCACCGCCTGCATATTGCAGAACAAGCTGGGTGCCAATGGCTGCCCTGCCTTCGACGTCCAGGCGGTGTGCAGCGGTTTCGTCTATGCGCTCACCGTGGCCGACGCCATGATCCAGTCGGGTGCAGCCAGCCGCGCGCTCGTGGTGGGCTCGGAGGTGTTCAGCCGCATCCTTGATTTCAACGACCGCACCACCTGCGTGCTGTTCGGCGACGGCGCCGGTGCCGTGGTGCTGGAGGCGTCGGACACGCCGGGTATCTTGTCGAGCGACCTGCATGCCGACGGCAAGCACGTCGGCATCCTGTGCGTACCGGGCAATGTGTCTGGCGGTCAGGTGCTGGGCGACCCGGTGCTCAAGATGGATGGCCAGGCCGTGTTCAAGCTGGCGGTGGGTGTGCTGGAGAAGGCGGCCCATGCGGTGCTGGCCAAGGCCGGCCTCGCCGAAGCCGATATCGATTGGCTGATTCCTCACCAGGCCAACATCCGCATCATGCAAAGCACGGCCAGGAAGCTCAAGCTGCCCATGGACAAGGTGGTGGTCACTGTGGACCAGCACGGCAATACGTCGGCGGCGTCCATTCCGCTGGCACTGGACCACGGTGTGCGCACCGGCCAGGTCCAGAAGGGGCAAACCCTGCTGCTCGAAGGCGTGGGTGGTGGTTTCACCTGGGGTGCCGTGCTCCTGAAGTTATAGCTTTCAGCGCTTGCCGGGCAAGCGCGAGGGCAAGATTTCAACCATATTTCTGGATTTTTTCATGAAGACTTTTGCATTTGTCTTTCCGGGACAAGGCTCTCAGTCCGTGGGCATGCTGGACGCCTGGGGCGACAACGCGGTGGTCGCGCAGACCCTGCAGGAGGCCTCGGATGCACTCGGCGAAGACGTCGGCCAGCTGATCAAGGACGGCCCCAAGGAAGCGCTGGCACTGACCACCAACACGCAGCCGGTGATGCTGGTGGCGGGTGTGGCGGCCTGGCGCGTGTGGCGTGCCGAAGGTGGCGCGCTGCCGGCTGCGGTGGCGGGGCATTCGCTGGGCGAATACTCGGCACTGGTGGCGGCGGGGGTGCTCACCCTGGCGCAGGCCGCGCCGCTGGTGCGCCTGCGCGCAGCGGCCATGCAGGAAGCCGTGCCGGTGGGTACGGGCGCCATGGCCGCCATCCTGGGCATGGACTCCGCCAAGGTCATCGCGGGTTGCGTCGAGGCACTGGCCTCGTTCGGGCCCGGCACCTCCGAAGTGGTCGAGGCGGTCAATTTCAACGACCCCATCCAGACCGTGATCGCGGGCACCAAGGCGGGCGTGGACAAGGCCTGCGAAGTGCTCAAGGCTGCAGGCGCCAAGCGTGCGCTGCCTTTGCCGGTGTCTGCGCCGTTCCACTCCAGCCTGATGAAGCCTGCGGCCGAGAAGCTGCGCGTGGCGCTGGCCGAGGTGGTGCTCGCGGCGCCGCAGATTCCCGTCCTGAACAACGTGGACGTGGCCGTGCAGAGCGATGCCGATGCGATCCGCGATGCGCTGTACCGCCAGGCTTTCGGTCCGGTGCGCTGGGTCGAATGCGTGCACGCCCTGAAGGCGCGTGGCATCACCCACATCATTGAATGCGGCCCCGGCAAGGTGCTGGCCGGCCTCACCAAGCGCATCGACCCCGAGCTGATCGGTGGCTCTGTATTTGATCCGGCCTCGCTGGCCGAAACCCGGGAGTTGCTGGCATGACGGAAACCTCATCGGCATCGCAGGTGGCGCTGGTCACCGGCGCATCGCGCGGCATCGGCGCAGCCATTGCGCTGGAGCTGGCCGTGCGCGGCTACCAGGTGGTGGGCACTGCCACCACGGACGAAGGCGCACAGCGTATCAGCCAGGCGCTTGCGGCCTACCCAGGCTGCCGCGGCGCGAATCTGAACGTCAACGACATGGCCGCCATCGATGCGCTGATGGACACCATCGTCAAGCAGCAAGGCGGCTTGCACGTGCTGGTGAACAACGCAGGCATCACCCGCGACACGCTGGCCATGCGCATGAAGGACGACGACTGGGATGCGGTGCTCGACACCAATCTCAAGGCCGTGTTCCGCATGAGCCGCGCCGCCATCCGTCCGATGATGAAGCAGCGTTTCGGGCGCATCATCAGCATCACGAGCGTAGTGGGTGCGTCCGGCAATCCGGGGCAGGCCAACTACGCCGCGGCGAAGGCGGGCGTGGCCGGCATGACGCGCGCACTGGCCCGTGAGCTGGGCAGCCGCAGCATTACCGTCAATTGCGTGGCTCCCGGTTTCATCGAGACGGACATGACCTCCGTGTTAGCCGAAGAGCAGCAAAAAGCGCTCAATGCGCAGATCCCGCTGGGCCACATGGGCAAGCCCCAGGACATCGCGCATGCGGTCGCCTACCTCGCCTCGCGCGAGGCTGGTTATGTGACGGGGCAGGAGTTGCACGTCAATGGCGGCATGTACATGTAATTAATGAAAGATAACGCCGCTTCATCCGGACGGCGGGCTGTTTAGGGCTTCTCCTTAAGCAGCTAGAATCGCGGATTCATTCACAACCCCCAGAGGGAAACCATGAGCGATATCGAAGCACGCGTCAAAAAAATCATTGCCGAGCAACTCGGTGTGGAAGAGTCCCAAGTCACGAACGAAAAGGCGTTCGTCGCTGACCTCGGCGCTGATTCGCTGGACACGGTGGAACTGGTGATGGCCCTGGAAGACGAATTCGGCATCGAGATCCCCGACGAAGACGCGGAGAAGATCACGACGGTGCAAAACGCCATCGACTACGCCAACACCCACCAGAAGGCCTGAGCGGCGCACTGCGCCTGACTCAAGCGATCAGCTAGAAGGTTTTTCACGCATGAGCCGTCGTCGCGTTGTCGTGACCGGCCTGGGATGCGTCAGCCCCGTGGGCAACACGGTGGCCGAGTCCTGGGCCAATCTCCTTGCCGGCCAGTCCGGCATTGACCTCATCACCAAGTTCGATGCGTCGAACTTCGCCTGCAAGATTGCAGGGGAGGTCAAAGGTTTCGACCTGGATTCGTACATCAGCGCCAAGGATGCGCGCGCGATGGACAGTTTCATCCACTTCGGCATTGCCGCTGCTGCACAAGCCGTGCAGGACGCGGGCCTGCCGACGGGTGAGGCGCTCAGTGAAGATCTGGCCACCCGCATCGCCTGCGTGATTGGCTCCGGGATCGGTGGCCTGCCACTGATCGAGAACACCCATGCCGAACTCACCAGCCGGGGGCCGCGGCGCGTCACGCCGTTCTTCGTGCCGGCCTCCATCATCAACATGGTGGCGGGGCATGTGTCCATGCGGTTTGGCTTCAAGGGGCCGAACCTCGCCGTGGTGACTGCCTGCACAACGGGCCTGCACTGCATCGGCGAGGCAGGCCGCATGATCGAATACGGGGATGCCGACGTGGTGGTGGCCGGTGGGACCGAATCCACCGTCTCCCCGCTGGGCATCGGCGGCTTTGCCGCCATGCGTGCGCTGTCGACGCGCAACGATGATCCCAAGACAGCATCCCGCCCCTGGGACAAGGACCGCGACGGTTTTGTGCTGGGCGAGGGCGCCGGGGTCATGGTGCTCGAGGAGTACGAGCATGCCAAGGCCCGCGGCGCCAAGATCTACGCCGAACTGAGCGGCTTCGGCATGAGTGCCGACGCCGGCCACATGACGGCACCCAACATGGATGGCCCCCGCCGCGCGATGCTCAACGCCTTGCGCAATGCGGGCATGAATGCCGATCAGGTGGACTACCTGAACGCGCACGGCACGTCCACGCCGCTGGGCGACCTGAACGAAACGAATGCCATCAAGGCGGCCTTGGGCGACCATGCCTACAAGACCGTCGTGAGCTCGACCAAATCCATGACCGGCCATCTGCTGGGTGGAGCGGGCGGCATTGAAAGTATTTTCACCGTGCTGGCGCTGTACCACCAGAAGGTGCCGCCCACGATCAACCTGTTCAACCAGGACCCCGAGTGCGATCTCGATTACTGCGCCAACACGGCCCGTGACATGAAGATCGACGTGGCCGTGAAGAACAACTTCGGCTTCGGGGGCACCAACGGCACGCTGGTGTTCAAGCGCGCCTGAACCTGGTGTCCATTGCTTCGCGGTGGACGCTGTGGGGTGAGGCTTGACGCCAACGCCTGGCATGCGGGTCTCTGAGTCGCCAGCCTTCGGGATGAGGCATCCGTTCCCATGACCCCTCTGGCGCGACGCGCCCCCGCAGTGAACTATCCCTTCGGACGCAGCAGCGTCCTTGGGGGGTTTCTGCTCGCGGTGGTGGCCTGGGGCGCTGGTGGATTGGCGGCCTGGGCATTGCAGGGCACCCGTGTGGGCGTGCCGTGGTCCGTGTGGATGGCGGTGGGTGTGTGGCTTGTTGCCGCCATCTGTGCGGTTCATTTCTGGCGCCATCAGCCAGTGGGCATGCTTCGCTGGGACGGTCAGTCCTGGTCTGTCGTTTTGGCGGCCGGGCACGCCGATGCACAGGTCCGGGCACTTTCCGGCCCGCCGGGAGTCTTTCTCGACATGCAATCGCACTTGTGGGTGCATGTCTCGCCCGCAGGGCGTCGCGATCTCTGGCTGTGGCTGGGGCGTTCAAGCCAGCCCGAGCGTTGGATGGATATGCGCCGTGCGGTATATTCGCGCGCCAAGCCGGGCGTTGACCCTGACGCAATCGCCCCGGCTGGTAGCCCAGGGGCGTGATTTTCGAGCATCAATGACTGTAAATACGCCTTCCCCTTCCGAGGACAGTGATCTCCAACTGGTGGAGCGCACGGTTGCGGGCGATCAGCGTGCCTACGAGTTGCTGGTCATCAAGTACCAGCGCCGCATCGAGCGGCTGATCGGCCGGATGGTTCGAGATACGGACATCATCCCGGACATCGCGCAGGAAACCTTCATCCGGGCCTACCGTGCCCTGCACCAGTTTCGCGGCGAGGCCCAGTTCTACACCTGGCTCTACCGGATTGCGGTGAACACGGCCAAAAAAGCGCTCATGGACATGAAGCGCAACCCGGTCATCTCGGAGAATGCACTGAGAGGGAATGACGATGAGGATGAAACTTCCCGCCTCGGACATGAACTAACCAGCGAAGAAACCCCCGAAACCGTACTCGCTGCCCGAGAAATCGCGCAAGCCGTCAATGCGGCGATGGAGGCGTTGCCCGAGGATCTGCGCCAGGCGGTGACGCTGCGCGAGATCGAAGGGTTGAGTTACGACGAGATCGCCCTGGCGATGGGTTGCCCCATCGGCACCGTGCGGTCGCGGATTTTCAGGGCGCGGGAGGCCATTTCGGCCCGGGTGCGTCCCTTGCTCGAAAACCAGACGGGCAAACGGTGGTGAGGTGATGAAATGAACAAGGCTGTAGCAAACATCGAATTGGCGGATCGCTCCATGGCGGACAGTACGGACAAACGAGAACAACTTTCTGCGCTGGCGGACGGGCAGTTGCAGGGCGCTGAGCTGGCGGATGCGCTCGCTTACGCCGGCCAGGACGAAGAGGCCATGGCGACCTGGCAGCTGTACCACCTGGTGGGCGACGTGCTGCGTTCACCCGAGTTGGCGCAGCCCATGGACACGGGTTTCATGGCCCGTCTGCGCACGGAGCTGGCCAAGGAGCCACTGCCGGTGCGTGCGCAGGAGCCTGTGCAGGTGGCCGTGGTGGCCCCCAACGCGACGGCCGCTGCGAACGCTTCGGTGTTCCGCTGGAAGATGGCTGCTGGATTTGCGTCGATGGCGGCAGTCGCGGCCATCGGCTGGTCCTCGCTGTCCACGCTGCAAGGAAGTCCTGGTCAGGCGCCGGCCGGCGCGCAACTGGCCCAGCAATCGGTCGAGCGCCCGGCAGCAGGCGCTGCGGCCGCGCCGGTGGTGGCTGTGGCCGACGCGGATGGTCAGCAGGTCATGATCCGCGACCCGCGCTTGGACGAGCTGTTGGCCGCACACAAGCAGTTTGGAAGCACCTCGGCCCTGCAGATGCCCGCAGGCTTCTTGCGCAATGCCACCTTCGAGACTCCCAGCCGCTGACCGCCGGGTTCCCATCGGCATCGAGGTCGTGCGATGAACCCGTCAGGAGCCACAGCCAGCCCCACCATGTCTTTGTATCGATGGATCAAGGCGCCTGCCTTGGCGGCGCTGTGCATGCTGGGCGCGTCTTGCGCAGTCGGCGCACCGCAGGCGGGGGCTTCGGCACCTTCATCGACCGTCGACGCTGCACCGGCCCCAGCCGAGCGCACGGTGGTGCAGTGGATCGAGCGCATGCACCGCGCGCCCTGTGCCAAGCCTTATGTCGGGACTTTCGTGGTCCTGTCTGCCACCGGTGCCATGGCCAGCTCGCGGATCTGGCAGGCATGCGATGCCCAGCAGCAGATGGAGCAGGTCGAGGTGCTGAGCGGCACTCCCCGCGTCATCTTCAGGCGCAACGACGAAGTGCGCACGTTCTGGCCGCAGACGCGGGTGGTGCGGATGGACCGGCGGGAGGCGGCGGGTCTTTTCCCGCGCGTTCCTGCCGTCGATGGAGCGTCCATTTCCCAGTTCTATGTCTCCAAGCCTCTGGGCCAGGAGCGTGTTGCCGGGCTGGTGGCCGACGTGGTCTGGTTCAAGCCGCTGGACGGCTTGCGGTTTGGCTACCGGCTCTGGAGCGAAAAAGAGACGGGCCTGGTGGTCAAGCTCCAGACCCTGGCGCCCGACGGGCGCGTGCTCGAGCAGTCGGCCTTCTCGGAGCTGGACCTCAATGCATCGGTGCGTGCCGATCAGCTGTCGCGGCTGATGGACGCTACCGCTGGCTACAAAGTGGTGGCGCCAGCGGTGGTCAAGACGACCGCCAAGGACGAGGGCTGGTCGCTGCGGCAGCCCGTGGCCGGCTTCGTGCCCGTGAGCTGCCACAAGCGGGCGGTGTCTGCGACCGATGACGCCCAGGGTGTGCTGCAGTGCCTGTATTCCGATGGACTGGCATCCGTGTCGCTGTTCATGGAGGCGTTCGACGCACAACGCCACCCCGCCCAGCCGCAGGTCTCCAGCATGGGCGCCACGCAATTGCTCGCGCAGAAGATCACGCCCGAGGTGTGGCTCACGGCGGTGGGCGAGGTCCCCATGCACACCCTGCGCCTCTTTGCGGGCCAGCTTGAACGCACGCGCTGAGCGCGTCGGGCCCGCCGCGGCTCCGCTGTCCGGTGCCGCGTTGCGCGGCACGCGATCGTTCTTTTGCCGGGGAACCATTTGCACGCACTTTCTTCACAGTTACACACAGTTGTATGACGGCATTCGTCACATTTCACGAAAGGTCAAAGATGTCGAAGTTTGATGGAACCGTGCTGCGCTCGTGGGCGCTCGCTTCGGTGTTGGTGGGTGTGGCTGGTACGGCAGGTTTGCTGCCGCTGGCGGCCCTGGCGCAGCCCGCGGCGGCTGTGCGTGGCCTGCCAGATTTCACCGACCTGGTGGATCAGGTGGGGCCTTCCGTGGTCAACATCCGTACCGTGGAGAAGGCGTCCAGCCGTTCTGGTGCCAATGGCATGGACGAGGAAATGCTGGAGTTCTTCAAGCGTTTCGGCGTGCCCATCCCGAATGCGCCGCGGCAGCAGCGCCCTCAGCGGCCGCAGCAGGACGAAGAGGCGCAGCCGCGCGGCGTGGGTTCGGGCTTCATCCTGACGGCCGACGGCTTCGTGATGACGAATGCCCACGTGGTCGAGGGGGCCGACGAGGTCATCGTGACGCTGACCGACAAGCGTGAATTCAAGGCCAAGATCATCGGTGCCGACAAGCGCACCGACGTCGCGGTGGTCAAGATAGAAGCCACGGGCCTGCCGGCCGTCAAGGTGGGCGATCTGAGCCGCCTTCGCGTGGGCGAATGGGTGATGGCCATCGGCTCACCCTTCGGCCTGGAGAACACCGTCACGGCGGGCATCGTGAGTGCCAAGCAGCGCGATACGGGCGACTACCTGCCCTTCATCCAGACGGATGTGGCGATCAACCCCGGCAATTCCGGCGGGCCGCTGATCAACATGCGCGGCGAGGTGGTCGGCATCAACAGCCAGATCTATTCGCGCTCGGGTGGGTTCATGGGCATCTCGTTTGCCATTCCGATGGACGAGGCCATCCGCGTGAGCGAGCAGTTGCGCGCGTCGGGCCGTGTGACCCGGGGCCGCATCGGCGTGCAGATCGGCCAGGTGACCCGCGATGTCGCGGAGTCCATCGGCCTGGGCAAAGCGCAGGGCGCACTGGTCACCGGCGTCGAGTCGGGCTCCCCTGCCGACAAGGCCGGCGTGGAGGCGGGCGACATCATCACGCGCTTTGACGGCAAGCCGATTGAAAAGGTCGCCGACCTGCCGCGCCTGGTGGGCAACACCAAGCCCGGCAGCAAGAGCACGGTGACGGTGTTCCGCCGGGGCGCCTCGCGGGACCTGGGCATCACCATCGCCGAGATCGAGCCGGACAAGCCGGTGGCCAAGGCGCCGGAGCGCGAAGAAAAACCCAAGGCTTCTGCAGCCGCCCAGCAGGTGGGCCTGGCGGTCACGGAGTTGACCGACGCGCAGAAGAAAGAGCTCAAGATCAAGGGCGGCGTGGTGGTGGCCGCTGCCACCGATGGGGCCGCGCGAGCGGGCCTGCGCGAGGGTGATGTGATCCTGTCGATTGCCAACACCGAAGTGGCGGGCGTGAAGGAGTTCGAGGCGGTGCTGTCGAAGGCCGACAAGACCAAGGCGATCAACGTGCTGTACCGCCGCGGCGAATGGGCGCAGTACGCGCTGATCCGCCCCGCCCGCTGACCTGGGGCCTGGCGCGCTCGAAGGGGCCGTGACAGCGTCATGACCCCTTCGCCGCCAAGCCTTTTGCGGGTAGGTGCACTATTTTTTGGGCCGCGGAAAAAAGTCTTTGCACTCGCTTGAAGTTAGCTCTCGCTTACATGCGTGCCGGCCTACCAATCGTTTTCGATAGAATACGGGCACCTGTTCAAACCTTAACTGTATATTGAATGGCGTCGGGTTCACGATGCGGGATGCCAGTGTGCGATGCACAGCTGATCCACAGCTCACCCACAAGTTGTCCAGCGTTGTTGTTGGGCCAATTGTGAATAAGCTGTGTATAAAATTCCTGTTGCACCGTGACAACTCCCCTCAGATGCAGTCGGGCGGGCTTTTTTCGGCGGGCTTTTTGCCTACAATGAAGTTCCAACTATCGCAGTTGCCAATGATTGTTGGTTCAGGGCGCGTCGCCATTCGACGCGCCCTTTTTTCTTGTGTGCGCCGTTTTAATTCAATCACTTGACGTTTTTCGTTGATGAACCACATCAGAAATTTTTCCATCATCGCGCACATCGACCATGGCAAGTCGACACTGGCCGATCGCTTGATCCAACGCTGTGGAGGTCTTGCCGAGCGCGACATGGAAGCCCAGGTGCTCGACTCGATGGACATCGAAAAAGAGCGTGGGATAACCATCAAGGCGCAGACCGCTGCGCTGCAGTACAAGGCCCAGGACGGACAGGTCTACAACCTCAATCTGATCGACACGCCGGGCCACGTCGACTTCTCGTACGAGGTGAGCCGCTCGCTGTCCGCATGTGAAGGCGCGTTGCTCGTCGTCGATGCATCGCAAGGCGTGGAGGCGCAGACCGTGGCCAACTGCTACACCGCGCTCGACCTCGGTGTGGAGGTGGTGCCGGTGCTCAACAAGATGGATCTGCCCAACGCAGATCCCGAGAACGCCAAGGCCGAGATCGAAGACGTGATCGGCATCGATGCGACCGATGCCATTCCCTGCTCGGCCAAGACCGGCCTGGGCATCGACGAGATTCTGGAAGCCATTGTTGCCAAGGTGCCCGCACCGCGCGGCAACGCGGACGGCCCGCTGCGCGCGATGATCATCGACAGCTGGTTCGACAGCTACGTGGGTGTGGTGATGCTGGTGCGCGTGGTCGACGGTCGCCTGCTCAAGGGCGAGCGCATCAAGATGATGGCCAGCGAGGCTGTGTACAACGCGGACAACCTGGGCGTTTTCACACCCGCCAACGAGCCGCGCAATTCGCTGGATGCCGGCCAGGTGGGCTACATCATTGCCGGCATCAAGGAGTTGCAGGCTGCCAAGGTGGGCGACACCATCACGCTGGAAAAGAAGCTGCCCAACAACGCCGGCCCCGCTGCCGAGGCGCTGCCCGGCTTCAAGGAAATCCAGCCGCAGGTGTTCGCGGGGCTCTACCCCACCGAAGCGAGCGAGTACGACTCGCTGCGCGATGCGCTGGAAAAACTCAAGCTCAACGACGCCTCGCTGCACTACGAACCCGAAGTGAGCCAGGCGTTGGGCTTTGGCTTTCGCTGCGGCTTCCTGGGCCTGTTGCACATGGAGATCGTGCAGGAGCGCCTGGAGCGGGAGTTCGATCAGGACCTCATCACCACGGCGCCCAGCGTGGTGTACCAGGTGGTCAAGGCCGACGGCGAGATCGTCATGGTCGAAAACCCGTCCAAGATGCCCGACCAGGGACGCCTGGAAGAAGTGCGCGAGCCCATCGTCACGGTGCATCTGTACATGCCCCAGGACTACGTCGGCCCGGTGATGACGCTGGCCAACCAAAAGCGCGGCGTGCAGATCAACATGGCGTACCACGGCCGCCAGGTGATGCTCACCTACGACATGCCGCTGGGCGAGATCGTTCTCGACTTCTTCGACAAGCTCAAGTCGGTGTCGCGCGGCTATGCCTCCATGGACTACGAGTTCAAGGAGTACCGCGCTTCCGACGTGGTCAAGGTGGACATCCTGCTCAATGGCGAGAAGGTAGACGCCTTGTCCATCATCGTGCACCGCTCGCAGTCGCAGTACCGTGGCCGCGCCGTGGTGGGCAAGATGCGCGAAATCATCAGCCGCCAGATGTACGACGTGGCGATCCAGGCTGCCATCGGCGCGAACATCATCGCGCGCGAAACCATCAAGGCGCTGCGCAAGAACGTGCTGGCAAAATGCTACGGCGGTGACGTCAGCCGCAAGCGCAAGCTCCTTGAAAAGCAAAAGGCAGGCAAGAAACGCATGAAACAGATTGGCTCGGTCGAGGTGCCCCAAGAGGCTTTCCTGGCCATTTTGCAGGTGGAAGATTGATGCTTCAGTTCATGCAGATCCTGACGTCGGCCGTGCTGGCCATTTTTGCGGGCTACATCGGCGCCTGGTACTTCGGCGCCATCGAGGGCAATTTCGCGCTGCTGCTGTTCCTGGCGACCGTGGTCACGGGCGCCTATTGGCTCGCGGAGCGCTTTTACTTCCTGCCCCAGCGGCGCCGCGCCGCGCAGGCGGTGGAGGATGCGGCCGTCCAGCGCCGGGCCGAGCTGGACCGCATGGGCATCGAGAAGGTCGACGTGGACGTCCAGGAGGCCAAGGGCCGCCTGCTCATGCAGCCCTGGTGGCTCGACTGGACGGCCGGCCTGTTTCCGGTCATCGTGGTGGTGTTCCTGCTGCGCTCCTTCCTGTTCGAGCCCTTCAAGATCCCGTCGGGGTCGATGATTCCCACGCTGCTGGTGGGCGACCTGATCCTGGTCAACAAATTCACCTACGGCGTGCGCCTGCCGGTGATCCACACCAAGATCATCGAAGGCAGCAAGCCCCAGCGCGGCGACGTGCTCGTGTTCCGGTACCCGCCCCAGCCGACGCTCGACTACATCAAGCGTGTGGTGGGCGTGCCGGGCGACGAGGTGGCCTACCTGAACAAGCGTCTCACAATCAATGGAAAGGCCGTGGACACCAAGGCGCTGCCCGACTTTTTTGAAGAAGACTCGATGCGCTACTTCAAGCAGTTCGAGGAGCAGCTTGGCGCGCAGCCGCACCGCCTGTTGAACAATCCGGATGTGCCTGCGTTCGTGCAGGGCGCTTCCAACTTTGCGAACCGCCAGAACTGCCGCTACAGTGTCGAAGGGGTGGTCTGCAAGGTCCCCGAGGGCCATTACTTCATGATGGGTGACAACCGCGACAACTCCCTGGATTCACGCTACTGGGGATTCGTGCCCGAGGCCAACATCGTGGGCCGGGCCTTCTTTGTGTGGATGAATTTCGGTAATCTCAAGCGCATCGGTTCCTTTCATTGACTAGCAGATTCGAACGATAGGGGGAGTTATGGCAAAGCAAAGATCCGCAAGCCGATTGCATCAACGTGGTCTGTCTTTTCTGGGATTGATTTTTATTGGGGTAATCGCCGTAGCGGTGTTTGCCGTAGGAGGACAGTCAGTTCCAATTTTTTTAGAGTACTTTGCAGCAAAAAAGGCAATTGAAAAAGCCAAGGTTGAAACTACAGTTGCCGGGGTACAAGCAGCTTTTGATCGTGCTGCTGCAATTGATGACATTCGTTCAATCAAAGGCTCTGACCTGCAAGTTACAAAGCGCGGTGACAAAGTGGTGGTGTCGTTCAAGTACTCGAGAGAAATACCTCTAGCCGGCCCTGGATATCTTGTCTACCGCTTCGAAGGGCAGACCAACTAGTGCATCCAGGCCTCCAATCGCTGCAGGCCCGCCTGCAGCATGTTTTCTCCAATCCTGCGCTGCTCCAGCGCGCCACGACGCACCGCAGCTTCTCGGCCGACCACAACGAGCGCCTGGAGTTTCTCGGTGATTCCGTCCTGAACCTGGCCGTCGCCAGCCTGCTGTACCAGCGGCTGGCCGACCTGCCCGAAGGTGATCTCTCCCGCGTCCGCGCCAATCTCGTCAAGCAGGACACGCTGCACCAGCTCGCGCTGCACCTGAGGGTGTCCGAGGTGCTGCGCCTGGGCGAGGGCGAGTCCAAATCGGGCGGCCAGCAGCGGCCCTCCATCCTGGCGGATGCTCTGGAGGCGCTCATTGGTGCGGTGTACCTCGATGCGGGGTATTCCGCGGCCGAGGCACTGGTGCACCGGCTGTTCCAGGGCGTGGAGATCAATCCCCAGATGCAGGCGGCCTCCAAAGACGCCAAAACCGCGTTGCAGGAGTGGCTGCAGGGCCGCAAAATGAAGCTGCCGCAGTACAAGGTGGTGGCGACGGTGGGTGCCGCCCACCGCCAGACCTTTGACGTCGAGTGCGACATCCCCGAACTGTCCCTCACCGAACGCGGCATCGGCGGCTCGCGCCGCGCGGGCGAGCAGGCGGCTGCGGCGGCCATGCTGGCCACATTGAAAGCAAAGAATCTATGAACAACGACGCAACCCACGATGTGGCCGGTGAGGAAGACAGCGTGCCGAGCGCCGGTGTCCAGAATGATCTGGAGGCCATGCTCGCAGCATCGCGTCCTCCCGCAGCGGTGCAAGGCCAGCGCTGTGGGGTGATCGCCATCGTGGGCAAGCCCAACGTCGGCAAGTCCACGCTGCTCAACGCGCTGGTGGGCCAGAAGATCAGCATCACGTCGCGCAAGGCCCAGACCACGCGCCACCGCATCACCGGCATCCGCACGCGCGAGCTCACGCAGTTCATCTTCGTCGATACGCCCGGTTTCCAGACGCGCCACGCCACCGCGCTCAACAAGTCGCTCAACAAGACGGTGATGGGCGCGATCGGCGATGTGGACCTGATTCTCTTCGTGGTCGAAGCGGGCAACTTCACGCTGGCCGATGCCAAGGTGCTGTCGCTGTTCAAGCCCGGCATCCCCACTCTGCTGCTGGCCAACAAGCTCGACATGATCCACCGCCGCGCCGAGATCGCGCCCTGGCTCAAGAGCATGCAGGAGCGCCATCCGTTTGCCGAGTTCGTGCCCATGTCGGCCAAGAACAAGGGCGATATCGAGCGCCTCTTCGGCATCTGCGCCAAGTACCTGCCCGAGCAGGGCTGGTGGTACGCCGAGGACGAGCTGACCGACCGCAGCGAGAAGTTCCTGGCTTCCGAGACCGTGCGCGAAAAGCTGTTCCGCTTCACCGGCGACGAGTTGCCCTACACCTCGACCGTCGTCATCGACAAGTTCGAAGAGGAAAAGAGCAAGCAGCACAAGCGCCTGGTCAAGATCGCCGCCACTATCGTGGTGGAGCGCGACAACCACAAGATGATGGTCATCGGCGACAAGGGTGAACGCTTGAAGCGCATCGGTACCGAGGCGCGGCAAGAACTCGAAAAACTCATGGACGCCAAGGTGTTCCTCGAACTCTGGGTCAAGGTGCGCTCGGGCTGGGCCGACGACGAGGCGCGTGTGCGCTCGTTCGGCTACGAATGAGCCGCCGCCACAGCCGGCACATTCGGTAGCAGCCTGCTCTGTTCTGTTGCCTGTGGAACCACAACGCCCGGCCCGCTGCTCTCTGCCCGGGGCGGCAGCGTCCCTTTGACGGTCCCTGACCTGCACCCGAAGACCCACCACCGTGGCTGCCGCCAAGCGCATCGCCGATGAACCCGCCTTCGTGCTGCACAGCTACGACTGGAGCGAGTCCAGCCTGATCCTGGAGGTGTTCTGCCGCCGGCAGGGCCGCGTGGCGCTGGTGGCCAAGGGGGCCAAGAAGCCCACCTCCAACTTCCGCCCGGTGCTGCTGCCGCTGCAGCCCCTGCTGCTCACGTACACCTTGTCGGGTGATGGCAGTGCCGATATCCACACGCTCAAGGGCGCGGAATGGGTGGGCGGCCATGTGATGCCCACGGGCGACGCGCTGCTCTCGGGGCTGTACCTCAACGAATTGCTGCTGCGCCTGCTGGCCCGGGTCGACCCGCACACAGCCCTGTTCGACGCCTATGCAGGCGTGGTGCGCGTGCTGGCCAGTGAGCATGGCGATGCCCTGGAGCCCGTGTTGCGCAGCTTCGAGCTGCTGTTGCTGCGCGAGATCGGCCTGCTGCCCAGCCTGGACGCCCAGACCATGACCCTCGCGCCCCTGGAGCCCGCCACCCGCTACACGCTGGTGGCCGAGGGCGGCTTGCGCGCAGCCTCGTCGGCCGACCGGGCCAGCTTGCAGGGCCACCAGTGGCAGGCGCTGCAGCGGGCCCTGGACGACGGCACCGCCAGCTACACCGCCACGCTGCGGGCCTGCGCGCCGGTGGCGGCCGAACTCAAACCCCAGCTGCGCGCCGTGCTGCAATACCATTGCGGCAGCCCGACGCTGCGCACCCGCCAGCTCATGATCGACCTGCAGGCCCTATGAACCAGCCATTCCACACCAGCCCCAGCCGTCCTTCGCACCCGACCACCGCCTTGTCGGTCAACGTCAACAAGGTCGCCCTGTTGCGCAACACGCGCCATCTGGGCATTCCCAGCGTCACCCGCGCGGCCGAGCTGTGCCTCCAGGCGGGCGTGCAGGGCATCACGGTGCACCCCCGGCCCGACGAGCGGCACATCCGCGGCCATGACGTGTTCGAGCTGGCCACGCTGATGAAGGCCTGGCCGGACCGCGAATACAACATCGAGGGCAATCCGTCGCAGAACCTGATGGACTTCATCCGCCAAGTGCGCCCGCACCAGGCGACGTTCGTCCCGGACAGCGAAGACCAGTTCACCAGCGACCACGGCTGGAGCTTTCCGCAAGATGCCGAGCGCCTGCAACCCCTGATCGCCGAATGCAAGGCCCTGGGCGTGCGCGTGAGCCTGTTCATGGACCCGGTGCCCGAGCAGATGGCCGCAGCCAAGGCGGCAGGCGCCGACCGCGTCGAGCTGTACACCGAGCCCTATGCCGCCGCCTGGGGCACGCCCCAGCAGGACGAGCAGCTGGCACGCTACCGCGATGCCGCCCAGGCGGCGCTCGATGCGGGCCTGGGGGTCAACGCAGGCCACGACCTGAACCGCGACAACCTGGCCGCCTTCGTGCGCGACGTGCCCGGCGTGCTGGAAGTCTCCATAGGCCACGCGCTGGTCGCCGACGCGCTGGAGCTGGGCTACGCGGCCACGGTGCAGGCCTACCTGGCGTGCATCCACACGGGTGCGGCCGCGAGCCGTTGATGCTCCTTATTTGATAGCTGGTGGCGATTGACAGGCAAGCGGTAGCCACCTTTTTGACTCACAACCATGATCTACGGCATTGGTACCGACATCTGCGACGTGCGGCGCATCGCCGCCAGCCTGGAGCGCCACGGCGAGCGCTTCGCCCAGAAGGTGCTGGCCGATGGCGAACTGGCGACCTGGCGCGAGCGGAGCAGCCGCTGGCCCGACCGGGGCCTGCGCTACCTGGCCACCCGCTTTTCGGCCAAGGAGGCCTTCAGCAAAGCCATAGGCCTCGGGATGCGCATGCCCATGACCTGGCGCCACTGCGAAGTGGCGAAACTGCCCAGCGGCCAGCCCGTGATCGTGCTGCACGGTGCGCTCAAGGACTGGTTCGAAGCGCGGGGCCTGACGGCACACCTGAGCGTGACCGACGAAACCGACTACGCCGCCAGCTTCTGCGTGGTCGAGAAAATGCAAGATAAATCGGCCCCTACCGCTTGATTGGCAAGCGCTGGCAGCTATTGTTTGTATAGCAAATCATTGTGGAACCCATGACCGAACACGCACCCCTGATCCTCGACGTGGCTGGCACAGAGCTCACCGCCGCAGACCGCCGCCGCCTGGCCCACCCGCTGACCGGCGGCGTCATCCTGTTTGCCCGCAACTGGACCGACCGCACGCAGTTGCTGCAGCTCACCAGCGCCATCAAGGCCGTGCGCGATGACCTGCTGATCTGCGTGGACCACGAAGGCGGCCGCGTTCAGCGCTTTCGCACCGACGGCTTCACGCATGTGCCGCCGATGCGCGCCCTGGGCGAGTTGTGGATGGACGATGGCAAGGGTGCCAAGGCCGTGGCCGGCAGCGGCGCCCTGCGGGCCACCAATGCCGCCACGGCTGCGGGCTACGTGCTCGGCAGTGAGCTGCGCGCCTGCGGCGTGGATTTCAGCTTCACGCCGGTGCTGGACCTGGACTGGGGCGAAAGCGGCGTCATCGGCGACCGGGCCTTTCACCGCGACCCGCGCGTGGTGGCGCTGCTGGCCAAGAGCCTCATGCACGGCCTGCTGCAGGCCGGCATGGCCAACTGCGGCAAGCACTTTCCGGGGCATGGCTTTGTCAAAGCCGACTCGCACACCGAAGTGCCGGTGGACAAGCGCAGCCTGAAGGCCATCCTGGCCGACGACGCCGCGCCGTACCCCTGGCTCAGCACCACGCTCACCAGCGTGATGCCGGCGCACGTGATCTACCCCAAGGTGGACAGCCGTCCCGCGGGCTTCTCCCAGCGCTGGCTGCAGGACATCCTGCGCCGCCAGATGCGTTTTGACGGCGCCATCTTCAGCGACGACCTCAGCATGGAAGGTGCGCGGCGGCTGGACGGCCAGGTGGTCAGCTACACCGATGCGGCGGTGGCGGCCCTGGAGGCCGGCTGCGACCTGGTGCTGCTGTGCAACCAGAGCGTGGGCGACGGCCGGGCGGTGGATGAACTCATCGACGGCCTGGAAAAAGCCCAGGCGCAGGGCCTGTGGAAGCCCAGCGTGGACAGCGAGTCGCGCCGCCTGGCGCTGCTGCCCGAAACGCTGCCCCAGCCCTGGGATGAGCTGATGTACCAGCCTGCGTACATGCAGGCGCTCGACCTGCTGCCCTGACGCAGCGGCAGAAACCGCGGGCCGACCACCGCGAACCGCCAGCTACCAGCCGCTCAACGGGGACAGCACGGCCAGGCGTTACGGCGCAGGTGCAGTGGGGGGCGATGCCGGCGGTGGGCTGATCGCCACGCTCGCCTCTGCCGACGGTGCGGCTGTGGCTACGGCTGCAGGTGCCGGTACGGCGTGCGGCGCCACCGGGCCAGGCACCCCCTGAAACCGCCGCACCACGCGCTGGAACACCAGCGCATTTGGAATCTGCAGCCACGCCACGTGTTCTGCCGTGGCGCCATGGTCTTCCAGCGTGGTGTACAGCAGGTTGATGTCCACCACGCGGCCCTTGGCGCCGGGCTTCTCGGCCGTGTCCAGCACCTCGATGTAGTCGCCGATCCGAAACGGCCGCACCGTGAAGATCAAGAGCGCGCAAAACAGGTTGGACAGCACGCTCCACGCGGCAAAGAACGCCACCGCGCCCACGGTGGCAAAGCCGGTGAAGGCCGTCCAGAGCACCGTGGCCGACACGCCCATGCGTTCGAGCACCAGCAGCGCCGCGCTGGCCACGACCACCCAGCGGATCAGCCCGTTCATGGGCACGACCAGTTCGTCGGGCACCTGGTAGTGGGTGCTGGCGCGGCGCACGATGCGGCGCAGCATGCGCTGCAGCAGCCAGGCGACCAACAGGATCAGCAGAATCTGAACGCCGGGAATGATGACTTCCAGCCAGTCCTGGATCCAGTCGGGCAACCGTGTCTTCAGAACCTGCATGCGCGAGACCGCAGAGCGTGCATTGCGTTCGGTGGCGTCAAACGAGAAGGCGGAAAAGAGACTCAATTGCGCAATTGCTCCAGGGTGTCCATCTGCATTTCAAAACTGAAGAACCGGTTGCGGCCCTGTGCCTTGGCGGCGTACAGGGCCTGGTCGGCCCGCATGATCATGCTCTCGGCGTTGGTGCTGTCGTCGGGCACGCAGGTGGTGATGCCGCCAGACAGGGTGAGCGTACTGCCCAGGGGCGAGCCCGGGTGGGGCAGGGCGCGCACCTTGAGCAACTGGCCCAGCGCGCGCGCAAAGGTCATGGCGCCCGAGCGCGGCGTGTTGGGCAGGATGAGCGCGAACTCCTCGCCGCCGTAGCGCGAGGCCACGTCCCGCGGCCGCACGCACACTTCACGCAGCAGCCGGCCCACCTCCTTCAGGCACGCATCGCCCTGCACATGGCCGCTGGCGTCGTTGAAGAGCTTGAAGTGGTCCAAATCGCACAGCATCAGCGTGAGCGGCGTTCCGTCACGGCGCGCCGCCAAAATCTCGTTGTGCAGGATGCGGTCGAAGCCGCGGCGGTTGACCAGCGCGGTGAGGGCGTCGACCTCCACCATTTCGTTCAACCGCTGGTTGGCCAGGTGCAGTTCGGCCGACATCGACACCAGCCGGCGCCGCATGTCCAGCAGGCGCCGCATGGCCCGCAGCTTGGCCATGAGCACGATGGGCTTGACCGGCTTGACGAGGTAGTCGTCGCCGCCCACTTCGATGCCGCGCCATACGTCCAGCTCGTTGTCCAGTCCGGACAGGAAGATGATCGGCGTCCAGTCGCCGGCCTCGCTCTCGCGCATCTGCTGCGCCACCCAGTAGCCATCCTTGCCGGGCAGCCGGATGTCCAGCAGCACCAGGTCGGGCCGGTGGGCCTTGAACAGTTGCAACGCGGCGTCGCCCTCGGGCGCCTCGAAGATGTCGGTGACTCCCGCATGCCGCAACTCAGCCACCAACGCAGCGCGCACGGAACCCTGGTCTTCCACCACCAGGACCGAGAACCCACCGCCGCCCGATGGCGGGGGCTGCGTGGGGGGATAGGGCGTGCTGCTGGATGTGAATGGCACGGTGACTCCTCAGGCCTGTTGAACGCGGCAAGGGCGCAATCACCCGGGAAGCCCCGGATGCCAGGGCTCTTTCAGGATTCGCGGCGCAACGCAGGGAACAGGATCACGTCGCGGATGCTGGGGCTGTCGGTCAGCAGCATCATGAGGCGATCGATACCGATCCCGCAACCCCCCGTGGGCGGCATGCCGTATTCCAGCGCCCGCACGAAGTCGTGGTCGTAGAACATGGCTTCATCGTCACCGCCGTCCTTGGCGGCCACCTGGGCATGGAAGCGCGCAGCCTGGTCCTCTGCGTCATTGAGCTCGCTGAAACCATTGCCGAACTCGCGCCCGGTGATGTACAGCTCGAAGCGCTCGGTCACCTCGGGGCGGGTGTCGTTGGCACGGGCCAGCGGCGAGATTTCAGTGGGGTGCTCCATGATGAAGGTGGGCAGCCACAGCTTGTCTTCCACCGTCTCTTCGAAATACAGCACCTGCAGGCTGGCCAGCGAGCGCGTGGACAGCTTGTTCTTTTCTTCGTTCAGGCCCAGCTTCTTGAGGGCGCTGATGAGCCAGGCGGCGTCGTCCACATGGGCGCCGGCCTCGGTGTACTGGAAGATCGCTTCGCGGATCGTCAGGCGCGCGAACGGCTGCGACAGGTCGACCGCGCGGCCCTGGTAGGTCAGCTGCAGGCTGCCCGTGGCCTTGAGCGCCACTTCGCGGATCAGCGTCTCGGTGAAGTCCATCAGGTCCAGGTAGTTCCAGTACGCCGCGTAGAACTCCATCATGGTGAACTCGGGGTTGTGGCGCACCGAGATACCTTCGTTGCGGTAGCTGCGGTTGATCTCGAACACCCGCTCGAAGCCGCCCACGATCAGGCGCTTCAGGTACAGCTCGGGGGCGATGCGCAGGTACATCTCCTGCTCCAGCGCGTTGTGGTGCGTGACGAACGGCTTGGCATTGGCGCCGCCCGGAATGGGGTGCAGCATGGGCGTTTCGACTTCCAGGAAGCCGTGGCTCACCATGAACTCGCGCAGCCCGCTCACCGCCTTGCTGCGCGCCATGAAGCGCTTGCGGGCCTGCTCGTCGGTGATCAGGTCGACATAGCGCTGGCGGTACTTCTGCTCCTGGTCGGCCATGCCGTGGAACTTGTCGGGCAGCGGGCGCAGGCTCTTGGTGAGCAGGCGCAGGCCCGTGACCTTGATCGACAGCTCGCCGGTCTTGGTCTTCATGAGCGTGCCTTCGGCGCCTACGATGTCCCCCAGGTCCCAGTGCTTGAAGGCAGCGTACAGCTCCTCGCCCACGGCATCGCGGGTCACGTACAGCTGGATGCGCCCGCCCACGTCGCCCAGCGATCCGTCCTGCACCGTGGCAAAGCTGGCCTTGCCCATCACGCGCTTGAGCATCATGCGGCCGGCCACCGAGACGCTCACGGGCGACGTCTCCAGCGCCTCGTTCGTGGCCTCGCTGTGTGCAAGGTGCAACTGCGCTGCCTTGTGGGCCGGCTTGAAGTTGTTGGGGAAGGCTACGCCGCCGCCGTTGGCTTGGACCTCGCGCAAGGCGCGAAGCTTTTCGCGGCGCTCGGCGATGAGCTGGTTGTCGTCCTGGGGGGGGAGGGTTATGTTGTTGTCAGACATGGATGGCCGCCCGCAGATGGAGGCGTTCAGAGACGTTGTTTCGGACCAAAACCCGTGATTTTAGTTTTTTGGCCGTGCCGTGTGGGGTTTGCGCCTGTCTGAGCCCGGATAATTTGCCGCATGTTTCTTAAAGCTGGCCTGCTTTCGCTGTTGCTGCTGCTCGCCAGCCGTGTGTTCGGGGTACTGCGCGAAACGGCATTAGCTGCAGCATTTGGCAGCTCTGGCATGGCCGATGTGGCCATAGTCATGCTGACCCTGCCCGACTGGCTCGCTGGCGTGCTCGTCAGTGGAGCCTTGGCCTATGTGCTGTTGCCGCAGTGGGCCAAAGAGTCTGCCGCGCAGCAGAACGCCACCCAGAACCGCGTCGCACGGCGTTTGTTGTGGGGAAGCCTTGTGCTGGCGGGCCTGATGTGTATGGCCCAAGGCTACTTGGCGGCGTTGCTTGTGCCTGAAGCCTCCGCTGCGTTGCAAGGGACTGCCCGCGACGCTGTGGTCTGGAGCGCCCTTGCCCTGCCCGCGGCCATGCTGGCCGGCCTTTGGGCGACGCGGTTGCAGCATGAACGTGATTTTGTCGGCTTGTACAGCGCCAATCTTGTAGTGAATGGCGTGCTGATCGCCGCTCTGCTGCTTCTCGGTTTTCGTGGCGCTGAGCCGGGGGCGGGGCGGACGCTCGGCGTTTTTTTGTTGATGGCTGTTGTTTTGCGCCTGCTCTGGCAGGGGTGGCGTATGCGGCACTTGCGCCGGAACGTGTTGCCCGTGACATCATCGAGCGTGGAGCCGCCGCTGCCCGGCTGGCGTATCTGGATGTGGGCCGCCTTGGGGGCGGGACTGCCCTTGACGCTGCCTTTTGTGGCCCGCACCTTTGCGTCCGGGGCGGGTGAGGGGGCTTTGGCCACCTTCAACTACGCTTGGAAGCTTGTGGAGTTGCCGCTGGTCCTGGCCATCCAGCTCGTGGCCTCGCTGGCCTTCCCTGCGATTGCGCGCACGCATGCGGCGTGGGCTTCTGGCATTGGGCCCACCAGCGCTGACGCTATGGCGACGGCAGTGCGCAACGCGCTGGTCCTGGCCTGGACACTGGCCTGCGCAGCCGCTGCGGCGCTGCTGGTGGGGGCTCCTGTGATTGCGTCTCTGTTATTCGGCTGGGGGCGCATGGATGTCCCAGCTCTGGAGCAGATCGCTGCCTGGAGCCGTGTGGGGGCGTGGGGTTTGCTGCCGCAGGCGCTCCTGTCGGTGGCCCTGACGGTCCTGGCGTCGGTGGGGCGCATGCGTTTCGCCGTGCTGGCCTATTTGCTGGCGCTGGCCCTGCTGTTGGTAGTGGGGGCAGTGGGCTGGACGGCCGGTGAGTCACTCATGTGGGGTTTGAATGCTGGGTTTGTGTTGGCCGCTCTGATTGCGGGGAGTGCGCTGGGTGCCCCAGCCCTGCGGCATTGGCTGCCATTGCGCGCACTCCTGGCGCCATCGTTGGCGCTGGCCGTCGTTGCTTGGATGGCGCACTGGTGGGGGGGCGCCGGTGCTGCGGCTGTCCTGGTCCGTGATTTAGGATTAAAACAGGGCTTTTCGCTTGTTGGTATTGCCTTCTCCGCTATCTTTGTAGTAGCGGCTGGCTGGTTCTCCGGCCCCGGACTGCGCCAAGCCCTGCGGTCATAATCTACGCCACACCATGATTGACCTTCTCCAGATCACCAATGACCCTGCGCTCGCACGCCGTTGCGACGCTTTGCCGGGTATGCGCCTGTTTGTCGATCTGGAAGTCAATGGCAAGGCGGAGCGTCAGGCCGGACGCAACACCTTTATCAGCACCCACCGGCTGGAGGACGTCGGTCGCATCAAGTCGCAGCTGAAGCGGTCGCTGTTGATGGTTCGCGTGAATCCCTTGCATGCAGGCACCCCGGACGAACTGGACGCTGTATTGGCCCAGGGCGCCGACTGGGTCATGCTGCCTATGTTTCAAACCCCCGAGGAACTGCAAGCCTTCAGCCGCATCGTGGCCGGGCGGGCACCCATTGTGGCGCTGTTGGAGACTGCGGGAGCGCTGCAGTCCTTGGACGATTGGGTGGGTACGCCGGAGTTGTGCGAGGTGTTCGTGGGGCTCAATGATCTGCATCTCTCGCTGGGCTGCCGGTTCATGTTTGAGCCTTTGGGGCAAGGGGTGCTTGACAGGATCGCCGCCAGGGTGCATGCCCAGGGGCTGCGTTTTGGGTTCGGGGGGATTGCTCGGCTGGATGAGGGGCTATTGCCAGGTCGCGACGTCCTCGGTGAGCATTTGCGTCTGGGTTCTTCTTCGGTAATTCTCTCGAGAACTTTCCGTAATGCTGAAGGCGTGGCTGAGTTTGAGGACGAAATTGCAACCATGCGCGCAGTTGAAGAGCTACTCGAACGCCGTGCGCCCGCTCAAATGGAGCAAGACGCCCTTCGTGTCGCTGCCGCTATTGATGCGATTGCAGCCAGACAGGCGCGGGCCGCATGAAGCGGTTGATCGATATAGTGCTTTCGTTGGTGGCGCTTGCGTTGCTTTGGCCGGTGCTTTTCGTGACTGCGTTAGCCATAGTGCTGGAAGGTGGCACGCCAGTCCTTCTTCGTCAGACGCGCGTTGGCCTGCGGGGGCGAGCATTTGGTATGTACAAGTTCCGCAGTATGGTGAAAGATGCAGCCTCTATAGGTCCATATTTCACGGCTGTGGGTGATCCTCGTATTACCCGAGTGGGCCGTTTCATCCGCCGCACGAGCATCGACGAGTTGCCGCAGATCATCAACGTCCTGAAGGGCGAGATGAGCCTCGTTGGTCCGCGCCCGGACGTTCCGCAGCAGCGCTCGAACTATACGGAAGCCGCCTGGAACGAGCGCTGCAGCGTTCGTCCTGGTATCACGGGGCTTTCACAAGCGCTGATGCGATCAGAAGCGACTGAAGAACTGCGTCAGGCGACCGATCTGCGCTACGTCCGCGAGCAGAGCCTTCGGCTTGACCTGCGCATCATGTGGTGGACGATCGGGCGACTTACGGGCCGGGGCGGGAACTGAGGGCTTAGCAAAGATGTGTGGAATTTTCGGTTATTGGGATCGGGCGCAGCGAGCGATCGGCGATGACAAGCTGACGGCGATGTCGGCATGTCTCGCCCATCGAGGGCCTGACGACAACGGCTTATGGCACCAGCCGGAGCGTGGCGTAGGCATTGGCAACACGCGCCTTTCCATCATTGACATTGGGGGCGGGCGCCAGCCCTTCGTTAGCCATGACGGCAAGATCGCCGTTGTCCAGAACGGTGAAATTTTCAACTACATTGAACTCGCTGCGGACCTGCAGCGCGAAGGCGTGGAACTGCGCACACACTCCGACACAGAAGTCATCCTGCGGCTGTATGAGCGCGAAGGTATCGAAGGGCTACGCAAACTGAATGGCATGTTCGCCATTGCTATCGATGATGCCCGTCAGGATGCCCTCTACCTCGTGCGCGACCGCATCGGTGTCAAACCGCTGTATGTGGCCGACGACGGCAGTCGCGTGCTCTTCGGATCGGAGATCAAGGCGTTCTGGCCAGTGAAGGCGCGCGCCTCCTTTCCCATTGACCCCGAGGCGATCCATCACTACCTCACCTTCAACTACATCCCCGCGCCTTGGACAGTCTACGCTGGCGTGAAGCACGTGATGCCCGGCACGTGGATGAAGTTCACCCGCTCATTAGGGGCGCAGGTGCACCGTTGGTGGAGTCTTGCAGAACAGTGCGAGGAGGATCATGAGTTTGGTGATTGGTCCGAGGAGTTCGTGTCCATTCTGGAAGACGCGACGCGCATCCGCTTGCGCGCCGACGTGCCGTGGGGCGCCTTCCTCTCCGGCGGCGTCGATTCCAGCACCATCGTTGGCCTCATGGCGCGGCACGTGGATCGGCCGGTGAAGACGTTCTGCATCGGCTTCGCCGACCCGCGTTACGACGAATCGGCGTTCGCAGCCGAAGCGGCGCGCCGCTTCGGCTGCGACCATATGAACGAGATCGCCGAGCTCAACATGCTGGACCGCTGGCCGAAGGTGCTGCACCACCTCGACCAGCCGCACGGCGACGCCTCGTTCATGCCCACGCTGAGCGTGAGCGAGCTCGCGGCGAAACACGTGAAGGTCGTGCTCACCGGCGACGGCGGCGACGAGCTCTTCGCCGGCTACGACAAGTACGCCCAGTTTTTCGCGCGGCCGGAAGCGGCCTCACTGTCCAGTGAAGCGTTTCAGAGGAGTTACTTCGACTCGATCTCGCTCTTCAATCCGGCGGCGAAGAACGCGCTCTACCGCCCCGCGCTGCGCGAGCGGCTGGGCGGCATCGACAGCTTCACCGCGGCCGCGAAGCCCTGGTTCGACGAGGCGGCTCACTTCGACCGCGTGAACCAGGCGCTGTACCTCGACATGCAGCTGCTCCTCTCGGGCAACAACCTCGTGAAGCCCGACCGCATGGGCATGGCAGTGTCGATCGAGGCGCGCACGCCGTTCCTCGACTGGCGCATGATGGAGTTCGCGTTCCGCTCGCGCGGCGCCACCAAGCTTGACCCTGCCACCGGCGACAAGAAACACTGGTATAAGAAGGCGGCCGCGCCGCTCATCGGGCAGGACCTCGCTTACCGCAAGAAGCAGATGTTCACTGTGCCCATCGGCGACTGGTTCCGCGGCGAAAGTTACCCGTGGATCAAGGACGCGCTGCAGGAGAGCGAACTGCTGCGCGAGTGGTTCGAGCCCGCGGTGGTCGCCTCCATGCTGGAGAGGCACCGTGACGGCAGCGCGAACTTCACGCGCGAGCTGCGCGCGCTGGCCGCGATGGCGCTGTGGAGCCGGGGCGCGTGAGGGTTCTCTGCGTCACCTACGGTGGCGGGCACATCGCCATGATGCTGCCCGTCATCCGCGCGCTACGCGCCGCGAAGCCCGGCATCCACATCGACCTGCTCGCGCTGACGACAGCGCGTTCGGCCGCCGAGGCCGTCGGCGAGAAGCCGCTCGGGTTCTTGGACCTAGTGCACCTAGCCGACACGGGTTTCGCGCAGGAGTGGGGCGGTCGGCTCGCCCAAGGCAATGTACATCCGGCGGTGGACCCCTTCGAGACTGCGGCGTACATCGGTGTCAACTACTGGGATCTCACGCAGCAGCACGGGGCCGACGGTGCCCGCGCGCTCTACGCGCGCGAGGGCCGCTACAGTTTCTACCCGATCCATTTCTTCCGGCGCATCATCCGCGAGCTCGCCCCCGACGTTGTAGTTGCGACGAACTCGCCGCGCAGTGAGCAGGCGGCGCTCGATGCCGCGATGGAAGCGGGTATTCCGACAGTGTCGATGATCGACCTCTTCGCGATGGCGGGCGACGCGTACCTCCTGCGCCCGCGCCACGCGGACCGCGTGACAGCCATGTTGCCACAGGTGCGCGACAACCTCGTCGCGGCCGGCATGGACGCCTCGCGCATCGTGGTGACGGGCAACCCGGGGTTCGACAGCCTTTTCGACCCGGCGCAGCGCCGCGCCGCGCATGAACTGCGGCGCTCGCTGGGGTGGGAAGGTCTCAAAATTTTCCTTTGGGCCGGCATCATCGAACGCCTGCCGAGCGAGGGCGGTGCGGTCGCCCCGGGCACCGCGTTCGGAGAGGCGGCAGAAGCCGTGTTGCGCCGCTGGGTCGCGCGTCGCGAGGACGTCGCTGCCATCGTGCGCTACCACCCTAACGAGGCGCACCATTTCGCGGCGCAGCCGCCCCAGAAACGCGTGTACCTTTCCCGCCCGCTGAGCGACCCGCTGCATCCGCAGATCCTCGCCGCCCACACGGTGCTCGTCACCGGCTCCACGGTGGGCGTTGAGGCGGCCAGCGCGGGCGCCGCGGTGCTCTCGCTGGAATCGTCCGGCTCCAACGGCGTGATGAGCTACGAGAAGCTGGGCATCAGCCGCGGCGTGCCGAACCTCGCGACGCTCGAGGCCTGCCTTGACGAGGCGGCCGATTCGGCGCCGGGCGCCCCTTCCGCGCGGATGCAGCCGGGGCCCGCCAGCCCGCGGATTGCGCAGGAAATCATCGCGCTCGCCGGGGGCTGAGCGCGGCGTCCCTTCGGGCGGCCGCGCACTTCAGGCGAGGATGTCCCAGGAGACGGCGGTGCCTTTCTTCAGATATCCGCGCGCCTTGTGCTGCAGGACCACGCCCAAGTACTTCGAGGGTAGGCCAAGGCCCGGCCGGATGGCGCGCACATTACGTTCGGTGAAGGCCTCGCCGGCTGCGATGTCTTCCACGACGTAGAGCGAGCGTCGGTAGCGCAGCGACTTCAGTTCCGCTTCCGTGGGACCGTACTGCACGCCGCCCAGACTGCGCCACGCGCGTTCCGTTTCGTCGACGAGCGAGCGGAACTCGTGCGGCTCCAGCGAGAACGTGGAATCCACGCCGCCGTCGGCGCGTGCGAGCGTGAAGTGCTTCTCGACCACGGTGGCGCCGAGCGCGACACTGGCCACGGCGGCGCCCACGCCCATCGTGTGGTCCGACAGGCCGACCTCGCAGCCGAAGAGATCGCGCATGTGCGGGATGGTGCGCACATGAGTGTTGTCCGGCGTGGCGGGATAGGTGCTCGTACACTTGAGCAGCACGATGTGCTTCGCGCCGGCGCCGCGCGCGGCCCGCACGGTTTCATCGAGCTCGGCGGCCGTGGCCATGCCAGTGGAGATGATGAGCGGCTTGCAGGTGGCTGCAACCTTTCGCACCAGCGGCAGGTCCGTGTTTTCGAAGGACGAGATCTTGTAGCAGGGGACGTCTAGGCTCTCGAGGAAGTCGACCGCGGTGGCGTCGAACGGTGTGGAGAAACCGGCCATGCCGTGGTATCGGCAGCGCTCGAAGATGGCCTCGTGCCATTCCCAGGGCGTGTGGGCTTCCTGGTACAGTTCATAGAGCGTGCGGCCCGTCCAGAGGTTCGCGGGATCGGAAACGAAGAACTCGCCGGTGGACAGCGGCAGCGTCATCGTGTCGGCGGTGTAGGTCTGGATCTTCAGGCCATGCGCGCCGCTCGCTGCAGCGGCATCGACGATTGCAAGCGCGCGGTCCAGCGAATGATTGTGGTTGCCAGACATCTCTGCAATCATGAAGGGCGCGTGGCCGGCGCCGACCTTGCGCCCGGCGATCTCGAAAGCTTGCATGCTCATGGGGCCTCCTTCGGTGTCGCGGCGAGCGGGTATGCGTCCTTTTCCTTATAGAGGAAGGACATCGCGACGCGCTCGGACGGGTCGGTCGCAAAATGCTGGCCCGCGTGCGAGAAGCTTCGCTTGGCGAACAGGTGGTAGCCCGCCGAGCCTGTGAAGAGGGTGGAGTAGTCCTGCTTGTAGGAGAACAGGCCTGGCCGGTGGTGGTATTCCCGCCGGTGGGGCAGATGCGTGTCGAAATCGAGGATCACAAGGAAGCCGCCCAGCCTCAGGACGCGGTCGGCTTCGGCGACGGCGGACAGCAGCTCGGTACGGCCGACCAAGTAGAGGCAGAAGCCGAAGTACACGACATCGAAGCTCGCGTTTGCCCAGGGGAGCTTGTCGGCGGTGCCGGTGCGCAGGTCGACTCGGCCCGAGGCGCCAAAGCGCTCGCGGCCGTGCCCGATGGCCTTGCCAGAGGGATCGAGGCCCGCGGCCCGCGCGTCGAAGAAGCGGGCGAGCCAGTCGGTCTTGTGGCCGTCGCCGCAGCCGATCTCGAGAATATCGTTGATCGATTCGCGAAAGGGCGCCAGCTCGGAGACGAGGAGGTCGCATTCGAAATGATTCTCGCGCGCCTCGTAGGCGCCACGGTTGCGCTCGAACCAGGCGTCGCCTTCCTTGTCGAGGAAGACGCTGGTCTGCGGTACGGCGGAAGTCATGCAGTTACACCCGTAGGAGGTTCAGCAGGAAGTAGACGACGGGATCGTAGCGGTTCGGCACGCGCTCGTAGTCCAGAAAAAGAGCGGCGTCGGCGATGTTCCACGAAACGTGGCCGAGTAGCATCATGATCATCAGCGTGCGGGGCGCGCGGATGCGCAGGAACGGGCCCTCGACGGCATTCTCACGCGGCATGGCAGCCACTTCGGCACTTCCGAGCGGGAGCAGAAAGACCTGTGCCATCTCCGGGGAGTCGAGCACGAGCATCCACTCAGGATGAACGTGATTGGCTTCCTGATAGCCCCAGAGGCGGCCGCGCGCCTGGCGCACGAGGCGCTCAAGCGGCACGCCCGAGGCGAACTCGAACTTCTCGTGGTCGTAGCGGTGGTTCGCGTTGATGCCGTCCAGCCAAGCCTGGCGCTCCTCGTCGCTGTAGTCGCGGTAGGGCGCTTCGGGGCTGTGGCGGCCGGTCTCCAGGTCGAAGCGCTGGCCGGAGTTGACAAGCAGCAGACGGTCGGCGAGCCCGGCGCGGGCCATGGGCGCGCGCATGGCCGCTGGTGTCGCCGGGTGAGCCACGTATTCATTGAGCGCGGCACGCGAGCCGGCTATCGCGTACTGGTCGGCAAAAGGTATCACGCGTTTCGGGTCAAGGGCCTTCACCGTGTCGATGAAGGCACCGCTGCGCATCTCGCGGATGCGGTCGCGCTCGGCGCACTTTTCTTCATCGGTGAGGTTGATGTAGCACGATGGGTAGCCCGAGCCGCCGGAGTATGGGAGCATGGCGAGGTCGGGCCGGCCGTAGGTGGAACGCACGTACTCGATCATCGCCGGGTGGGGTTGGCAGTCGTTGGCGTTGAAGATCACGTGGCCGTCCCAGCGCAGCACGAGTGCGGAGTCGATCGCGCTGGCCATCGCGTCGGAAGGGTCGGGCTCGACCATATCGGCTACGAGACCGGGCCGCAGCAACACTGGCGAGCGCGGCGGGATGATACGGATGTCCTTGAAGCCCAGTTTGTTGCGGACGAGGAAATCGACGACGAAGTTGGGCTTGCGGCCCATCACCAGCACGGTCGCGTTGCGGTCCAATTTTTCCAGCGTGCCGAGCGAGCAGTGGTCCTCGTGGATGTGCGAGATGTAGATGTAATCGAGCCGGCCGACATCCTCGACGTGCGCGCCGAGCGGCGGGAAATGCACCCATGAGCCGTGGAAGATGCCGTCGTCCAGCCACGGGTCCATCAGCATCCGCACGCCGCGGTGCTCAAGGATGGCCGTCGCGCCGCCGAAGTTGAAGAGTTCCATGCGCGCCGCGTCCCCTGGTTGTTCCGGATTACTGCGCCACCGCGAAGGCGACCACCTGGCGGCCAAGGTTCAGCCCCGCCAGCGCGCGGTAGTAGTCGCGCATTTCCTTCGTCTTGCCCTGGGCCCGCAGGATCGCTTCGAACGCCACACGCTTGAGGTGGCAGGCTCGGCCCAGCTCGGCGTCGCCCACGTAGCGGTCGCCCATTAGGAGGAACATCTCCAGCGGGAAGGAAGCCTCAAGCACGCGCACGGAGAAGCCGTTGCCTTCCAGCAGCGCGGTGAGCGTGGTGCCGCTAAAGTAGTTGAGGTGGGCTGGCGGCGCGACCCACCATTCGGGCAGGCCGTGCACCACCTGGCCGGCGGTCTGGAATGTGTTGAATTCGTTGGGCACGTCGATGACGAGCACGCCTCCCGGGCGGATGACCTTCTCGCGGATCTCGCACACGACGGCTTCGGGATCGGCTAGGTGTTCCAGCACGTTGAGCAGGGTGACGGCATCGAAGCGCTCGCCGAAGACATCCATGCGGTCCATGCCGGCCTGCTTCACCATGAGGCCGGTCTTCGCGCCGTGCGCGATGGCTTCCGGCGCGGGGTCGAAGCCGTGGCCCACGACGCCGCGCGACTGCCAGCGCGCGAGCGCCTGGCACCAGCCGCAGCCCACGTCCAGCAGCTTCAGGCCTACGGAAGGCTGGCCGGAGAGCTCCACGATGGTCTCAAGTAGGTCGTCATAGTGGCCTTCGTAGAAGTCGCGGTCGCGGTCGATCGCCTGCAGGCCGGAGTCGTTCAGGCCCTGGTAGCTAGCCGCGTAGAACTCCTGTGCGTAATAGCGCGAGATTTCCTCGGGCGAAGGCGTCGGGTCGATCTGCAGAAAACCGTGGCGGGGATTTTTTTTCAGCGGGTGGTTCATGGGTCAAGGCTCGCGTTGTCTGGCTCGGCAATGTACCGCGCAAGGCCCTGCCAGCCGATGTTGGCGACGACGTCGAGTACGGAAAGGTGGCTCACGAAGCCGGAGACGCCCTCCTGCGGATAAGCGGGGGCGGGGAACTCGTCGAATTCTAGTTTGATCGCGTCCTGGTCTCGGAAACCGTCGGCTTCGAGGTATTCGCGTGCACCGGGCGGGGAAATGTAGGTGGTGGCGCCCAGATGTGCGCAGAGGTCCAGCACGCGCCGGGTGCGCGCTCCACCTACGCCCAGTTCGCTGGCGCGCAGGCGCTCGGTGGCCAGGCCCAGCGCCTTGCAGCAATGCTCGATGAGCGCGATGTTCAGAAGGGCGAGCGAGGTGATGCCGGTGCTGTCCGCGGCCCGGCGCATGAGCTCAAGCGCCTCTCCCGCGTGCGGGTGCCTGCGGTATGCATTTGTGACGAGGGCGAGATGCTTGCGTCGCCAGTGCGCGGCGTCGTCCACCTGCACCGCCAGCAACGACTCGCCCAGCCGCTGGCGGCGCACGGGCACGGTGAGCCATTGCTGTTGCCCGTCCAGCAGGACGCGGTTGCGCTGGTGCCAGGTGCCGCGCTCGTACTGCGCGTCGTCTAGGTACACGAAGCGGCCGGCGCGAGCGATGAGCCGCAGGTAGCCCGCCCACGGCATGTAGGTGGGCTGCATGATCGCAACGTTCATGGACTCCGCCAGTCCGCGCGCAGGAGTGCCCATCGATCCTGGTTGAGGAAGCGGTCGCCATCTCGGATGGATTCACGCTCAGTTCCCTCGTAGCGGAAACCCAAGCTTTCGTAGAGGTGGCGTGCGCGCGGGTTGTCCTGTCGCGTGTGAAGCCAGACGCGGTTCATCGCCAGAGTTCCGAATGCTTTCACCAAACCCAGCGCCACGGCCTGTCGTCCAATGCCACGACCCTGCAAGTAGGTCTCGCCGATGTATATCTGCAAGTAAGCGCTCGCGTGGCGCGGATTAATGTCGAGCAGAAAATTGCCACAGTGGATCGAGTCCGCCTCTATAGCCCAGGCGGCTAGGCTCGTGTGCTGGCGACGCCATTGACGATGACTTTCCAACGTGACACTGCCAGTGATGCCGAAGCTCGCACGGATAGCCGGATCGTTCAGCCAGCGCACGGTTGCGCCATCGTTTGCGTCAGACCATGGAACGAAACAAACGCCGGTGACTATGCCACTCATCGCGCACGCTCCACCAGCCAGTCAACCAGTCGGTCCGCGCCTAGGCCATCCACCGCCTCCACCAGTCGTTCTCGCTGGGCGTACAGCGCGGCGGGGCTACTCAGCCAGCGCGCGAGTGCTTCGCGCGTACCTTTGCCGAAATCACTAGCTTCTCCTAGATCCAGTAGCCAACCCGCGTGCGCCAGGCGTTCAATCACCGGGCGCTGGGTAGGCGCCGTACTCACGCATGCCGTCGGTAAACCCATACAAAAGCGTTCCCAAAGTGTGCCACCGGGGGCTCCCACGGCGCAGTTGCAAACTGCCATGGTGGCTGCCACTTCTCGCGTAGCCACAACCAGTTCCAGGCGTCCGTTGGAAGTGGTGGCGAGTTCCCGGAGCGCAGCCGCTTGCGGGCCCTCGTGGCCAAGAACCGCCATGATGCGCACTCCTTCGAACCATTCCAACAGGCCTCGGGCTAAGGGAACGGTGGCATTGGCATAGTCCGTTCCACCCAGTGCGAGATGGATGCGTGGGCTAAAGTCCGGTGTCTCTTTGTGCGGAGCGCGTCGCCTCGCTTCGGCGAATTCCTTTCGCAGTAGGCACCAGCTTGGGCCGAGGAGTAGTTTTGCGGCTGGCGCGAGCTTGCGATATGCCTGCATGTCTGCACAAGGGGATGGGTCTAGCACCGCATCAGCAGCGAGCGGTCTGTTAGCAAGGTCGTCGATGACAAGAAGGCGCGGGGCCGAGGGGCGGACTACTTTATGCCAGCATGCGTCCAGGCCGTAGTGGTCAACGACGAGCCAGTCAGCCGGGCCTTCGAGCACCCTTATTGTTTCGACGGCGTCTTCGCTGGCCGCCAGGTCTTCACGGATAAGGCTGACTCGGTGACCGGCCGTCTCTATGTCTGCTACCCAGGGGGCTAACGCGTGCGTGCCGACGAAATGGCATTGCGTGTCGCGCGCGTGAAGACGCGATGCCAAGGCTAGGCAACGGCTGAGGTGCCCTTGCCCGGCAACCGGGGACGCGTCGACGCGAAACGCGATCCGTCGCATCATCGGATCTTGAAAAGTGGCTCGAGCGGGTTGCAGCGAAGCAAACCGGCCATGCGCCCTTCAAGCGCGCCAGCACGCATGATGGGAAAGACCTCGTCGTAAACTACCAAAAGGCGCGCTATGTCCTCTCGAGTGTGCGCGAACGTGAGGTTGTGCGTCCCATAGGCGAGGATGCCCCGCTGGAACATTTCCTGCATGAACAGTGTCTTGCTGTGGAAGGAAGAACAGCCGGGAACGTCTTTGAGGACAAGGAAAGACCAACTGGGGTGCCCCGTCGAAGTCATTAGCTCTTGCATGCCGTGCTTGTCAATTAGACCCTGTACTCCAATCATCAGCTCGGTGCCTAGCTTTGCGAGGTGCCCTGTCACGTCTTGGCTCGCGACTTTGTCGAGCGTAGCCCCCGAAGCTGCAAGCGAGAGGGTCTCGCCGCCGAAGGTGAACGAGAAGAATACCTCTTCCATCAATTTCATCACGTCGGCACGGCCGGCAACAGCGGCGAGGGGGTAGCCGTTGGCGAGGCCCTTGCCGAAGCAGGCGAGGTCGGGCGTGATGCCTAGCATTTCTTGCGCGCCTCCGGGGGCGTAGCGGAAACCGGTGATCGTCTCGTCAAACACCAGCAGCGCGCCGTGCTTGCGGCACAGCGCTTGCACCTCCTCCAGAAAACCAAACTTCGGCTCGCTGATATTCATCGGTTCCATCACCACGGCGGCAATTGCTCCCGGATGGGCCATGAAGACGGCTTCTAGGGAAGATGCATCGTTGTATGTCCAACTGTGAGTGAGTCCTCGCACGGCCTGCGGCACACCAAGATTGCGCGTGGTAGAGCCGATGTACCAGTCTTGCCAGCCGTGATAGCCGCACACCGCGATGTGCTCGCGACCCGTGAAGGCGCGGGCAACTCGCACCGCGCCGGCAGTAGCATCGGAGCCATTCTTGCCGAAACGCACCTTCTCGGCGCAGGGAACCATGTGCACGATGCGCTCGGCGACCTCGATCTCGATTTCCGTGCTGAGCGTGAAGATCGTGCCCTTGCGCAACTGGACCTCGACGGCCGCGGTGACATCAGGGTCGCAGTAACCCAAGGTGACGGAGGCTAGTGCGTTGATGTAGTCGGTGTACTCATTGCCGTCTACATCCCATATGCGGCTTCCCTTGCCGTGGCTGATGAAATAGGGCGATACGCCGTATGGGTACTGCGTTCGGCTTTTACTGAAGGTCTGCGCGCCGAGTGGGATAACCTTTTCCGCGCGAGCGAGCATTTCCTGCGATTTATTGAAGAGCTTCATTTAGTGTCCTATAGGTCCGCCGCGCAGTCACCTCGCAGGGATTTGTGATAGCCCTCGTTGCGCAGGATCCCACCGTTGAGCGTGGCTAGCCTCGGCTCATTGTCCAGCAATTGCAGGACATCATCCATCGAAAAACACGGATTGAATGGATAGAGGCGCTCGAACACCTGAGAAACGAAAACAAAATCACGAGGCTCATCGACTGTCCAGCGCAGGGCCGACAGGTCGACAGCGTTGCGTACCTCGCCCAAGTGGAAGCGCTTCGGCCGGCTGTAGACGAAAGCGGTAACATGCTCGCGTTCGCTCGGCAGGCGGGCCTCGGCCTCTGCGACGGCCAGCACAGAGTAGCGTAAACACTCCGCATCCAAGCCATCCGGGAAAGTCGGGTTCAGCGCACTCGAGACGTAATCGAACCCGCCCTCGACTGCTGTGCGAACTACGCGATCGATCAGTGCGGGGTCTGTTAAAGGACAGTCGCCGGTTAGCCGGACGATCCATTCGGGCGAGAACGACCGCGCAGCACCAGAGAAGCGGTTTAGCACGTCGTCCAGGCTGCCGCGGTGCACCGCCACGCCGAGTGTCCGGCAGAGTTCTTCGATAGCGTCGTCACTGCTGTCAGTGCTTGTGGCCACCACGAGGCGGGAAACAGCTTTACAGCGCCCAATGCGCTCAATCTGGTGTGCGAGCAGCGGCTTGCCGCATGTGCGCAGGAGCACCTTTCCGGGTAATCGACTGGAGCTCATACGTGCCTGCAGGATTGCGAGGACATGTGTGTTGCTCATGGCTTGCCCCAGCGGCGCGGGTCCAACCAGCAAGGATTTTGGTCGGCCCATTCGCTCCAGTCAAGAACGGGTGCTACGACTAACGCCTGTGCGATCTGCCGCAACTCCAACGCGCTGGTTACGCCGATGACGGCCACGCCCAGCGAGGGGTTGGAACGGAAGAAACTGATGCACGCCTGCACGGGGGTCAAGCCGTAGCTGGCGGCCCAGGCATGCATCCGGCGAACCCATTTGCCGCGACCGGGGAAGCGGTCTTCTGCGAATTCCGGCGCTGCGAGGAGTAGGCCTTGAAGGAAGAGGGACCGCGCATGCACTTCGACGCCCATGTGGCGCATTGCTTCCGCCGCGGGGCCGCGAACAAGTCGCTGGTCTGCGATGCTAGCGGGCAACTGTACTATGTCGAAAGGGCGCTCCCGTCCACCATAGCGCGAGAAGAGCGAATCAACCTGCGCTTCGTCGTAAACTGAAACTCCAACGCGCGTGACCGCGCCTTCTTCACGCAGCGAAAGCAGCCAGTCGTGAAGGCGTTCCCCACCAGGCACAAGCAGGTCGTCGGCATGGTGGACGAGAAGCCCATGGGGCTGACTAGACGATATGCCAAGCCGCGACCGCGAAAGTGCCCACGCGGTTTGAAAAGGTGCAAGGTCGGCTTCGCCGAAAATTTCCTTGCGGGCGGCAGGAGTCTTGGTGATGATTTCCCAAGGCATTCCCGCCTGATCACGCAGCAGGGCGCCGAGGCGTTCCTCGCTGTCGCCATAGCCGCCGGCAGTGTCCACGATCGTCCAGCCATGCGCGGCTGCTTCCCTTAGTACCTCGTACGCGGCGGCATCGCGCAGCCGGCCGCCAGCGTTGGTGATCCCGTAATCAAGCCCGATTTGTGCTGTTCCCAGCGCCACGCGCTGGGCCTTGGTGGAGGTCATTGCTGCGCTACCGCCGCCAGGACGGTCTCGATTACTGTGTCCAATTGCTCCTGTGTTATCGCTGCGTACATCGGCAGCGAGATAGCCTCACGGTAGTAAGCCTCGGCGCGAGGGAAGTCGCCCCAACGGAAGCCGAGCGCTTGGTAATAAGGCTGTGTGTGGATGGGGATGTAGTGAACATTGACGCCAACGCCCGCCGCGCGCAAGCGTGCGAACACGGCATCACGTCCTCCGGCGAGAGAGACCGGAACGCGGACGGGGTAAAGATGCAATGCCGAGCGGCACTCTACGTCCGGTGGAGGCAGGCCGAGCCCGCTTGCTGCGAGGGCTGTATCGTAGGCGTGGCGGACTTCATGGCGGCGGTCTACGAAGCTGGCGATGCGGCGCAACTGGCTGCGGCCCAATGCGGCTTGCAGGTCGGTGATGCGATAGTTGAAGCCTAGGCCGATCTGCTGATAGTACCAAGGACCGTCAGGTGGATGCGTCATCTCCGCAGGATCGCGTGTGATGCCATGCGTGCGGAAGATGTGCATACGCCGCGCCAGTTCTGCGTTGTGCGTCACCGCTATGCCTCCTTCGCCGCTGGTGATGATCTTGACCGGGTGGAAGCTGAAGACTGTAATGTCGGCCAGCCCATGCCCACCCACCGGCTTGCCCTCGAGCATGCCGCCGATAGCGTGCGAAGCGTCCTCGACGATTGCGAAGCCATACTCGTCGGCTAGCTTCCGAATCTCGCGCATGCGACAAGACCGGCCAGCGAAGTCGACGGGAATAACGACTTTCGGGAGCCTTCCCGCCATTTGAGCGCCCGCGAGTCGCGCCGCGAGGGCAGCGGGGTCCATATTGAGATCAACTCCGATGTCAACGAAGTCTACATTGGCCCCGCAGTAGCGGGCACAGTTCGCCGAGGCGGTAAAGCTGTTCGGGCTGGTCCAGACTACGTCGCCTGGCCCGACGCCGAGCGATGCGCAAGCCATGTGCAGTGCGGAGGTGGCGCTGTTGACAGCGATGGCGTGGGGAGCGCTGCAGAACGCGGCGATTTCACGCTCGAAACCTTCGATTTCGGGGCCCTGTGTCAGGTAGTCCGAACGGAGCACGCGCACCACCGCTTCAATGTCCTCGCAGCTGATGTCCTGGCGGCCATAGGGGATCATGCTCACAGCCCTACGCAGCTTTCCATCGCCTGCGCGTTGAAGGCGCGGATTTCGGGGATGGATAGAAAATGCGTGTTGTTGCCGGAGTGGTACTCGAAACCCTGTGCGACCGGCACTCCCGTTGCTCCGTCGGCGTCAGTGACGTAGTCGAGCGTCTCGCCATAGAACTTAATTGTGGGGCGTATGACGTAGTGGCTCGCGAACTCCAATGTTAGATGCGAATCATCGGCAGGGCACATGATCTCGTGGAGCTTCTCGCCAGGGCGAATGCCGATTTCGCGCTGCACGATACCGGGAGCCATGGCATCCGCGAGATCAACCATGCGAATTGAAGGAATTTTGGGTACAAAAATCTCACCGCCCTGCATTCGGACGAATTTGTCAAGCACAAAATCGACGCCCTGCTGTAGGCTGATCCAAAAACGGGTCATTCGGCGGTCAGTGATGGGTAGGCTGTCCGCACCTTCAGCCAGAAGTTTCTGAAAAAATGGTACGACGGAGCCTCGTGAGCCGACTACGTTCCCGTAGCGAACCACCGCGAAGCTTGAGCGCCCGCTGCCCACCAGATTGTTAGCCGCTACGAAGAGCTTGTCCGAAACGAGCTTAGTGGCTCCGTACAGGTTGATTGGATTTGCTGCCTTGTCGGTGGATAGGGCGATGACCTTCTCGACGTTGTTCGAGATGGCCGCACGAATGACGTTCTCAGCGCCATGAATGTTTGTCTTGATGCACTCCATCGGGTTGTACTCGGCGGCAGGTACCTGCTTGAGAGCCGCTGCATGGATCACGTAGTCGATACCCTTCATTGCCTGCGCAAGGCGATCATAGTCACGTACGTCGCCAATAAAATAGCGCATGCACTCATCAGTAAAGTGCTGTGCCATCTCGTACTGCTTCAATTCGTCGCGAGAAAACACAACGATGCGCGCTGGCTTGCTGGTCTGCAACAAAGTCTTGACATATTGCTTACCGAAGGATCCGGTACCTCCTGTGATCAGGATAGATTTTCCGCTAAACATACTTTGAAAAAGGCCTATTTCGAATTCATCTGGAACTGGACGCAGTTTGCCAGACAATAGCTTACGTCATTCGGTCGATAGAGCTTGACGCCCGCCTCTAGATTTCTCATTTCTTGATATCCCCTGTGCAGTCGAAGCAATCACGTTTTACCCGGTTTCTCGGCAGTCAGAGCTCAGTGCAGATAGGCGCTGACGCCGCTGTCGTGATGGCTGCTTGTTGGATCGCATTTCTGCTGCGCTACAACTTCGACATTCCGTCGGAAGTGCTTCCTCTTGTCTGGCGTACATCGGCAATTGCTGCAGTGTGTTTTTTTTGTGGTTTAGCGTTGCGCCGTGTATACCGGCAGGTATGGCGGTTCACCGGATTGCCAGAACTGCGTCAGCTTGGTGCAGGCGTGCTGTTAGGTGCTCTTTTCATGGTTGCCGCAATTGTGATGCTACGCTACTCTGCAGTGCCTCGTTCAGTGCTTGTTATGCACCCTGTATTTGCATTGACATTGCTCGGAGCCCTGCGCGCAGGATGGCGCACACTGGCTGAGCGTCAGCGCACTTTGGCGTTACAGGGCACTCCACTCCTCATCGTGGGTTCATTGCAAGAGTCTTCAAACGCATTGCGTACCCTGGGTGTTCTTGGTCATTGGGTTCCGGTTGGCATACTGTCGCCGGTGGCGGCTGAAATGGGGCGTTCAATACAGAACGTGACAGTGCTTGGGGCGCCTGAGAACATTGCCCGTGTAGCTAGTGCTGCTGGGGTAAGCACGGCGCTCATGGCATGCCCTCCTGGTTCGCAGTCTAGGCGGGATGCGTTGCTTCACTCTAATGGCGTCGGCCTTACCCTGCTGGCACTGCCCCGTCCTGACGAGTGGATGCGCCCGTCAGCTGGGCCGCGTCGCATAGACCTGGAGGACCTGCTTGGTCGGGATGCGGTAGCGCTTGATGTGGAGGGCTTGGCAAATCTGTTGTCTGGTCGAACCGTGCTAGTTACCGGAGCTGGTGGCTCCATCGGTTCAGAATTGTGCCGCCAAATTGCCAGGTTCGGCGTCGCACGTCTCATTTGTGTTGATATTTCAGAGTTCTCTGTGTACCGCTTGGAACAAGAGTTGCGCGACGCGCACCCGCAGATGCAGGGCGTTTACTACACAGCCAACGTGCGAGAGATTGACCGTCTGCACGCCATCGCGCGGCTTCATCGGCCAACGGTGGTGTTTCATGCGGCTGCTTATAAGCATGTTCCTCTCATGGAGTCAGGCAACGAGATCGAAGCGTTGCATACCAACGTCTTGGGAACGCTGAACGCTGCTCGAGTCGCGGGCTTGGTTGGAGCCTCGCGTTTTGTGCTGATATCTACTGACAAGGCAGTCAATCCTACAAATGTCATGGGTGCAAGCAAGAGGCTCGCCGAGCAGGTGATGCAGGCGTTGGCTTTGGAATACCGTGGTACGCGCTTTGTTGCGGTGCGATTCGGGAATGTTTTGGGCTCTAGTGGTTCGGTGGTTCCTCTGTTTACTGAGCAAATTGCAAGCGGCGGCCCGCTCACAGTGACTCATCCGGACATCGTTCGCTATTTCATGACGATTCCTGAGGCTGCGCAACTGGTTCTGCAGGCTGGTCTGATGGGGCAGTCAGAGCAAATATTTGTATTGGAAATGGGAGAACCCGTCAAAATTTTGGAATTGGCAAAGATCATGATCCGTTTGTCTGGTAAGACCGAGCATGAAATACCTATCGTTTTCACCGGCTTGCGACCTGGTGAGAAGTTATACGAGGAACTCCTCGCCAATGGTGAGACGACTGAACCTACGTCGCACGCGAAGCTGCATGTAGCCAAGATCGATGTCTCAGGCAGCATTGACCCAGAGGCACTGCGTCAGAGCATCGCTGCACTTGGGGTCGAACCGTCGGCGTCTGCGCTTCGGACATGGTTACAGGCCCACGTTCCGGAATACATGCCACGCTAAGGATTCTCTGCACGAATGCCCAAGCGATGTGATTGCGTGGAGTGCTGAAGCCCAGACTATACGAGCATGAAGCAAAGCAGCCTGGGCCTGAGCAACACAGTCAAGCGCACCCGCAAGCGCGAGTTCCTGGACGCCATGGAACTGGTGGTGCCCTGGACTGAACTGGTCTCGCTCATAGAGCCGTACGCGCCCGAAGCTGGACGGCGGGGTCCGCAGCCCTTTGCAGTGCAGACCCTGCTGCGCATCCACTTCATGCAGCAATGGTTCAAGCTGAGCCACCCGGCGATGGAAGAAGCGCTTCACGACGTGCCAGCCTTTCGGGACTTTGCGGGCCTGTCGCACTGGGACGAGTACATCCCTGCGAGTCGAGCATCCTGCGGTTTAGACACCTTCTGGAACGCCACAAGCTGGCCGATCAGATCCTGGCCACCGTCAATGCCCTGCTGCAAGCCAGAGGGTTGCAACTCAAAGCGGGCACGGTGGTGGATGCCACGCTGATTGCTGCGCCCACTTCCACCAAGAACCAAAGCAGCGAGCGCGACCCCGAGATGCACCAAAGCAAGAAGGGCAACCAGTGGTACTTCGGTATGAACGCCCACATTGGCGTGGATGCGGACTCGGGCCTGGTGCACACGGTGCGAGGCACCAGCGGCAACTTGGGTGACGTGATCGAAGCCAACAGCCTATTGCAACGGCATGAGGCAGACGCATTTGGAGATGCGGGCTACCAAGGCGTGCACAAACGGCCTGATGCCAAGCCAACCGTGCGCTGGCACGTAGCCATGCGTCCAGGATCGCGCCGGGAGTTGGACAAGGACACGCCCCTTGACGTGCTGCTCGACCATCTGGAGCGCACCAAGGCCAGCATGCCGGCCAAGGTGGAGCACCCGTTCCGCGTGCTCAAGCAACAGTTTGGGTATGTGAAAGTGCGCTACCGGGGGCTCAAGAAGAACACCACACAGATCGTCACGCTGTTTGCGCTCTCTAACCTGTAGATGGCAAGGCACAAGCTGCTCGCCTGCATGGGACAGGTGCGCGTGCTGGGCGCGTAATGCCCCAAGACCGGGGACAAATGGCCCCTCGCATAGTGCGAGAAGGAGACGCCAAGCGCACCATTCGATAAAAGCGGGCCAGTTTTTAGCTCAGACACCGTAGTGGCACGGGCGAAAGAGATTCGTGCAGAGGTTCCCTAACCTGCAGTGATTTCTATGCCTACTGTGCAATCCCTGTCTTCGCCAGCACATCGCCGACCAGCTCCAGCCGAACCAGCGGGTTGTCCAGCTCCATCAATCGCTGCTTGAGCTCCAGGGGCACCGGCAGCAGTTCGCACCAGCGGTTGGCCACCCAGCCGCAATCGTCGAGTTGCACTGCCGTGGGGACGATGGACGTGGGCGCGTCGGGGTCGCGCTGCTGCAGGGTGTGCAGCACCTGGGCCAGGGCGGTCGAGGCTTTGTGCAAATCGGGCGGAATGGACACAGCCATGTCCTGGTCGAGGTGGTCGACATCGGCGATCCACAGGCCGTGCGGCAACAGGCTGCGCTGCGTGATACGAAACCGCTGGCTGCCGCGGCACACCAGCGTGATCAGCCCCGGCTGCGGGGTGTCGATCTGCTCGATGACGGCCAGCGTGCCGACGTCGCTGAACTGCTCGTCGGGTGCGCCGGCCTGCCGCACTTCCCGTCCCTGGGTGAGCGCCACCACGCCGAAGGGTGCGCGCGCCTGTTGGCATTTGCGGACCATGTCGAGGTAGCGCACCTCGAACACGCGCAAGGCCAGCACGCCGCCCGGAAAGAGCACGGAGCCGAGCGGAAAAAGGGGCAGGGAGGACAGTGTGAGAGGCTGGGTCATGAATCGGAGATGACGAAGTGCAGCATGTTCATGTCGGTTTCAAAAACGCCCGAGGTCGGCGCAGACCGTTCCGGGCCCTTGGGCCCGCGGGCCTTCGCGGATGCCTGGCAGCGTAAGCGCTGGCACCCTGGCAAGGGCAGGCACTGGGCTTGCGCCCGGGAACAGGCCTGAATACCTTCGCATTGCGCGTCGCCTGGGTGCCCGGCCCCTGGTGCCAAGTCCGGGCCGTTCGTGCCGCCTGGGCCGGTACGGGGACAGCCCTGGCTGACCGGGACGCAGCGCCGGACGATCCTTGAAACTGATGGGGGAACACCCTACGTCGCTATCATCCCATGACACGGCGTTCTTTCGGCGCCGCCCACCCGTTTTTGTCTCATCCATGCTCTACCAGATCGCCTCTTTTCTGCTCGACGTCGTCGGTGGCCTGCTCACGGGGGCGTGCCTCTTGCGGCTGTACATGCAATGGCAGCGCATTCCGTTTGCCAACCCGGTGGGAGGGCTGATCTTTGCCCTCACTGACTGGCTCATCCTGCCGCTGCGCAAGGTGATCCCGCCGGTGGGGCGCCTGGATGTGTCGAGCCTGGTGGCCGCGGTGCTGCTGCAGCTCACGCAATATTTCCTGCTCGCACTGCTGCTGGGCGCCGTCGGGGCTGCGTCTGCGTGGGCCTGGCTGCCGTGGCTCGCGCTGTTCGGGCTGGCCCGTGTGGCGGTGTCGGGGCTGATCGGCCTGCTGATCGTCTACGCGGTGATGTCGTGGGTGCAGGCGCGCTCGCCGCTGTCGGATGTCATCGCCCGGCTGTGCGAGCCGGTGCTGCGGCCGTTTCGCCGCATCATCCCCCTGGTGGGCGGCATCGATCTGTCGCCGCTGGCCGTGCTGGTGCTGCTGCAGGTGGTGATGATCGTACTGGGCCATCTGCAGGCCAGCGTCATGCGGTGACCATTCGCTGGACAAAAAATACCCATAAAAAAGGCCTCTACCGCTTGTCCAGTGAGGCCTTTTTGCTATTAAAAATATAGTGATCTTGCTGGTGCTGCGAATCGACGGCGCAGCCGTGCATCACGCCGTCGCCGGCATCATCACATCAGCATCACATGACAGCGTCGGCCGGCAGTCGCTGCAGCATGGCCAGGCTGCTCGCCACGGTGTTGCGCAGTTCGCGGCGGTCGCAGATGAAATCGACGGCGCCCTTGGTCTGCAGGAATTCGGCGCGCTGGAAGCCCTCGGGCAGGGTCACGCGCACGGTGGATTCGATCACGCGGGGGCCGGCAAAGCCGATCAGCGCCTTGGGCTCGGCGATCACGATGTCGCCCACGAAGGCGAAGCCGGCGCTCACGCCGCCCATGGTCGGGTCGGTCAGCACGCTGATGTAGGGCAGGCCCTTCTTGGCCAGGCGGGTGAGGGCTGCATTGGTCTTGGCCATCTGCATCAGCGACAGCAGGCCTTCCTGCATGCGGGCACCGCCGGTGGCGGTAAAGCAGATGAAGGGCACCTTCTGCTCGATGGCAGTTTCCACGCCGCGCACGAAGCGCTCGCCGACCACGGAGCCCATGGAGCCGCCCATGAAGTCGAACTCGAAGCAGGCGACCACCACGTTGATGCTCTTGACCGCGCCACCGATGACGATGAGGGCATCGGTCTCGCCGGTGTTCTCCAGGGCTTCTTTCAGGCGCTCGGGGTACTTGCGGCTGTCCTTGAACTTGAGGGCGTCCACGGGCAGCACTTCCTGGCCGATCTCGTAGCGGCCTTCGGCGTCCAGGAACGAGTTCAGCCGCGGGCGGGCGCCGATGCGGTGGTGGTGGCTGCAGTGGGGGCAGACGTTCTGGTTTTGTTCCAGGTCGGACTTGTAGAGCACCGTCTCGCAGCTCGGGCACTTGATCCAGAGGCCCTCGGGCACCTGGCGGCGCTCGGTGGGGTCGGTTTGCTGGATCTTGGAGGGCAGAAGTTTTTCGAGCCAGGACATGGTTTTCCTCTGTGTGAATGGGCCAGTGGCGGCACGGCCTTGAAACTGGCGCGGCCTAAAGGCCAGGGCTCCCGCGCAAGGGCCGCCCCGCCGCGCTGGGAGCGTCCCCCTTCGCGCGCAAAGCGCGAGAGAAGGGGGAAGCGGCAAAGCCGCTCAGGGGGATGCTCTTTATTTTACGCGTCTAGCGCCTTGCGGATGCCGCGCAGGAAGTCGATGGTCAGGGGCACCACCTTGGCGTGCTCCTGGTCTTCGATCAGCTGGATGATGCGGCTGCCGATGACCACCGCGTCCGCCACCTTGCCGATGGCCTGGGCCGTGGCTGCGTCGCGGATGCCGAAACCCACGCCGACAGGGATGTGCACATGCTCGCGGATGCGGGGCAGCATCTGCTCCACGGCCGCGGTATCAAGCGCACCGGAGCCCGTGACGCCCTTGAGCGACACGTAGTACACATAGCCGCTGGCCACGCGCGCCACCTGGGCCATGCGCTCGTCCGTGCTGGTGGGGGCCAGCAGGAAGATCAGGTCCATGCCGTGGGCACGCAGGTCGGCCGCGAAGGCTTCGCATTCCTCGGGCGGGTAGTCGACGATGAGCACGCCATCGACACCGGCCTCGGCGGCATCGCGCACGAAGGCGCTCTCTCCGCCCGCCTGGCTGTGCACCTGGTCGTAGCGTTCCACCGGGTTGGCGTAGCCCATCAGCACCACGGGCGTGGTGGTGTTGCGCTTGCGAAACTCCCGCACGTGGTCGAGCACCTGCACCATGCCCACACCCAGGCCCAGCGCCTTTTCGCCGGCCTTCTGGATCACGGGGCCGTCGGCCATGGGGTCGGAGAAGGGCACGCCCAGCTCGATCACATCGGCACCAGCCTCCACCATGCCGTGCATGAGGGCGGGCGTGATGTCGGCAAACGGGAAGCCTGCAGTGACGTACGGGATCAGCGCCTTGCGGCCCTGGGCTTTCAGCTGTTCGAAAGTGGTGTCTATGCGGCTCATGGCTTGGAGTCTCCGGGGCCGCCCTTGACGGTCAGGCCGCGCATGGAGGGGCGGTCGTAGAAATCTTCACCCGACAGGTCGGCCACGGTGCCGATGTCCTTGTCGCCCCGGCCCGAGAGGTTGACCAGGATGGCCTGGTCGGGCCGCATGGTGGGCGCGAGCTTGAGGGCGTAGGCGAAGGCATGGCTCGATTCCAGCGCCGGGATGATGCCTTCGGTGCGGCACAGGTGGTGGAAGGCGGACAGCGCTTCCTGGTCGGTGATGCCCACGTACTCGGCGCGCCCGATCTCCTGCAACCAGGCGTGCTCCGGGCCCACACCGGGGTAGTCCAGGCCTGCGCTGATGCTGTGGGTCTCGGTGATCTGGCCGTTGGCATCCTGCAGGATGAAGGTGCGGTTGCCGTGCAGCACGCCCGAGCTGCCGCGCTGCAGCGATGCCGAGTGCTTGCCGCTGTCCAGGCCCTCGCCCGCCGCCTCCACGCCGATCAGGCGTGTCTTGTCGAACGGGATGTAGGGGTGGAAGATGCCCATGGCGTTGCTGCCGCCGCCCACGCAGGCGATCACGGCGTCGGGCTGCTCGGCGGCGATCTTCTGCTCGGCCAGCATGGCGGGCATCTGCTCGATGGATTCCTTGCCGATCACGCTCTGGAAGTCGCGCACCATCATCGGGTAAGGGTGCGGGCCTGCCACGGTGCCGATGATGTAGAACGTGTTGTCCACGTTGGCCACCCAGTCGCGCATGGCTTCGTTCAGGGCGTCCTTGAGCGTCTTGCTGCCGGACTCGACCGGCACCACGGTGGCGCCCAGCAGCTTCATGCGAAACACGTTGGGGCTTTGGCGCTTGACGTCTTCGCTGCCCATGTAGACCACGCATTCGAGGCCGTAGCGCGCGCAGATGGTGGCCGTGGCCACGCCGTGCTGGCCCGCGCCAGTCTCGGCGATCACGCGGGGCTTGCCCATGCGGCGTGCCAGCATGGCCTGCCCGATCACATTGTTGATCTTGTGGGCGCCGGTGTGGTTGAGGTCTTCGCGCTTGAGGTAGATCTGCGCGCCGCCCAGCTCGCGGCTGGTGCGGGCGGCGTGGTACACCGGCGAGGGGCGGCCCACGAAGTGCTTGAGCTCGTACGCGAATTCGGCAAGGAACTCGGGGTCGTTCTGGTAGCGGGCGTAGGCCTCGCGCAGTTCCTTGATGGCGTGGGTCAGCGTTTCGCTGACGAAGCTGCCGCCGTAGGAGCCGAAATGGCCTGAAGCATCAGGTTGCTGATAGGAATTCATGAGGGTTCTTTGCAAGTTGGGCATCGGCCGCGCGCACGGCGGCGATGAACCGTTGGATCTTTCCGGCGTCCTTGATGCCCCTCAGGGGCTTGCCATCGGGGCTGTTAGGGTCCGTGGCCTCGACGCCGGAGCTGACATCAACCGCCAGCGTGTGGCAACGCGGGCGTACTTGCAAAATGCCATCGGTCACGTTTGCAGGCGTGAGTCCACCAGACAAAACGAGGTGAGAGCTGACGCTTGGTGGAAGGAGTGACCAATTGAATGCCTTGCCGCTGCCGCCGTACCCGTCGACATGGGCGTCGAGCAGGATGGCTTGGGCGTGAGAGTAATCGTGGGCGTATTTTACGAGGTCGAAGCGTGCCGCTCCGTCACCCAGGGGAATCCGCGCTGCCCGCAGGTAGGGGCGCGCGCCCTGGCCGGTGGCCGCCAGGCAGTCCTCAGGTGTCTCGTCGCCATGAAACTGGATGGTAGCGCCCGCTATCAGGGCGCTGGCAGCTATCACATTGGTAGCAGTCTCGTTGACGAACAGCAGCACCGGCGTCACAAAGGGCGGCAGGCGCCGCGCCAACTGGGCCGCACGCTCCGGAGTGACCGCGCGCGGACTGGGGGCATACAGCACGAAACCGATCGCGTCGGCCCCGGCAGCCACCGCGGCATCCACATCCTGCTCGCGCGTCAGGCCGCAGATCTTGATGCGGGTGCGGGCGGCGGGCTGCGCCGGCTCTGGGTGGGCTTGCGGCGAGAGGGGCGAGGGCGGTGTCGTCATGGCAGCCAATCATACGCAGCCGTGCGCTGGGGCAGGCCCCACTCGGCGTCGTAGCGCGGGCCCTGGAAGTACAGCCCATCCGGCGAAAACGTCGGGGCGGCGGCGTCGCGCGAGCGCGCTGCCAGCACCTGTCCGATCCAGTCCGCAGGCTGGTTGCCTTGGCCAATGGCGACCAGGCAGCCCATGATGTTGCGGATCATGTGGTGCAAAAACGCGTTGGCTTCGAACTCGAAGCGCCAGTAGCAGGAGCTCCAGCCCAGCTCCGGGTGGGGCTCGCCCAACCCGCGGCGCGAGATGTCGATGCGCCGCAGCGTCTTGACGGGCGACTTGGCCTGGCAGGCCGACGCGCGGAACGAAGTGAAGTCGTGTTCGCCCAGCAACTGGTCTGCCGCCTGCCGCATGGCGTCGTGATTGAGCGGGTGATAGACCCAGCCCACGCGCCCCGCGTCCACGCTGGGGCGCACCGGCGACTGCAGCAGCACATAGGCGTACCGCCTGGCCACGGCGCTGCCGCGGGCGTGAAACCGGTCGGGCACCGGCTGCGCCCACTGCACCGCAATGTCGGGCGGAAGAAAGGTATTGGTGCCGCGCACCCACGACGATGCTGTGCGGTCGAGCTCGGTGTCGAAGTGCACGACCTGCATCAGCCCGTGCACGCCGGCGTCGGTGCGGCCTGCGCACAGCGTGCTCACCGGGTGCGTGGCAAAGCGGCCCAGGGCCGCTTCGAGTTTGTCCTGGATGGTGTTGCCAGACAGCTGGCTTTGCCAGCCGCTGTAAGCCTGGCCGTTGTAGCTGACGCCCAGCGCCACCCGCGTCATGGGGCGGCCTGGGTGTGGGGGAAGCGCGCCGTGATGGAACCCGGCCGCATCAGCCCAGTTCAGCCAGCATGCGCTGGGCGCGGGTCTTGAGGGCGCCGCTGGATTCGGCCACCACTTCTTCGATCAGCGTGCGGGCGCCGTCGGTGTCGCCGATGGCGTTGAACTCTTCGGCCAACGCCAGCTTGGTGGCCAGCGGGTCGTCCTGGGCGCTGGCGAAATCGTCCAGCGAGGCTGGAGCGGGCACAACGGCCTTGGGCGCCGGAGCGGCCATGGGTGTGGAGGGCGCGTTCAGGTCCAGCGACAGATCGCCAAGGTCAAACTCCATGGGGCCCGAGTCCTGTGCCTGGGCCGACAGCGGGATGGGGCCGGAAGGCGCCATCGACAGGTCGTCCACGCTCGGGAAGTCCAGGTTGGCGCTGGGAGGCGCTGCCGTCATGGGGCTGGGTGCCGTGTCGGGGGAGTTCCATGCCGGCGCAGTGGCGGAGGGCAGGTCTGGCATGTCCAGACCCGAGCGCAGCGTCGAAGGCTCTTCGGCGGCAGGCGCCGCACGGCCAGCAGATGCTGCCGCAGCCGCTGCGGCGAAGCCGCCGGGCGCTGCAGGTGCTGCCGACGGTGCATCGGTCAACGCATCGTCGGGCAAGTCCAGGTCAAGGTCCAAGTCCAGGTCCGGAGGCAGCGCGGCAGTGGCTGCCGCGGCGGTGCCGCCCGTGAACGTGCTGGGGAAGCCGCCAGGCGGCAGCGAAGGCGACTCGTCTTCGGCGAGGCCTGGGCGGCCACCGGGCTGGTACAGGCGGTTGTCAGGGTCCAGGTCCCGGCCCAGTTCGGCAATGCGGGCCCAGTCGGGACCCTCGCCCTGCGTGAGCTTGAACACGTCGCCGGCCACGGCTTCCAGGGCCTTGCGGTCCTGGCGCTTGGCGTAGATTTCGCCCAGCTTCACGTGCACCGACACGCGGGCCGGGTTGTGGCGGATGGCTTCCTTGAGGATTTCCTCGGCCTGCAGGTCACGGCCATAGGCCAGGTACACATCGGCTTCGGCCACAGGGTCCACATCGCCGCCGGCATCGAGCTGGCTGGGCGAGTAGGCCATGGACGAGCCCGTGGTCATCTCGCTGTTGGCGGTATCGACACGCTGGCCGCCGCTGGCGCCGAAGAACGAATCGGGCTGGATGCGGCTTTCGAGGAAGGAGCTGTCCACGCCGTTGTTCTGGCGGCGGCGCTGCACCACGCGGTAGGCGCCGTAGCCCAGCAGCACTGCCAGCAGGCCCCCGAAGGCCCAAGGCAGGATCGGATCGTCCATGATGCCGGAGAGGAAGCTGGCCTCTTCAGCGGGCGCTGGCGCGGGGACGGGAAGCGGGGTACGAACCGGGGCGGGGGCCGACGCCGGTGCCGATGCGGGCTCGGACGCGGCCTCTGCAGGCGTGGCGGCATCGCTGGCCGTGGCGGCGGGATCGACCGGGGCCGACGCAGGCGCTTCTGGCGCGGCGGGTGCCGTGGGCGTGGCGGGTATGGCCGGGGTCTGCACTGCCACGGCCGCGGGCGCGCTGGCTGCCGTGGCAGCCGGTGCCGCCGCGGGCGTGGCGGAGCTGCCAGCCGGGGCCGAGGCGGCGCCCAGTTTGTTCAAGTCCGTGATGTTCTTGGACAGCTCGGCCATCCGCGTGGCGGCTTCGCTGGCCTGCTTGTCCTTGGCGACCTGGTCTTCTGCAGCCTTCTGGCCCTTGACGGAGCCCTTGGACAGCGTGAGCTTGTCGGGAGCGGCCGTGGCAGGCTTCCTGTCTTCGACCCGCGTCTGCACGGAGCCCGATGCCGAGCGTTCGGCGGCGGCAACGGCGGTGGAGGGCGCAGCGCCCGCCAGCTTGCGGCGGAAGTCGTTGAAGTCGCGGGCCTGTGCGGCCAGGATCTGGCGCGCCTCGGGGGCGGGCGTGGCCTGTGCGGCACTTTCGCTCGGCATCTGCAGAACGGCGCCGGCCTTGAGGCGATTGACGTTGCCCTGGATGAAGGCATCCGGATTGGCGCGCATCATCGCAACCAGCATCTGGTCGAGCGACACACCTTGGGGGCGGTATGCGTTGGCAAGGCGGCTGGCGGTGTCGCCGGACTGCACGGTGACACCGTCCGCCGGGGTGGCGCGGGGTGCGGGCGCTGGACGCGGGGCGGGCGGAGCCGCTGCCGTGGCAGGCTCGCTCGCACGGGGCGTCACGGGCGCACGCACGGCGGGTGCAGGCTGGGCTGCCGGGGCCGAAATCTGGGGCGATGCCGTCACGGTGGGCGCGGGGCGGCGCAGTGCTGGCGGGTCGAACAGCATGGTGTAGCTGCGCACGATGCGGCCCGAGCCCCAGTTGGCGTCCAGCACCAGGTCCAGGAAAGGCTCGTTCACCGGGCGGTCGCTGGACAGGCGCAGGACGGCGGTGCCGTCGGGGCGGCGCTGCAGCTGGATCTGCAGGTTGTTCATGGCCTGCGTGTATTCCATGCCCTGGGCGCGGAACACATCGGGAGACGCCGTGGCGGCGCGCAGCGTTTCGGCTTCTGCCGGGGTGATCTGGGGCAGGTCGATTTCGGCGCGCAGAGGCTCGCCCAGGGCAGACTGCACGGTGATGCGCCCTAGCGCCAGAGCGGATGCATCAGTGGCATAAAAGCCGGCCGACGCCACGGCCGCGGCCGCCAGGACTGAGAATTTCCAACGATGCATGTTTGCCAACAACTGATGAGGATTTTTTGCGGCTCGGACGAGCGGTGCTTTTTTTGTCATGGTCAGGTCCCGCCCCGGCGCGTGAAAATATGTAAAAAGCACCATAGCATCAATGTTTTGCACTGACAAGCTGAGGTGGCGCCGAAGCTTTGGCAGCGCTGTTTGCGCACCAAATTGGGGCGTCTAAATGTTGCCAATTGCCAACGTGGCGTAACCGAGTGTTTCGACCTGTCAGCCACGAAAAAGCGCGCACAACCGGGGGCTGTGCGCGCTTTGGCGGGAGGTCAATCAGGCGTCGAGCAGGATGCGCAGCATGCGGCGCAGCGGCTCCGCGGCACCCCACAGCAACTGGTCGCCGATGGTGAAGGCGCCTACGTATTCAGGGCCCATGGCCAGCTTGCGGATACGGCCCACGGGAATGGTCATGGTGCCGGTCACCGCCACGGGGGTCAGGTCCTTGATGGTGGCTTCACGGGTGTTGGGCACCACCTTGGCCCACGCGTTGTCCGCAGCGATCATGGCTTCGATGTCGGCCAGGGGCACGTCCTTCTTGAGCTTGAAGGTCAGTGCCTGACTGTGGCAGCGCATCGCGCCCACGCGCACGCAGAACCCATCGACCGGCACCGCAGCGGATTGGAAGCCTTCGCCCTGGCCCAGGATCTTGTTGGTCTCGGCCATGCCCTTCCATTCTTCCTTGGACATGCCCCAGGCGGGATCGTCCTGGCTCTTGCCCAGGCCCAGGTCCTTGTCGATCCAGGGGATCAGGCTGCCGCCCAGGGGCACGCCGAAGTTGGCGGTTTCAGCGCCGGTCAGGGCGCGTTGCTTGGCGATGACCTTGCGGTCGATCTCCAGGATGGCGCTCTTGGGGTCGTCCAGCAGCGAACGCACTTCGGCGTTCAGCGTGCCGTACTGCGTGAGCAACTCGCGCATGTGCTGGGCACCGCCGCCGGACGCGGCCTGGTAGGTCTGGGTGCTCATCCACTCGACGAGGCCGGCCTTGTACAGCGCGCCCACGCCCATCAGCATGCAGCTCACGGTGCAGTTGCCGCCGATCCAGTCCTTGCCGCCGTGGGCCAGGGCATTCTTGATGACCGGCATGTTGACCGGGTCGAGCACGATGACCGCGTTCTTCTCCATGCGCAAGGAGGATGCGGCGTCGATCCAGTGGCCGTTCCAGCCGGCCGCGCGCAGCTTGGGGTAGACCTCGTTGGTGTAGTCGCCGCCCTGGGCGGTGATGATGATCTCGCAGCGCTTCAGGGCCTCGATGTTGAACGCGTCCTGCAGGGCCGTCTCGTTCTTGGCGTGGGCAGGGGCCTTGCCGCCTGCGTTCGAGGTGGAGAAGAACATCGGCTCGATCAGATCGAAGTCCTTCTCTTGTTCCATGCGGTCCATCAGGACCGAGCCGACCATGCCACGCCAGCCGACCAACCCTACCAACTTGCTCATTTCAACGCCCCTTTTCAGTGTAAGAAACAGTGCCCGACCGGGACTGACCTTTGCCCCGGCTCGTCTGGGCCAGGGAGGGCGCACGACGATACCGGAGCTGGGTCAGCCCTTAATGGTCGTGGTTTTGGTGGTGATTGCGCGCACAGCCACGCCTGCCAGGGCGGCAGTAGCGGTGTTCAGGTCGAACGGGCGGGCGGCAAACATGGGCGAGATTGTAGCGGATCGCCCTGGAATGCCGCATTTTTGGCCCGAAAACGCCGCATTTCCGTGGCGGGCGATGCTTTCTGGAGACAGGTCCGACAGCTCGCAAGACCCCGGCGGCCACAAAAAAGCGCCGCGGTGCGGCGCTTTCTCGGGGGGGGCGGGGCGGCGGCAGGCCGTGCCCGTCGGCTTATTGCGCCGACAGTGCCTTCACCACCGCGTCGCCCATTTGCGACGTGCCGACCTTGGTCGTGCCTTCGCTGTGGATGTCCGGCGTGCGCAGGCCTTGCTCCAGCACGTTTTGCACGGCGGCTTCGATGCGCTTGGCGGCTTCGTCCTGGTTCAGCGAGAAGCGCAGCATCATCGCGGCCGACAAAATGGTGGCCAGTGGGTTGGCCACGCCCTTGCCTGCGATGTCGGGGGCGCTGCCGTGGCTGGGCTCGTACAGGCCCTGGTTGCTGCTGTTCAGGCTGGCCGATGGCAGCATGCCGATGGAGCCCGTCAGCATCGAGGCTTCGTCGGACAGGATGTCGCCGAACATGTTGCCGGTCACGATCACGTCGAAGGCCTTGGGCTTCTTCACCAGTTGCATGGCGGCGTTGTCGACGTACATGTGCTCCAGTTCCACGTCCTGGTAGTCCTTGTGCACGTCGATGACCACGTCCTTCCAGAACTGGAAGGTTTCCAGCACGTTGGCCTTGTCCACGCTGGTGACCTTCTTGCTGCGCTTGCGGGCGGCCTCAAAGGCCACGCGGGCGATGCGTTCGATCTCGGGGCGCGAGTAGCGCATGGTGTCGAAGGCTTCTTGCGCGCCGGGAAAGTGCCCGTCCACCGCCGTGCGGCGGCCGCGGGGCTGGCCGAAGTAGATGTCACCCGTCAGCTCGCGAATGATGAGGATGTCCAGGCCCGCAATCAACTCGGGCTTGAGGCTCGATGCGCCCACCAGTTGCTCGTAGCAGATGGCCGGGCGGAAGTTGGCGAACAGGCCCAGGTTCTTGCGCAGGCCCAGTATGGCCTGCTCGGGGCGCAGGGGGCGGTCGAGCTTGTCGTACTTCCAGTCACCCACGGCGCCGAACAGGATCGCGTCGGATTCCTTGGCCAGCTTCAGGGTGGCTTCGGGCAGCGGGTGGCCGTGGGCCTCGTACGCCGCGCCGCCGACCAGGGCGGATTCCATCTCGAAATGGAGGTCCAGCACTTCCAGGACCTTGACGGCCTCAGCGACGATCTCGGTACCAATGCCGTCACCCGGCAACACTGCGATTTTCATTGTTTGCTTCTCTTTTGATAGCGGCTAGCGCTTGCCCATCAAGCGGTAGCCGTTGTTTTTGCCAAAAACCGGGTGTTCAGGACACCATCGAATGCGCCAGCCAGGGCTTGGCCGCCAGCCGCTCGGCCTCGAAAGCCTTGATCTTGTCGGACTTGCGCAGGGTGAGGCCGATGTCGTCAAAGCCGTTGAGCAGGCAGTACTTGCGAAAGGCGACGACGTCGAACGGGATCTCTTCGCCCTGGGGGCGCACCACGACCTGGCGTTCCAGGTCGATGGTGAGCTGGTAGCCGGGGAAGGCGGCCACTTCGTCGAACAGCTGGGCCACGGTGGCCTCGGGCAGCACGATGGGCAAGAGGCCGTTCTTGAAGCAGTTGTTGAAGAAGATGTCGGCAAAGCTCGGTGCAATGACCGCACGGAAGCCGAACTGGTCCAGCGCCCAGGGCGCATGTTCGCGGCTGGAGCCGCAGCCGAAGTTCTTGCGGGCGATGAGCACGCTGGCGCCCTTGTAGCGCGGCAGGTTCAGCACGAAGTCGGGGTTGGGCTTGCGGGCGGACTCGGGGATGCCGGGCTCGCCCTTGTCCAGGTAGCGCCACTCGTCGAACAGGTTGGGGCCGAAGCCCGTCTTCTTGATCGACTTGAGGAACTGCTTGGGGATGATCGCGTCGGTGTCGACGTTCTCGCGGTCCATGGGGGCGACGAGGCCCTTGTGCACGGTGAATTTCTGCATGGTGGGTTGCTTACTTGTTGGCAGCGCGCTCGAGGGCGCCACCGGCCCGTTGGACGTCCTGGCCCACGCCCTTGACGGTGTTGCAGCCCGCCAGCAGGAAGGCCAGCGAGAGGGCGATGAATGCGGCGATCTTTGTCATGGCAAGGCTCCTTCAGGCAATGGAGAGGTCAACGGACGGTGTGGAACAAAAGGTGGATGAAAGGCGAATAGGGCGGCAGCCAGCGCTCAGGAGAACTGGCGCACATCCACGAAGTGGCCGTGCACCGCAGCGGCGGCGGCCATCGCGGGGCTCACCAGGTGCGTGCGGCCGCCGGCGCCCTGGCGCCCTTCGAAGTTGCGGTTGCTGGTGGAGGCGCAACGCTCGCCGGGCTCCAGCCGGTCGGCGTTCATGGCCAGGCACATCGAGCAGCCGGGTTCGCGCCACTCGAAGCCCGCGGCCTTGAAGATCGCATCGAGGCCTTCGCGCTCGGCCTGCTCCTTGACCAGGCCGGAGCCGGGCACCACCATGGCCAGCTTCACGTTGCTGGCGACCTTGCGGCCCAGGTTCTTCACCACGGCGGCGGCTTCGCGCATGTCTTCGATGCGGCTGTTGGTGCACGAGCCGATGAACACCTTGTCGATGGTGATGTCGTTGATCGGCTTGCCCGGTTGCAGGCCCATGTAGGTGAGCGCACGCTCGATGGCGCCGCGCTTGTTGGCGTCCTTTTCCTTGTCGGGGTCGGGCACGCGGGCGTCGATGCCCAGCACCATTTCGGGCGATGTGCCCCAGGTGACCTGCGGCTGGATCTCGGCAGCATCGAGCTTGACCACGGTGTCGAACTGCGCATCCGCATCGGAGTGCAGCGTCTTCCAGTAGGCCACGGCCTGGTCCCATTCGACTCCGGTGGGCGACAGGGGGCGGCCCTTCACGTACTCGATGGTCTTGTCGTCCACGGCCACCAGGCCCGCGCGCGCGCCGCCTTCGATGGCCATGTTGCACACGGTCATGCGGCCTTCCATGCTCAGGCTGCGGATGGCGGAGCCTGCAAACTCGATGGTGTAGCCCGTGCCGCCCGCCGTACCGATCTTGCCGATGATGGCCAGCACGATGTCCTTGGCGGTCACGCCCTTGGGCAAGGTGCCGTCGACCTGCACCAGCATGTTCTTGGCCTTCTTGGCCAGCAGGGTCTGCGTGGCCATCACGTGCTCGACCTCGCTGGTACCGATGCCGTGGGCCAGTGCGCCGAACGCGCCGTGGGTGCTGGTGTGGCTGTCGCCGCACACCACCGTCATGCCCGGCAGGGTGGCGCCGTTTTCAGGGCCGATCACGTGCACGATGCCCTGGCGCTTGTGCATAAAGGGGAAGAACGCCGCCGGCGTGATCTGCGCCATGTTGTCGTTCAGCGTGGTGATCTGTTCCTTGCTGATCGGGTCGGTGATGCCGTCGTAGCCGGCCTCCCAGCCCGTGGTGGGCGTGTTGTGGTCGGCCGTGCCCACGATGGAGCTCATGCGCCACACCTTGCGCCCCGCCTCGCGCAGGCCTTCGAAGGCCTGGGGGCTGGTGACTTCGTGCACCAGGTGGCGGTCGATGTAGAGGATGGAGGTGCCGTCCTCCTCGGTGTGGACGACGTGCTCGTCCCAGATCTTGTCGTACAGCGTGCGTCCCATGGGTGGCTCTTTTCTTTCGGTGGGGGTTTGATTTTAGTGGCGAGGCTCTGGCGCCTCGGCCGGCAAGGCGCGCGGGGCCAGGTGTTCTGCCAGCAGGCGGGCGGTGACGGGCAGGGCGTCGAAATCGCGGGCCACCACACGCAGTTCGCGGTGGGCCCAGGCGTCGGACAGCGGAACGGCGACCAGGCGGCCCACGCCGCGCATCAGCTCGAAGGCGCGGTCGGGCAACAGGCCCACGCCCAGGCCGTTGTCGATCATGCGGCACATGGCGTCGAGCCCCGTGACCTGGATGCGCTGGCGCAGCGGGCGGCTGGCAGCGGCGGCGGCCGCCCGCATGGCCAGGCTGATGCTGCTGTTGGCATGCAGGCCCACGATGTCCCAGTCCAGGAATTCTTCAAAATTGATAGCTGCTTGCGCAGACAGGACGTGCCCTGCGGGCATGACGAGCACCAGGCGGTCTGCGCGGTAGGGGCGGCTTTGCAATTGCGTCGCGCCGTTGCTGCCCGCCATGTTCACGTTGCAGATGCCCAGGTCGGCCGCGCCCTCCTGCACGGCGTGCAGCACGTCGCTGGAGAGGTGCTCCTGCAGGTCGATCTTGATCTGGCTGTGCTCGCGCGCGAACGCGCCCAGGTCTTCGGGCAGGAACTGGAAGATGGCCGAGATGTTGGCGTGCATGCGCACATGGCCGCGCACGCCGTCGGCGTATTCGCTGAGCTCGCCCTGCATGCGCTCCAGCCCGAAGAGCACGGTGCGCGCGTGGTGCAGCAGGCTCTCGCCCGCGGGTGTCAGCGTGACGCCGCGGCTGTGGCGGTACAGCAGCGCGGTGTCCACGGCGGTTTCCAGGTCCGACAGCCGCTTGCTCACCGCCGACGCGGCGATGAACTCGCGCTCCGCCGCCCGGCCGATGCTGCCGAGTTCGCACACGGCCACGAACAGCTGCAGCGAAGTCAGGTCAATGCGGCGCGCAAAACTGCGCTCGGAGCTTTTCATCGGTGGGTATCTTGTGCTTCTCGTTTGGAGAAGGCGTTGCGCTATTTTCCTATAAATGGAGGGTCTTGGCCATCGCGTACCGCGATGTCGTCCATCGCCTGTGCGCTTATCCGTGCAGGCAGAAAAAAGCCGCACGGGCCCGAGGGCGCCGTGCGGCTCACGGGCGCGAAGGCGCCGTGCGGCTGTTTGTCAGGGGCTCGATGCCTGCGGGATCAGCTGAAGAAGTTCTTCAAGCGGTCCGTCCAGCTCTCGCCGCTGGGCGAGTGGCGCGCGCCACCCTTCTTGAGCGAGTCTTCCAGCTCGCGCAGCAGCTTGCGCTGGTGCTCGGTGAGCTTGACGGGCGTCTCGACCGCGATGTGGCAGTACAGGTCGCCCGGGTAGCTGGCGCGCACGCCCTTGATGCCCTTGCCGCGCAGGCGGAACTGCTTGCCGGCCTGGGTGCCTTCGGGGATGTCGATGGCCGCCTTGCCTTGCAGCGTGGGCACCTCGATCTCGCCGCCCAGGGCGGCGGTGATGAAGCTCACCGGCACCTGGCAATGCAGGTCGTCGCCGTCACGCTCGAAGATGTCGTGCTTCTTCAGGCGGATCTCGATGTACAGGTCGCCCGGAGGCCCACCGTTGGTGCCGGGCTCGCCGTTGCCGGTGCTGCGGATGCGCATGCCGTCGTCGATGCCCGCAGGGATCTTCACTTCCAGCGTCTTTTGCTTCTTGATCTTGCCCTGGCCATGGCACGTGGTGCACGGCTCGGGAATGATCTTGCCCGTGCCGCGGCAGTGCGGGCAGGTCTGCTGAACGCTGAAGAAGCCCTGGCGCATCTGCACCGTGCCGGAGCCCTGGCAGGTGCCGCAGGTCTTGGCGCTGGTGCCGGGCTTGGCGCCGCTGCCGTGGCAGGTGTCGCAGCTGTCCCACGAGGGGATGCGGATCTGCGCGTCCTTGCCGCGGGCGGCCTCTTCCAGCGTGACTTCCATGGCGTAGCTGAGGTCATTGCCCCGGTACACCTGGCGGCCACCCGCGCCGCGCCCGCGGCCGCCCTGCTGGCCGAACATGTCGCCGAAGATGTCGCCAAACGCCTCGGCAAAGCCGCCGAAGCCCTCGGCACCCGCGCCGCCGGGGCCGCGCATGTTCGGGTCCACACCCGCATGGCCGTACTGGTCGTAGGCGGCCCGCTTTTGCGGGTCGGAGAGCATCTCGTAGGCCTCCTTGGCCTCCTTGAACTTCTCTTCGGCAGGCTTGGCCGCATCTCCCTGGTTGCGGTCAGGGTGGTGCTTCATCGCCAGCTTGCGATAAGCCTTCTTGATCTCTTCATCCGAAGCGTTCTTGGGAACGCCCAGGATTTCGTAAAAGTCTCTTTTGGACATGGTCTTTCTGAGCCCGGTTGGAACAGGAACGCCGCGCAGCTCCCTGGGAGCATTGCGCGGCGGCTCGGGTCAACGGGGGCGTGCTCAGCCCTTCTTGACTTCCTTCACCTCGGCATCGACCACGTTGTCGTCGTCCGCAGGCTTGGACGACGAGGCCGAGGCACCGCCACTGGCAGCATCTGCACCGCCTGCTGCGCCCTGTGCCGCTTGCGCAGCCTGCGACTCGGCGTACATCTTCTCGCCCAGCTTCTGGCTGGCGGCCATCAGCGCGGTGGTCTTCTCGTCGATGGCGGCCTTGTCCTCGCCCTTGAGGACGTCTTCCAGGGCCTTCACGGCGGCCGTGATCGCGTCCTTCTCGCCCGCGTCGAGCTTGTCGCCATGCTCGGTCAGGCTCTTGTTCACGCTGTGCACGGCGGCTTCACCCTGGTTGCGGGCCTGCACCAGCTCGAGCTTCTTCTTGTCGTCCGCGGCGTTGAGCTCGGCGTCCTTCACCATCTGCTGGATTTCTTCTTCCGACAGGCCGGAGTTGGCCTTGATGGTGATCTTGTTTTCCTTGCCCGTGCCCTTGTCCTTGGCGCCGACGTGCAGGATGCCGTTGGCGTCGATGTCGAACGACACTTCGATCTGCGGAACACCGCGCGCTGCCGGCGGGATGCCTTCCAGGTTGAACTCGCCCAGCAGTTTGTTGCCCGCCGCCATTTCACGCTCGCCCTGGTAGACCTTGATGGTCACTGCAGGCTGGTTGTCGTCCGCGGTCGAATACGTCTGCGCAAACTTGGTCGGAATGGTGGTGTTCTTCTGGATCATCTTGGTCATGACGCCGCCCAGGGTTTCAATACCCAGGGACAGGGGGGTCACGTCCAGCAGCAGCACGTCCTTGCGGTCGCCCGACAGCACCTGGCCTTGGATGGCGGCGCCCACGGCCACGGCTTCGTCAGGGTTCACGTCCTTGCGAGGTTCCTTGCCGAAGAATTCCTTGACCTTCTCCTGCACCTTGGGCATACGGGTCATGCCGCCGACCAGGATCACGTCATGGATGTCCGACACCGACACGCCGGCGTCCTTGATGGCCATGCGGCACGGGGCGATGGTGCGCTCGATCAGCTCGTCCACCAGCGCTTCCAGCTTGGCGCGGGTCAGCTTGATGTTCAGGTGCTTCGGGCCCGACGCATCGGCGGTCACGTACGGCAGGTTGATGTCGGTCGAGGCCGAGTTCGACAGCTCGATCTTGGCCTTTTCGGCCGCTTCCTTCAGGCGCTGCAGGGCCAGGACGTCGTTCTTGAGGTTGACGCCCGATTCCTTCTTGAACTCGTCGATGATGAAATCGATGATGCGCTGGTCGAAGTCTTCGCCGCCCAGGAAGGTGTCGCCGTTGGTCGACAGCACTTCGAACTGCTTTTCACCGTCCACGTCCGCGATTTCGATGATGGACACGTCGAACGTGCCGCCACCCAGGTCATACACGGCGATCTTGCGGTCGCCCTTTTCCTGCTTGTCGAGGCCAAAGGCCAGGGCGGCAGCGGTGGGTTCGTTGATGATGCGCTTGACATCCAGGCCCGCGATGCGGCCGGCGTCCTTGGTGGCCTGGCGCTGTGCGTCGTTGAAGTAGGCGGGCACGGTGATGACGGCTTCCGTCACAGGCTCGCCCAGGTAGTCCTCGGCGGTCTTCTTCATCTTGCGCAGGATGTCGGCAGACACCTGCTGGGCCGACAGCTTGTTGCCGCGCACTTCGATCCAGGCGTCGCCGTTGTCGGCGGCCACGATCTTGTAGGGCATCAGGTCGATGTCCTTTTGCACTTCTTTTTCGGTGAACTTGCGGCCGATCAGGCGCTTGACGGCGTACAGCGTGTTCTTGGGGTTCGTCACGGCCTGGCGCTTGGCCGAGGCACCGACGAGGATCTCGCCGTCTTCCTGGTAGGCCACGATCGACGGCGTGGTGCGGGCACCTTCGCTGTTCTCGATCACGCGGGTGGTGTTGCCTTCCATGATGGACACGCAGCTGTTGGTGGTGCCCAGGTCAATGCCGATGATTTTTCCCATGATTTTTCTCCGTGATGCTGGAATGGTTTGGATGGCTAGTAACTTGTGGATAACTCGGCTGGCTTCAAGCCGTTATCTACCATTTATTTCGGGGCGGCGACGGTGACCAGGGCAGGGCGCAGCACGCGCTCGGCGATCACATAGCCCTTTTGCAGCACGGCGACCACCGTGTTGGGCTCCTGGGTGGAGTCGGCAGGCAGGGGTACCACGCTGATGGCCTGGTGCTGGTGCGGGTCGAACTTGGCGCCCGCTTCCGGGTTGATGGCCAGCACCTTGTTGCGCTCCAGCGCCGAGGTCAGCTGGCGCAGGGTAGCGTCTGCGCCTTCGCGCAACTGCTGGGGCGTGGCTTCCTTGATGCCGAGCGCGGCATCAAGGCTGTCGGCCACGGGCAGCAGGCTCTCGGCAAAACTTTCGATGCCGAACTTGCGGGCCTTGGAGACTTCGTCCTCGGCGCGGCGGCGGGCGTTTTCAGCCTCGGCCTTGGCGCGCAGGAACTGGTCGGCCAGCTCGGCGCTCTTGGCCTTGAGTTCGGCCAGCTCGCCCTGCAGCCGCGCCAGCTCGTCAGAGGCGTGGGCAGCCATGGCGGCTTCAACTTCTTCGGGGGCGGGGGCAGTCTGTGCAGTGGGTTGGCTGGTGTCTGACATGTTGGGATCTGAAGGTGGATAAACAGCGGTACGCGCGGGATGTGGGGACGTGCCCGGGCATTTCAAGGTCCGGCGCAGGGGCTTGTGGCTGCGTGCCCAGGCCCGGCGCGTTTTGTTGTAAGGCATGTCGTCCCGCTCGGCCAATTTGCAAGTCCCTGGGTGGCGGTCGGGGCCACATTTCGGGATTTCGCAGGCGTTCGAACAGGCGTGAGTGTACAAGCGGCGAAGGTCGGGCTATAATTGCCGGCTTTGCCTTGCCACACCGCTTCTAGACGCAGCGGGTGGTGTCATCCAAAAGGAGTCTGCATGCGTCATTACGAAATCATTTTGTTGATCCATCCGGATCAAAGCGAACAAGTTCCAGCCATGCTGGAACGCTACAAGGGCATGATCACCGCTGGCGGTGGCAAGGTGCACCGCGTGGAAGACTGGGGCCGCCGTCAACTGGCGTACCTGATCAACAAGCTGGCCAAGGCGCACTACCTGTGCGTGAACATCGAGGCCGACCAGGCTGTGATGGCTGAACTGGAGCACGCCTTCAAGTTCAACGACGCCGTGCTGCGCCACCTGACGGTTCAGAAGAAGAAGGCCGACACGGGCCCATCTTCGATGATGAAGACCGTCGAGCGCGAAGAAGCCCGCAAGGCCAGCCAGGCTGAATACGCAGCCGCCGGTGGTGACCGTCCAGAGCGCGCCGAGCGCACTGAACGCGCCGAGCGCTGATCCAGCCCGTTGGAGTGGAGAACCGCGTAGTCTTGACCGCATGTATCGCAGAGGCTGAAGCCCTGCGCTACACACCCGCCGGATTGCCTGCCCTCACGCTGCGGCTCGAACACGAGTCCCGGCAAACCGAGGCAGGCCACCCCCGCGAAGTCAAGGCTGCCATGAAAGCCGTCGCCTTTGGTGCGATGGCCGAGCGTCTGGCAAGGCAGAACATCGGAAGTCTCTGGACTTTCAGTGGATTTCTGGCAACCCCGCGCAATGGCAAGACCGCAGTGCTGCACATCCAGGATATTCAACAAAATTAATTTTCAAGGGGTCCGCAATGGCCACGTTCAAGAAGTTCAACAAAGACAAGCGCCCAAAGCGCAACACCCAGTCCCTGCTGTTCAAGCGCAAGCGCTTTTGCCGCTTCACGGTGACGGGCGTTGAAGAAATCGACTACAAGGATGTCGACACGCTGCGCGATTTCATCGCCGAAAACGGCAAGATCATCCCCGCACGCCTGACCGGCACGCGCGCCATCTACCAGCGTCAGCTGAACACCGCCATCAAGCGCGCGCGCTTCCTGGCCCTGGTGCCTTACAGCGACCAGCACAAGATCTAAGGAGCACAACCCATGCAAATCATCCTGCTCGACAAGGTTGTGAACCTCGGCAACCTGGGCGAAATCGTCAAGGTCAAGGACGGCTATGCCCGCAACTTCCTGATCCCCGCTGGCCGCGCCCGTCGCGCCACCGAAGCCGCCAAGGCAGAGTTCGAAGCCAAGCGCGCCGAACTCGAAAAGGCCGCAGCTGCCAAGCTGGCAGAAGCCCAGGCCCAAGGCGAGAAGCTGGCCGGCACCACCGTCAAGCTGACGCAAAAGGCTGGCGTGGACGGCCGTCTGTTTGGTTCCGTGACCAACCACGACATCGCCGAAGAGCTGAACAAGCAAGGCTACAAGGTGGCCAAGTCGCAAATCCGCCTGCCCAACGGCCCGATCAAGGTCGTGAGCGAAAGCACTGTCAGCGTGGCTCTGCACACCGATGTGGTGGTGGACGTCACCGTGTCGGTCTACGGCGAAACCGCCTGATCGTCACACAGTGACCGTTGCAAAGGCCGCCTCCGGGCGGCTTTTGTCTTTGGGTCACCACTTTTTGTACATGGTTGCCCACGGGTAATCCACGAGTTACCCACAGGCTTATCCCCGCATATGCCCCGCCAGTGCGGGAGCTGCATGCAGCCTTTGCCCGGAGAACCGTCATGTCAGCAGTCTTCCCCCCGCTCGAGGAGAGTGGCTTCGAGCCACCCGTGCCGCAGCCAGACCGCGAGGTGGCGCAGCTGCGTGTGCCCCCGCATTCCATCGAGGCCGAGTCCAGCGTGCTGGGGGGCCTGCTGCTGGACAACAACGCCTGGGACCGCGTGGGCGACCTGCTGGTGGAGAGCCACTTCTACCGCCACGAGCACCAGATGGTGTACGCGGCCATCGGTGCGCTGATCAATGCCAGCAAGCCGGCCGACGTCATCACCGTCTTCGAGCACCTGAAGAACCAGGGTAAGGCGCAGGACATGGGCGGCCTGGCCTATCTGAACAACCTGGCCCAGTACGTTCCGAGTGCCAGCAACATCCGCCGCTACGCAGAGATCGTTCGCGAGCGCGCCATTTTGCGCAAGCTGGTCACGGCCAGCGATGAGATATCGACCAACGCCTTCAACCCGCAGGGCAAGACGGTGGAGCGCATCCTGGATGAGGCCGAGGCCAAGATCTTCGCCATCGGCGAAGAAGGCTCACGCACCAAGCAGGGTTTCCAATCGCTCGACACCCTGGTGATCGACCTGCTCGACAAGGTGCAGGAGATGGCGGACAACCCGGTGGATGTGACCGGCATTCCCACCGGCTTTGCCGACCTGGACCGCATGACGTCCGGCCTGCAGGCGGGCGACATGATCGTGCTGGCAGCCCGCCCCTCGATGGGCAAGACCTCGTTCGCGGTGAACATCGCCGAACACGTGGCGCTCAACGAAGGCCTGCCCGTGGCCATCTTCTCGATGGAAATGGGCGCCGCGCAACTCGCGGTGCGTATCGTGGGTTCCATCGGCCGGGTGAACCAGGGGCATCTGCGCACCGGCCAGCTCACCGACGACGAATGGCCGCGCCTGACCGAGGCGATCGAGAAGCTGCGCACCGTGTCGCTGCACATCGACGAGACGCCGGGCCTCACGCCCGGCGAGCTGCGGGCCAACGCCCGGCGCCTGGCGCGCCAGTGCGGCAAGCTCGGGCTCATCGTGGTCGACTACCTGCAACTCATGAGCGGATCGGGTGCCGGCAGCTCCGACAACCGCGCCACCGAGCTGGGCGAAATCTCCCGGGGTCTCAAGATGCTGGCCAAGGAGCTGCAGTGCCCGGTGATCGCGCTGTCGCAGCTCAACCGCTCGGTCGAGCAGCGCACCGACAAACGCCCCATGATGTCCGACTTGCGCGAATCCGGCGCCATCGAGCAGGATGCCGACATCATCATGTTCATCTACCGCGACGACTACTACAACAAGGACAGCAAGGAGCCCAACGTGGCCGAGGTCATCATCGGCAAGCAGCGTAACGGCCCCACCGGCACCGTGAAGCTGTTCTTCCAGAAGAACCAGACCCGCTTCGAGAACCTGGCCATGGGCAGCGGCGGTGATGATTATTGAACTCCCCTGAGGCGCTTCGCGCCATCCCCCCAGGGGGACGCTCCCAGTGCGGCGGGGCGGCCCTTGCACGGGAGCGCTGGCGGGGCCGCGCCCACTTCACAGGTCGGAAATGAAAAGGCCCCTGCCATTGGCAGGGGCCTTTTCATTGTGGAGCAGTGCAGTTCGTCAGAGTACCTCGCTGGCGAAGTCTGCGAGGCGTGAGCGCTCACCTCGCGCCAGCGTGATGTGCCCGCTGTGCGGCCAGCCCTTGAAGCGGTCCACCGCATAGGTCAGGCCCGAGGAGCCTTCGGTCAGGTACGGCGTGTCGATCTGCGCCAGGTTGCCCATGCAGATGATCTTGGTGCCGGGGCCAGCGCGGGTGATCAGCGTCTTCATCTGCTTGGGCGTCAGGTTCTGCGCCTCGTCGATGATCACGTACTTGTTCAGGAAGGTGCGCCCGCGCATGAAGTTCATGCTCTTGATCTTGATGCGGCTGCGGATGAGCTCGTTGGTGGCGGCGCGTCCCCACTCGCCGGCATTGCCGCCATCGCCCTTGGCCAAAAACTCCAGGTTGTCGTCCAGCGCACCCATCCAGGGGCCCATCTTCTCTTCTTCGGTGCCGGGCAGGAAGCCGATGTCCTCGCCCACGCTCACCGTGGCGCGGGTCATGATGATCTCGGTGTAGCGGCGGTCGTCCAGCACCTGCGTCAGGCCCGCGGCCAGGGCCAGCAGGGTCTTGCCGGTACCGGCCGTGCCGGTCAGGGTCACGAAGTCGATGTCGGGGTCCATGAGCAGGTTCATGGCGTAGTTCTGCTCGCGGTTGCGCGTGGTCACGCCCCACACCGCGTGCTTGGCCGAGCCGTAGTCCTTGAGGGTCTGCAGCACGGCCGTCTTTTCGCGGATCTCGCTCACGCGGGCGAACAGGCTGGGCTCGCCGGGGGCTTCGAAGTACACGAACTGGTTGATCATCAACTGCGGCACGATGGGCCCGCCGATGCGGTAGTAGGTGTGCGCGCCGCTCTGCCAGCTCTCGACGTTCTTGCCGCTCTTGGCCCAGAAGTCGGGCGGCAGCGCCAGCACGCCGGCGTACAGCAGGTCGCCGTCTTCCAGCGTCTTGTCGTTCTGGTAGTCCTCGGCGTTCAGGCCCAGGGCGCGCGCCTTGACGCGCATGTTGATGTCCTTGGACACCAGCACCACTTCGCGCGGTGCGTGCTCCTTGCGCAGGGCCTCGACCACGCCCAGGATCTGGTTGTCGGCCTTGCCTTGCGGCAGGCTGGTGGGCAGGCTGTAGTCCAGTGGTGCGGTCTGGAAGTACAGGCAGCCGCCGGCAGCGCGCTGCCCGGTGGAGTCGAGCTTCAGCCCACGCCCGATGTCGGCGCCCTGCACGCCGGCCAGTGCGTCCAGCGAGCGGCTGGTCTGGCGGCCGTTGCGGGCGACTTCGGTCATGCCCTTCTTGTGGCCGTCGAGCTCTTCCAGCACGATCATCGGCAGGAAGATGTCGTGCTCTTCGAAGCGGAACAGGCTGGTGGGGTCGTGCAGCAGCACATTGGTGTCCAGCACGAACAGCTTGGTCGGGCCCTGGGGCTTGCTGCGCTTGCTGCGGCTGGCCGATGGTGCTGCCGCAGCCGCCGGGGCGGCCACGGCGGGGGCTGCTGCGCCGGCAGAAGCAGCCGTGGTGCGTGCAGGCGTCTTGCGGGCGGGGCTGCGGGCCTCCACCGCGGCGGTGGGCTCGGTGCGGCTGGTGCTGCTGCTGCTGCGCGTGCCGGTGCGCTCTGCCGTGGTGGCAGGCGTTGCGGGTGTGGCGCTGGACACGACCTGCAAGGAGGCTGTGCGTTCGGCAGCTGTCTTGCGGGTTGTGGTGCGTGCTGCCGGTGTCGCCACCTCGGGCGCCGAGCCGACTGCATCGGCAGCGTCTGCGGCGGTGGCCGTGGAGGCCGCTTTGCCGGGGCGGGCGGTCACATCGTAGGCTTCGGGGGCGAGGAGGGCGGCGCGCCGGCTGGGGGCTGGGGGCAGGGGCATGGTGACAGGGCCTCGGTCAGTGACGGTGGGAATATCGGAAACTCAGAAAGCAAAAAGCCGCCTGGAGACCAAGGCGGCTTTGCGGGAGGGGGTGATAGGCGTTGCGGGAACCAGGAGCATCAAACCATTATGCCTATTCCGGATGTCGGGCTTGGGCACAACCGCAGAGCTGTGGCTTGGACGCGCTGTGTTCCCGTGCAATCTGCTGTCAGGCGGCTTTTTTCAGGGCCTTGATGGACTTCACGGCCTTGAGGACTTCGTCCACGTGGCCGGGGACCTTCAGGCCGCGCCATTCCTGGACCAGGATGCCATCCGGGCCGACGAGGAAGGTGCTGCGCTCGATGCCCTTGACCTTCTTGCCGTACATGATCTTGTTCTTGACCACGCCGAACATGTGGCACATCTTCTCTTCGGTGTCTGCGATGAGCTCGAAGGGCAGCTCCAGCTTTTCCTTGAAGTCGTCGTGCGACTTCATGTTGTCGCGCGACACGCCGAACACGGCGGCGCCGGCCTTCACGAAGTCCTTGTACTTGTCGCGGAACTGCATGGCTTCCGTGGTGCAGCCCGGCGTGTTGTCCTTGGGATAGAAGTAGAGCACCATGATCTGGCCAAGGTGGGTGGTATTGGAAACCTTGAGTCCACCGGTCGCGTTGGCTTCAAATTCGGGGAGGGGTTTGTTGACAACGATCGCCATATCACTTCAATCTCTCAGGATGTAGTCGTTGATAAGCCGGGGGAAGCGGGTGTGTTATTGCTCTTGTGAGTGCCCCCGACCGCAACCCGTGATTTTACTCCGAAATCGATTGCTAACCAAATGTAAGACTGTGTGTCCAACCCTTTCCCGCAGGGGTTGGGGCCACCGGGCGCCCTGAAAGGGCCGGCGTGTCGCGCCGGTCTGGCGGGGCCAGTGTCAACTTTCCAGCAGCAGGGCGGCGACCACGTTGCGGCCTTCGCTTGCCAGGATGTTGTAGGTGCGGCAGGCGGCCGCGGTGTCCATGGTTTCCAGGCCCAGCCGGCGGGCGATCAGCGGCGCGAGCCACGCGGGGGGCGGAAAGCGGTTGCGCGTGCCGCTGCCAAAGATGACGAGTTCTGCGTCCAGACCGGCCAGCTGCGCGAAGTGCTCCGCCGTCAGGTCTTCGAAACGCGTGCAGGGCCAGGCTTGCCGCAGGCCGTTGGAGCCCAGGATGACGCTGTGGGTGATCTTCTCGGCGTCCACGCCGATCCAGCCGGGGCCGTATCCGCTGATGGTTTGGGCGTTCGAGCGGTCGGGCTGGAATTTCATGGGTGTCGGGTGGGGCCGTGGCGAGCGGCGGTGTGGCGGCGGGCCTTCGGGCGAAGGGGCCGGTGGTGCATCTGATCTGTGGTCAAATTATAGGTTCGCCAAGGTGCCCGCCGCTCTGGCCCGCCACCTGACCTTACTCCTCCACTGTCAGCGCATGAAAACCGTCCAGAAATCCGCCAAGCTCGCCAACGTCTGCTACGACATCCGGGGGCCCATCATGGACGCGGCCAAGCAGATGGAGGAAGACGGGCACAAGATCATCAAGCTCAACATCGGCAACCTGGCGGTGTTCGGCTTCGATGCGCCGGAAGAGATCCAGCTCGACATGATCCGCAACCTGCCCAACTCGGCAGGGTATTCGGACAGCAAGGGCATCTTCGCGGCGCGCAAGGCGGTGATGCACGAGACGCAAAAGCAGGGCATCAAGGGCGTGGCGCTCGACGACATCTACCTGGGCAATGGCGCCAGCGAGCTGATCGTCATGGCCACCAACGCGCTGCTGGACAACGGCGACGAACTGCTGCTGCCCTCGCCCGACTACCCGCTGTGGACGGCCGCGGCCAGCCTGTCGGGCGGTACGCCGGTGCATTACCTGTGCGACGAGGCCAACGGCTGGATGCCCGACCTGGCCGACATCCGCGCCAAGATCACGCCCCGCACCAAGGGCATCGTGGTCATCAACCCCAACAATCCCACCGGCGCGCTGTACTCGGACGAGCTGCTCAAGGGCATCATCACCATCGCCCGTGAACACGGCCTCGTGATCTTCGCCGACGAGGTGTACGACAAGGTGCTGTACGACGGCACCAAGCACACGGCCATCGGGTCGCTGAGCCAGGACGTGCTCACGCTCACCTTCAACTCGCTGTCCAAGAGCTACCGCTCCTGCGGCTATCGCGCGGGCTGGCTGGTGGTGTCGGGCGACAAGAAACCTGCCCGGGACTACATCGAGGGCCTGAACATGCTCTCGAACATGCGCCTGTGCGCCAACGTGCCCGGCCAGTGGGCCGTGCAAACGGCGCTGGGTGGCTACCAGAGCATCAACGAGCTGGTGGGCGAGGGCGGCCGCCTGCGCAAGCAGCGCGACTTGGCGTACGAGCTCATCACCGCCATCCCCGGCGTGACCTGCGTCAAGCCCCAGGCGGCGCTGTACATGTTCCCGCGCCTGGACCCGGCCGTCTACCCCATCGAGGACGACCAGCAGTTCTTCCTGGAGCTGCTGCAGGAAACCAAGGTCATGCTGGTGCAGGGCACCGGCTTCAACTGGGCGGCTCCCGACCATTTCCGTATCGTGTTCCTGCCCCACGAGGACGACCTGCGCGACGCCATCGGCCGCGTGGCGCGCTTCCTGGAGCAGTACCGCAAGCGCAAGCAGGCGGCTGCTGCGGCGGCAGCCTCGGCTGCGGCCTGAGTGGCACGGCGCCGAGTGAGGAGGGCTTTTCACATGCGTATCCGCTTCGCCGCCGACCGCGTGGTGGCCGTGCTGGCCGGCGCGCTCGCCCTGGCTGCACCCTGGCCGTCCGCGCACGCCGCCGACCCCAAGGCAGAGCCCGTCAGGTTCCAGCACAAGGACTGGGCGCTGCAATGCGACAACACGCGCACCTGCCGCGCCGTGGGCTACCAGTCGGAGGACGGCGATTCCGAACCTGTCTCCATCCTGTTGACGCGTCCGGCAGGCCCGAATGCGCCGGTTCAGGTAGACCTGCAGGTCTATACCGAAAAGGCCGATCCCGCGGCGCTCGACCTGCAGGTGGGCAAGCTGTCGCTGCGCGGCCTGGAGGGCGCCGTGCCGCGCGTGCCGGCCGGCCAGGTGCCCCGCCTGCTGCAGGAATTGCTCAGGAACGACGAAGCGACGCTGTCCGCAGGCAACGACCGGTGGACGCTGTCGCTGGCGGGCGCCAGCGCCGTGCTGCTCAAGATGGACGAGGCCCAGGGCCGCGTCGGCACGCCGGGCGCGCTGGTGCGGCGCGGTACCAAAGCGGAGTCCTCGGTGCTGCGGCCCGTGGCTGCGCCCGTGGTCAAGGGCGTCCTGCCGGTGGCGCCCCGCAAGGGCGATGGTGCGCTGGCCAGGCCCCTGCTCGCCGAGATCGACCGTGCCAGCGTGGCCGACCAGTGCAACGGCCAGGACCCGCTGAACCCGTCCACCGCCCAGGTCCGCCGGCTCACGGACCGCAAGCTTCTGGTGTCCCTGCCCTGCGGCATGGGCGCGTACAACTTCAGCAACCTGCTGTGGGTCGCCAGCGACCTGCCGCCCCACAAGCCCGAGCCTTTGCAGGACGTGGACGGCGAGTTCGATGCCGACACGGGTTCTGTCCATTCGGCGATGAAGGGCCGCGGCATCGGCGACTGCTGGTCGACGCGCGACTGGCAGTTCGACGGGCAGGGCTTCGTGCTCACCCGTAAGGCCGGCGACAGCATGTGCCGGGGCTTTCCTGGCGGCGCCTGGCAGTTGCCGAGCTACGTCACACGCTGAGACCGAGCCCCGCCGCGCCGCGACGGCCGGCCTTCCATTTCAACCCGATCCAACCCTTTCCCAACATCACCATGAAACCCATCCAAGTAGGCCTTCTGGGCATCGGCACCGTCGGCAGCGGCGTGTTCAACGTGCTCCAGCGCAACCAGGAAGAAATCCGCCGCCGCGCCGGCCGCGGCATCGAGATCACCATGGTGGCCGACCTTGACGTGGACCGCGCCAAGGCCGCGGTGGGTGACGGCATCGAGGTCGTGAACGACGCCCGCGCCATCATCGCCAACCCCGATATCGACATCGTCATCGAGCTCATCGGCGGCTACGGCATCGCCCGCGCGCTGGTGCTCGAGGCCATCGCGGCCGGCAAGCACGTGGTCACCGCCAACAAGGCGCTGCTGGCCGTGCACGGCACCGAGATCTTCGCGGCCGCATCGGCCAAGGGCGTGATGGTGGCCTTCGAGGCCGCCGTGGCCGGTGGCATCCCCATCATCAAGGCGCTGCGCGAAGGCCTGACCGCCAACCGCATCCAGTGGATCGCCGGCATCATCAACGGCACCACCAACTTCATCCTGTCGGAGATGCGCAGCAAGGGCCTGGACTTCGACGTGGTGCTGAAAGAAGCGCAGCGCCTGGGCTACGCCGAGGCCGACCCCACCTTCGACATCGAAGGCGTGGACGCCGCGCACAAGGTCACGCTGATGAGCGCCATTGCCTTCGGCATCCCGGTGCAGTTCGACAAGGCCTACGTCGAAGGCATCACCAAGCTGGGTGCTGCCGACATCAAGTACGCCGAGCAGTTGGGCTACCGCATCAAGCTCTTGGGCATCACCAAGCGCGTCGACAAGGGCGTGGAGCTGCGCGTGCACCCGAGCCTGGTGCCCTCCAAGCGGCTGATCGCCAACGTCGAAGGCGCGATGAACGCCGTGGTGGTGCAGGGCGATGCCGTGGGCACCACGCTGTACTACGGCAAGGGCGCGGGCAGCGAGCCCACCGCCAGCGCCGTGATCGCCGACCTGGTGGACATCGCCCGCCTGCACACGGCCGACCCCGAGCACCGCGTGCCGCACCTGGCCTTCCAGGCCCACACGCTGACCGACGCCATGGGCACGCTGCCGGTGCTGCCGATGAGCGAAGTGGTCACCAGCTACTACCTGCGCCTTCGCGTGGCCGACCAGGCCGGCGTGCTGGCCAAGGTCACCGGCCTGCTGGCCGAAGCCGGCGTGAGCATCGACGCGGTGCTGCAGCGCGAAGCCGACGAAGTGGGGGGCGAAGGCTCCACCCAGACCGACCTGATCATCCTGACCCACGACACCCGCGAAGGCACCATGGACGCCGTCATCGCCCAGATGCAGGCGCTGCCCACGGTGCTGGCGCCCATCACGCGCATCCGCAAGGAGGAACTGAACTGATGCTGTACATCTCCACCCGCGGCCATGCCGACCGCAAGCATTTCTGCGACATCCTGCTCGAAGGCCTGGCGCCCGACGGCGGCCTGTACCTGCCCGAGCAGTACCCCAAGATCAGCGGTGCCACGCTGACCAAGCTGCGCAAGGCGTACCACGAGCAGGGCTACGCCGAACTGGCGTTCCAGATCCTGTCGCTGTACATCGACGACATCCCTGCCGCCGACCTGAAGGCCATCTGCGCCAAGACGTACACGGCCGAAGTGTTCGGCACGGGCGAGATCGTGCCCCTGCGCCACCTGGAAGACGGCCTGTGGCTCGAGGCCCTGTCCAACGGCCCCACGCTGGCCTTCAAGGACATGGCCATGCAACTGCTGGGCAACCTGTTCGAGTATGAACTCAAGCGCCGCGGCGAAGAGCTGAACATTCTGGGCGCCACCAGCGGCGACACCGGCAGCGCGGCCGAATACGCCATGCGCGGCAAAGAGGGCGTGCGCGTCTTCATGACCTCGCCCCATGGCCGCATGAGCGCCTTCCAGCAGGCACAGATGTTCAGCCTGCAGGACGAGAACATCCACAACATCGCCATCGAAGGCGTGTTCGACGACTGCCAGGACATCGTCAAGGCCGTGAGCAACGACCTCGACTTCAAGCGCAAGTACAAGATCGGCACCGTCAACTCCATCAACTGGGCGCGCCTCTTGGCGCAGGTGGTGTACTACTTCGCGGGCTACATCCAGGCCACCGAGACCAACGACCAGAAGGTCAGCTTCACCGTGCCGTCGGGCAACTTCGGCAACGTCTGCGCGGGCCACGTGGCGCGCCAGATGGGTCTGCCGATCGCCAAGCTGGTGGTCGCCACCAACGAGAACGATGTGCTCGACGAGTTCTTTCGCACGGGCTCGTACCGCGTGCGCGCCGCAGCCGACACGCACGAGACGTCGAGCCCGTCGATGGACATCAGCAAGGCCAGCAACTTCGAGCGGTTCATCTTCGACCTGCTGGGCCGCAACGGCCAGCGCACCAAGGCCCTGTTCAGCGCCGCGCTGCAGACCTATGGCCGGTTCGATCTGAGCGCCGATCCGCTGTTCGCCGACGCGGCGGGCAAGTACGGCTTTGAAAGCGGCAAGAGCACCCACGCCGACCGCCTGGCCACCATCCGCGACACCCACCAGCGCCATGGCGTGACCATCGACACCCACACCGCCGACGGCGTGAAGGTGGCGCGTGAGCACCGTGGCGACGCATCGGTGCCGATGATCGTGCTGGAGACCGCGCTGCCCATCAAGTTCGCCGAGACCATCGAAGAAGCCCTGGGACACGCGCCCGAGCGGCCCGAGAAGTTCGCGGGCATCGAAGACCTGCCCAAGCGCGTGCAGGTGATGCCCGCCGATGTGGACCAGGTCAAGGCGTACATCCAGCGGGTGTGCGATAACGCCTGAGTGAGCAGTCCAGCGCAGCGGGGCAGGGTCCCGGTGCTGGCGTGCCTTGGCCGTGGCACCGCAGGCGGAATCAGCGGATCGGCAGGGCCCCGGCGCCGCGCTGGCGCCGCCAAGCAGCCGTCGCGGCCCTCGCGGCACCGCTGCCTGGCCGCCACCGCGCGGCTTGACGGCCCCGAGAGCAGCGCTGCAGAGCGTTATTGAGCATAAAAATGGACGCTACCGCTTGATAGGCATGCGCAAGCAGCTATTAAAAACGTAGCGACCGCAAGGAGCGATGGATGAAGGTGATCGGTTTTGCAGGCTTCTCCGGCAGTGGCAAGACCACGCTGGTCGAGCAACTCATCCCTGAGCTGCGCTTGCGCGGGCTGCGGGTGTCGGTGGTCAAGCACGCGCACCACAGCTTCGACGTGGACCACCCCGGCAAGGACACCTACCGCCACCGCGAGGCCGGTGCGTTCGAAGTGGTGGCGGCGTCCGACAAGCGCCTGATGCTGGTGCGCGAGTTCGAGCGCCCCGCCACGCTCTCCGTGCACCACCTGATCGCCGAGCTGTACGCGGGCGTGGACTGGGTGCTGGTGGAAGGCTTCAAGGACAGCGACCTGCTCAAGATCGAAGTCTGGCGCGCGCCCGAAGCCGGCCAGGCGGCCAAGCCCGTGCGCTACCCCGAGGACGACTTCGTGGTGGCTGTCGCCACCGACGCGCCCGGTGCGCTCACGGTGCCCACGCAGTTGCCCCTGCTCGACCTCAACGCCCCGTCCGCGGTGGTGGACTGGCTGGTGCAGAACGAACAGCGGTTCGAGTACAACGAAGAGCTCTACGGGGCGGGGATGTAGTCCCATTCAAGCGACGGGAACCACCACCACCATGAACCGCCCCCTCAAATCCCTGGACGACGCGCTGGCCGAGCTGCTGGCGCACGCCGTGCCGCCGACAGCCACGCAGGCGGTCTCCACCTTCGACGCCGACGGTCGCGTGCTGGCGCAGGACTGCGTCTCGGCGCTGCACGTGCCCCCGCAGGACAACAGCTCCATGGACGGCTACGCGGTGCGCCGGGCCGACGTGCCCGCGGCGGGCACGGTGCTGCCGGTCTCGCAGCGCATTGCCGCGGGCAGCGCGGGCGAGCCGCTGCAAAGCGGCACGGCAGCGCGCATCTTCACCGGCGCGCCGGTGCCCGAGGGCGCCGACGCCATCCTGATGCAGGAAGACTGCGAAGCCCTGCCGGACCAGGGCAGCGTGCGCATCAACGCCGTGCCCCAGCCCGGCCAGTGGATCCGGCGCGCCGGCGAAGACATCACCCGCGGTGCCGTGGTGCTGGCGCGGGGTACGCGCCTGTCGCCCGCCGAACTGGGCCTGGCGGCGAGCATCGGCCTGCACGCGCTGCAGGTCGCACGCCGGCCGCGCGTGGCGCTGTTTTCCACCGGCGACGAACTGGTGATGCCCGGCGAGGTGCCGCCCGAGCAGATGCGCCCCGGCGCCATCTACAACAGCAACCGGTTCTTTTTGCGCGCCATGCTGCAGCGCCTGGGCTGCGAGGTGACCGACCTGGGCATCGTCCCGGACCGGCGCGACGCGACGGTACAGGCGCTGCGCAGCGCCAGCGCGGACCACGACCTCATCCTCACCAGCGGCGGCGTCTCGGTGGGCGAAGAAGACCACATCAAGCCCGCTGTCGAGTCGCTGGGCCGGCTCGATCTGTGGCAGATCGCCATGAAGCCCGGCAAGCCGTTCGCCTACGGCCAGATCCCGCGTGCAGAGGGCGCTGCGCACTTCATGGGCCTGCCCGGCAACCCCGTGTCGAGCTTTCTGACCTTTGCACTGCTGGTGCGGCCGTTCGTGCTGCGCCTGCAGGGCGTGCAGGACGTTGCCCCCAGGTCCATCGCTGCCCGCGCCGATTTCAACTGGCCCAAAGCCGACAAACGCCGCGAATTCCTGCGCGTGCGGCACAACGCAGCCGGCGGGCTCGACCTGTTCGCCAACCAGAGCTCGGGCGTGCTCACCTCGGCCGCTTGGGGCCATGGCGTGGTGGACAACCCGGCGGGCCAGACGATTGCCGCTGGCGATACGGTGCGGTTCATCGCTTTCTCGGAGCTTCTGGGATGAAGAAGATCTCTGTGCGTTACTTCGCCTCCATCCGCGAGGCCATTGGGCACGGCAGCGAGGCGGTCGAGACCTCTGCCGCCACGCTGGGTGCCCTGCGCGACGAACTGATTGCACGCGGCGGGGCCCACGCCAGCAGCCTGGCGCGCGGCCGGGCCGTGCGCATGGCGCTCGATCAGACCTTGAGCGATGAATCCGCCATCCTGGCCGATGGGGCCGAGGTGGCGTTCTTTCCGCCGGTGACGGGCGGTTAGCCGGGCGCTTTTTCTCGCGCGCGGCCAGTCACCTCAAAGCGCCTGCAAACGATCTTGCAGCGCCTTCGAGGCCGGCATCATCGGCGCGCGCAGTTCGCTGCGCATCCACCCCGCATGCGCCAGCATCGCCTTGAGCGGGGCCGGGTTGGGCTCGGCAAAACATGCCTCCACCCAGGGTTGCAAGGCTTGCCACACCGGGCGGGCTGCGGGCAGGTCGCCTGAGCGCAGCAAAGCCGTCAACTCCACAAACTGGGGTGTCTGCCAGTGCGCGCTGGCCGAGATGGCGCCGGCGCCGCCCAGGGCCAGCGTATGGAAGATCTGCGCGTCTTCGCCCGTCAGCACCTGCAGCCGGCCATCGGCGATCAGGGCCTGCGTCTTGGCGGGGCTGCCACCGCAGTCCTTGATGCCCTGGATGCGCGGATGCGCCGCCAGCGCCAGCAGCGTCTCGGTGCTGATCGTGGCACCCGTGCGGTAGGGAATGTCATAGATCAGCACGGGCACCGCGCTGGCGTCGGCCAGCGTGCGGAACCAGTGCAGCAGGCCTTCCTGCGAGGGGCGGATGTAGTGGGGGGCGGACACCAGCAGGCCCGCCACCGGGTAGTGCGCCAGCGCACGCACCTGCTCCAGCATCTGGCCCTGGTGGTAGCCCGACAGGCCCATCACCACGGGCAACCCCTGGGCGGCGCCCAGCACGGTCTCCAGCACCTGCAATTGCTCGGCCTTGTCGAGGGCCGCCGCCTCGCCGGTCGAGCCGCAGGCCACGAAGCCCGCAACACCGTCGGCACATAGTCGGGTGGTGAGGGCGGCCAGGGCCGAATGGTCCACGGCACCGTCCTTGAACGGCGTGACCAGGGCGATCCACAGCCCGCTGAAGACGGTGCGGGTGGGCGCAGGGAGTGTGACCTCGGGTGTAGTGGGGAGGGCAGCGGAAAAAGGTGTCGTCAGTGTGGGCATGCGCAGGGTCCTTTGAAGGTTCGACCAAGGGAAGAACCGTCCGAAAAAGAACGCGCGGAATGCCGGGGAGGGAAGAAAAAGAAAGCAGGATTTCTCTACCAGGTGGGTCCGTCGCTCATCCGGACGGAACCACAGCTCCGGTCAGATGAGCTCTGGTTTTTTGGCTTTGACCACGCACTGCAAGGCCACCGCGGGAGCGGTGATCAGGGCAGAAATGCGGTGCGTGGGCATGGGGCGCAGTATAGCGACGCGCCTGCCAAAAGCTGTCTGATGGGCGCTACGGCAGGCAGCGGGCTGATGAAGGCCAGCGCGGCGCCTTGGGGTGTTCGTCGCGGCTTGCTGTAGCGCAGCAGGCCTCAGGGCGCCCGGCCTGCTGCGGGTGCCTCGGCTGGGGTCGATGGATCCTCGGCAGCCAGCGGTGGCAGGAGCTCCGGGCAGGGCCAGTTCAGCATCTCGGCCAGGCGCGTGACGATCCACGTCGCCTCGGCCACCGACACGCCGGATTCGGCGCTGCACAGCCCGGCGTGGATGCGCCGCAAGATCTCGGCCTCCGACGGCGCCTGCACGTGGTACAGCGTCTGCGCGTGCTCCACCAGGTGGCCCGCCAGGTCCTCGCACAGTTCGTAGCGGGTGCGCACCACGGCGGGCTTCTCCGTCAGCCGGTTGCGGGTGTCGCTGTACACGGCCATGAAGGAGGGCGGGACGTGGATCTGGTTGTCGTCATCCATGGGCGTCTCGCTCAATCGGGCGTGAACAGGCGCTCGAACCGGGCCTGGTCGGCAGGCAGCTCGAAGCTCACCACCTGGCCCATCTTCATGTCCGACAGCCGGCACGCCGCGAACAGCGTGGTCTTGCCCGCCAGGTCCATCACATCGAGGTCGATGATGGCGTAAGGGTAGGGCACGAAGACCTGGTGTTCGAACACGTCCTTGTGCGCATTGCGCGGCGAAGGGTAGAGCTTGTAGAGGTCGGTGGTGATGGTTTGCGTGGCCATGGAGGTGGGGAAGCGCCCTGCGAGCGGGCACTGGGGGTAAAGTGCGGGCCCATCGTACAGACAATCACACATCCTCCATGGCAAAACCCAAAAGTGAATGGCCCGGCAAAGTCCTGGCGCTGGTGCAGGGCGGCAACATCGACGCCGCCATCGCCCAGATCAAGGTGGCCCCGACCGTGGGCGACGTGACGCGCCTGCAGGCGCTGCTGGCCCAGCTGCCGCCAAAGCCGGCGCTCGCGCAGTTGAACAAAGTGGTCGAAGAAGAGCTCGCCCTGCTGGCCGCGCCCCGGCTGCACCGCTCGCCATGACCACGCCGCGCGACTTGCCCCCGGGTGCCGTCACCATGGCGTCGCCCCGCGTGTCCATCCAGACGCAGGACTTCGACCTGTCCACCGAAATCGCTGCGCTGCGCAGCCACAACAAGGGCGTGGGGGCCGTCTGCAGTTTCATTGGGACGGTGCGGGATCGCAATGAAGGCGATGCCGTGTCGTCCATGGAGCTGGAGCACTACCCGGGCATGACCGAAAAATCCATCGAGGCGATGGTGGACGAGGCCCTGCGCCGCTTCGACATCTTCGGCGCGCGCATCATCCACCGCGTGGGGCTGCTGCAGCCGCTCGACCAGATCGTGCTGGTGGCCGTGACCAGCGCGCACCGCGGCCAGAGCTTTCAGGCCTGCGAATTCCTGATGGACTACCTCAAGACCCAGGCGCCGTTCTGGAAGAAGGAAGAAACCCCGCAGGGCGCCCGCTGGGTGGATGCGCGGGTGAGCGACGACGCGGCGCTGGCACGCTGGGGCATCACGGCGCAGAACGCATAGGGCTGCCCGGCGCTGCCCCAGGCCGCCTTCCGGCCGCAGTGCACGTGGCGTGTGGGTGCAAGCAGGGTATTTCAGGTCCAAAATGCCTCTGCCGCGCTTGGGATAAGCGCTGGAAGCTATTAAAAATATAGCAAAGAGATGCGGTGCACTCAGGAGAGTTTGCTGATCCACGTCATCCCCGGGCGAGGTGACTGTCTTGAAATCGGGCATTTCCCGCCCCAATTGGTCTGCAATTCGGAGGACATTCACCCATGCGTCTCGACAAATTCACCACCAAGTTTCAAGAAGCCCTGAGCGACGCCCAGACCCTGGCCCTGGGCAGTGACCACGCCTACATCGAGCCCGTCCACGTCATCGTGGCCATGCTGCGCCAGGACGACGGCCCGCGGGCGCTGCTGCAGCGCGCCGGCGTCAATGTGCAAGGTTTGCTGGCCGCGGCAGAGTCCGCTGTGCAGCGCCTGCCCCAGGTGCAGGGCAACGACCAGGTGCAGGGCGGCCCGGAGCTCGGCCGCGTGCTGCAGGCCACCGAGAAGGAAGCCATCAAGCGCGGCGACCAGTTCATCGCGAGCGAGCTGTTCCTGCTGGCCGTGATCGACAGCAAGGGCGAGGCGGCGCGCATCGCCAAGGAAAACGGCCTGACCCGCAAGAGCCTGGAGACCGCCATCGACGCGGTGCGCGGCGGCCAGAAGATGGACAGCGCCGAGGCCGAGGGCCAGCGCGGCGCCCTGGCCAAGTACTGCATGGACCTGACCGAGCGCGCCCGCATCGGCAAGCTGGACCCCGTGATCGGCCGTGACGACGAGATCCGCCGCGCCATCCAGGTGCTGCAGCGCCGCACCAAGAACAACCCCGTGCTCATCGGCGAGCCCGGCGTGGGCAAGACCGCCATCGTCGAAGGCCTGGCCCAGCGCATCGTGGCCGGCGAGGTGCCCGAATCGCTCAAGGGCAAGCGCGTGTTGTCGCTCGACATGGCCGCCCTGCTGGCCGGTGCCAAGTACCGTGGCGAGTTCGAAGAGCGCCTCAAGGCCGTGCTCAACGAGCTGGCCAAGGACGAGGGCCAGACCATCGTCTTCATCGACGAGCTGCACACCATGGTGGGTGCCGGCAAGGGCGAGGGTGCGATGGACGCGGGCAACATGCTCAAGCCGGCGCTGGCGCGCGGCGAGCTGCACTGCGTGGGCGCGACCACGCTCGACGAGTACCGCAAGTACATCGAGAAGGACGCTGCGCTCGAACGCCGCTTCCAGAAGATCCTGGTCGGCGAGCCGACGGTGGAGGCCACCATCGCCATCCTGCGCGGCCTGCAGGAAAAGTACGAGGTGCACCATGGCGTGGACATTACCGACCCGGCCATCGTGGCCGCGGCCGAGCTGAGCCACCGCTACATCACCGACCGCTTTTTGCCCGACAAGGCCATCGACCTGATCGACGAGGCTGCCTCCAAGATCAAGATCGAGATGGACTCCAAGCCCGAGGTCATGGACCGCCTGGACCGCCGCCTGATCCAGCTGCAGATCGAGCGCGAGGCCGTGCGCCGCGAGAAGGACGAGTCGTCGCTCAAGCGCTTTGGGCTGATCGAGGAAGAGATCGCCAAGCTGCAAAAGGAGATCGCCGACTACGACGAGATCTGGCAGGCCGAAAAGGCCCAGGCCCAGGGCAGCGCGCACGTGCGCGAAGCCATCGACAAGCTCAAGTTCCAGATCGAGGAATTCACCCGCAAGGGCGACTTCAACAAGGTGGCCGAGCTGCAGTACGGCAAGCTGCCGGACCTGGAGCGCCAGCTGAAAGAAGCGCAGGCGCAAGAGGACGGCAAGGACGGTGCTCCTGCCCCGCGCCGCCTGCTGCGCACGCAGGTGGGCGCCGAAGAGATCGCCGAAGTGGTGAGCCGCGCCACGGGCATTCCCGTGTCCAAGATGCTGCAGGGCGAAAAGGACAAGCTCCTGCAGATGGAAGACAAGCTGCACGAGCGCGTGGTCGGCCAGGAAGAGGCGATTGCCGCCGTGGCCAATGCCATCCGCCGCTCGCGCTCGGGCTTGTCGGACCCGAACCGGCCCACGGGCTCGTTCCTGTTCCTGGGCCCCACAGGCGTGGGCAAGACCGAGCTGTGCAAGGCGCTGGCGGGCTTCTTGTTCGACAGCGAAGACCACCTGATTCGCATCGACATGAGCGAGTTCATGGAGAAGCATTCGGTGGCCCGCCTGATCGGCGCGCCGCCCGGCTACGTGGGCTACGAGGAGGGCGGCTACCTGACCGAAGCCGTGCGCCGCAAGCCCTACAGCGTGCTGCTGCTCGACGAGGTGGAAAAGGCCCACCCCGATGTGTTCAACGTGCTGCTGCAGGTGCTGGACGACGGCCGCCTGACGGATGGGCAGGGCCGTACCGTGGACTTCAAGAACACGGTGATCGTGATGACGAGCAACATCGGCTCGCACCTGATCCAGGCCATGGTGGGGCAGGACGCAGAGGACATCAAGGAAGCGGTGTGGGGCGAGCTCAAGAACCACTTCCGCCCCGAGTTCCTGAACCGCATCGACGAGACCGTGGTGTTCCATGGCCTGGACGCGCAGCACATCGCCGCCATCGCCAAGATCCAGCTGCAGCAGCTGCAATCCCGGCTGGCCAAGATGGATTTGGACTTGCAGGTGTCGGACGCAGCGTTGGCAGAATTGGCCAAGGTGGGGTTCGACCCCGTGTTCGGCGCGCGGCCGCTCAAGCGGGCGATCCAGCAGCGGTTGGAGAACCCGCTGTCCAAGCTGCTGCTGGAAGGTCGCTTCCCGCCCAAGAGCGTGATCCCGGTCACGGTGAACCCGGTGCTGGAGCCCGGTGTCTTTCAGTTCGGCGCCGCAGCGCAGGGCTGACACGCTGATGTGTTGAACGCGCACGCCGCCCGGGGCTCTCACGAGGCCCGGGCGGCGTTGGCGCAGTTGTGAAGGAGAGGTGTCGTTTGAACGAATTTGTTGCAAGGGTTCTGCGTTTTGTGGTGCGCCTGGTGGTGGTGGCGCTGGGCCTGGTGCTGTTCTTGAGCCTGCTCGCGGGTGTCATGGTGCTGGCGCTGGTCTGGGCATTGCGCGCAGGCTGGGCCCGGCTCACCGGCAGGCCCGTCACCCCTTGGGTCATGCGCATGGACCCGCGCACCGGCTTCAGCACCGCGTTCCGCTCCACCCAGCGCTGGTCGTCGGCGGCGCCGGCCGGCCCGCAGCATGCGTCGGAGCACGGCGATGGCGTGGACGACCCCGCAGCATCGCGTCGGGGCGGCATCCTGCCCGGTGCGGCCCAGGTGACCGATGTGGAGGCGCGGGAGCTGCGCTGATCGGTGCTTTGGGGCACTGGCGCGCTGGCAACTTGGGCTGGCAGCGGTCGTGGCGACCGCGGCGCAGGATGGACCTGCATCCTTCCCCCTCCGTCCTCACCTGTCCGCATCGACGCAGCTCTCTAGACAGAGCTTTTTGACACCGCACGCGGGCCCTGCGGCCCGATACTGCGACATGCTTCCGCCCGCACCGCGCAGGCGCCGGCCCTGCATGCATGCGTGCTCGTCAGCGCAGGGCCCGGTGGGCCGGTGGCACCTCCTTATCATTCAGCCATGACACCAGCCGATATCCACGCCCACTTCGATCTTCAACGCCAGGCGAGCCGCGAGCACGTCGATGTGCCCCTGCTGGTACGCCGCGAGCGCCTGCTGCGCCTGTCCAAGATGCTGGACGAGAACGGGCCGGTGCTGGCAGCGGCAGTGCAGGCCGACTTCGGCATGCGGTCGCCGCGCCTGACCGAGGTGGCGGATTTCTTCGTGCTGCGCACCCTGCTGTCGCACACGCTGAGCCATCTGGCCAAGTGGATGAAGCCGCGCAAGGTGCGCACGCCCATCTTCCTGCAGCCCGCCAGTGCCCACATCCAGCGCCAGCCGCTGGGCGTGGTGGGTGTGATTGCTCCGTGGAACTACCCCGTGCAACTGGCGCTGGCGCCGGCCATCACCGCGCTGGCGGCGGGCAACCGCGTGATGCTCAAGCCCAGCGAGCTCACGCCGCACACATCCGCCCAGCTGGCCGCGTTGGTGGCGCAGTTCTTCACGCCGGACGAGTTCTGCGTGGTGCAGGGCGATGCCAATTTGTCGGCGCTGTTCGCGTCGCTGCCGTTCGACCACCTGGTGTTCACCGGCTCCACCGCCGTGGGCCGCAAGGTGGCGCAGGCCGCGGCCCAGCACCTCACGCCCACCACGCTGGAGCTGGGCGGCAAGTCGCCCTGCATCATCGACGGGCACTGCGACATGCAGGACGCGGCGCTCAAGATCGCGCACGGCAAGCTGCTCAACGCCGGGCAGACCTGCATCGCGCCCGACTACGTGCTGCTGCCGCGCGGGCGCGAGGGCGAGTTCGCCCAGGCCTACCGCACGGCCGTGGCGCGGCTGTTCCCCACCATCGAGGGCAACGGCGACTACGCCTCCATCATCACGCCGCGCCACCATGCCCGGCTGCGCACGATGCTGCAGCAGGCCCAGACGCAGGGCGCCGAGGTGCAGACCATCGACCCCGCCGCCGGCAAGCCCGCGGTGCCCACCGTGGGCACGCTGGGCGACGGCGCGAGCCGCCAGATGCTGCCCACGCTGGTGTTCGGCGCCACGTCGGCCATGCAGCTCATGCAGGAAGAGATCTTCGGGCCCATCCTGCCCGTGGTGTCGTATGAGCGGCTGGACGACGCCATCGCGCACATCAACGCCGGCCCGCGCCCGCTGGCGCTGTACTGGTTCGGCCAGAACGAAGCCGTGCGCGACGACGTGCTGCGCCGCACGGTGAGCGGTGGCGTGACGGTGAACGACACGCTGATGCACATCGCCCACGACAACCTGCCGTTTGGCGGCGTGGGCGACAGCGGCTGGGGTGCCTACCATGGCGAGCAGGGCTTCTTGCGTTTTTGCCACCAGAAGTCGGTGCTGGTGCAGTCGCGCTGGTCGATGGGGTCGATGTTCTACCCGCCCTACGGCGCGAAGTTCGACCAGGTCATGGGGCTGCTTCGGCGCTGGCTGTAGCGCTGGTGGCCGCGCGCGCGACGTCATCGCCGCCTTCGCCGTCGTCATCGGAGTCTGCCGCAGCGGCGGCTGGCGTGTGCAGGTGCGGCTGCGTGATGAGCTGCACCATGGCGTCGCGCAACTGGGTGGTGGATACGGGCTTGTGCAGCAGCAGGGCCGAGGTGGATTGCGCGTCCCGCAGGCGCTGGGGCGATGTGTCGCCCGTGAGGATGATCGCCGGCACGGGCGTGCCCAGGTAGGCGCGCAGGGCCTGCAGCACCTGCTTGCCGGTCTCCTCGTGGCGCAGGCGGAAGTCCGTGATGATGAGGTCGGGCACGATGTCGAGCGCTGGGTCTTCCAGGCACTCCAGCGCATCCTTGCTCGACTCGGCCGTGATGCACAGGCACCCCCAGCTTTGCAGCAGCGACTGCATGCCGGTGCGCACGGCCTCGTCGTCGTCGATGGCCAGTACCTTGAGGCCGCTCAGGCTGCGCGCATCCGCAGACGGGGATGTGGCGGCGCTGTCGTCCTCCAGCGCGCCCTGCCAGCGGTCGAGCCACAGACGGAACACGGAGCCGCGGCCGGGGTGTGACAGGACCTCCACCGAAGTGCCCATCTCGCGCGCGAGCCGCTGCACGATGGCGAGGCCCAGGCCCAGGCCCTTGCGCCGGTCGCGCTCGGGATTGCCCAGCTGGTGGAATTCCCGAAAGATGTCTTCCCATTGGTGCTGCGGTATGCCGGCGCCGGTGTCCCACACCTCGAGCGCCAGGCGCTTGCCCCGCGTGCGGCACGCAATCAGCACGCCGCCGCGCGCGGTGTAGCGCAGGGCGTTGGAGATGAAGTTGTGCATGACCAGACCCACCAGGGCCCGGTCTGCATGCGCGGCGGCCGATGTCTCGCGGGTGCGGTACACCAGCCCGGCCGTGTCGGCCTGTACGCCGAACTCCTGCTCCAGCGCGCTCAGCAGCGGCTGCACCGCAAACGGCGCAGGGTGCACCTTGACCACCCCGGCCTCCAGGCGCGAGTAATCGAGCAGCGTGGTAAGCATCTCGGCCGCGGCGCCCGATGCTGCGTGCGCATGGCCCAGCACGGTCCGTTGGTGGTCGCTCAGCGGGCTGCGCTGCAGCGATTCAAGGAACAGCCCCATGGCGTGCAGCGGCTGGCGCAGGTCGTGGCTGGCAGCCGCCAGAAAGCGGGACTTGTCGCGGTCGGCGCGCTCGGCGGCCTCTTGCGCTGCCAGCGCGCGCTGGGACTCGGCGCGCAGCTCGGTCACCAGCCGGTCGTTCTCGAGCTTGAGCGCGATGCTGCGCCGCGTGGCGCGGTCGGCCGTGCGCGCCTGCATGCAGGTCAATGCGAAGTAGACGCTGGTCAGGAAGAGCGCGGGCCACATCACCGTGCCGCCTTCCGCCGCCACCGCGATCATCACGCCGCCCATGGCGCAGGTGAGGTAGGTCACATAGGCCCGGTACAGCGGTGCGCCCAGTCCGAGCGCACCCGACGACACGGTGCTGATGATGCCGATGGCATAGATCACGCTCTCCTGCGTGCCCCAGTACAGCACCACATAGCCCAGGCTGCCCCAACTGAGCCCCATCGCTGCCATGCAGGCAATCAGCTTGCGCGCCGCCTGGGGCGCAGGGTCGGTGAAGGGGGCGATGCTGCGCAGCGTGATGTACACCCCGAGCACCACCATGGCGTGCAAAACGAGCCAGATGGTGGTGGCCTGCGTGTCGGCCACGGGGGCCATGACCCACAGCGTACCGAGCGCCGTGGCCAGCGATGCCAGCAGCGTCATCGGGAAGTTCTGCCGCAGCAGGGCGGCCTGCTCGCGCAGCACCTCGTCGCGCTCCCACACCGGCCAGCCGGCCCGCGCCGCCCAGTCGCTCCAGCGTGGGGCTGGCGTGGCGGCCTGCTGGCCCGGCACGGCGTCAGAGGGTGTCATGGAGCTGCGGGGTGGACAGCCCCATGCGCTGCGCGGCCAGCAGCGCGGCGCTGCGGCTGTTGACGCCCAGTTGCGCAAAGATGGCGGCCACGTGCACGCGCACGGTGTTCTCGCTCAGGCCCAGGTCGCGGGCGATGACCTTGTTGGGCTTGCCGGTGCACAGCAGGGCCAGCACCTCCAGTTGCCGCGCAGTGAGCGCCGGCGCGTCCGGCGCGCGTGCCGCAGCGCCGTGCCTGTTGTGGATCGGAAAGCAGGGCTGGCCTGCCAGCGCACAGGTGATGGCGTCGAGGATGTCCTGCGCACTGGCCGACTTGAAGAGAAAACCGTCCGCACCCCGCGCGCGTGCCTCGTGGATCGCGTCGGGCGCCACGCTGGCCGACACCAGCACGATGCGCGCGCGGGGGCAGGCCTGGCGCAGCGGGCGCAGGCCATCGAGGCCATTCATGCCGGGCAGCTGGATGTCCAGCAGCACCAGGTCGGTGTCCACGGCCTGCAGGGCGCAGGCTTCGGCGATCGAGCCCGCCTCGGCGATCTCTCCCACGCCGGCATGGTCCTGGACGATCAGGCGCAACCCGGTGCGAAAGAGGTTGTGGTCGTCCACGAGCAAGAGACGGGCAGTCATCCGGCAAGTATTACGCACAAAAAGCTGTTGTTGACTAGTCCATTTGTGCGATGGACGCCGGATAGGTCAATTTTTAGACTTTCCGTCAAGCATTGAAAAGCATCTTGTTGGAAGGCATCGATGGGGTGAAAACCAATGCGCACCTTTGTTTTTTCACATCCTGCACTTGAGAGGGACTCCAATGTCTGTGAATGCATCCATCCAAGGTTCTGCCACCGCTGCCAGCCGCCAGCCCCGCACCGATCGGCGTCCCGCACCCGGCGCCGCGTCCTGCGCCAACGGCCTGGGCGGTAATTCGGTGGACCTCATCGTCGAAGAAAACTGCCCGGGCATGCTCGCGTCGGCAGGTGTGGTGATCGAGCACCTCGACGCCCAGGCGGGCACCTGGCAGTTTTCCATCGACGATGGGCAGACCTGGCGCCCGGTGCGCACCGATCTCGTCAACCGCCCCGGCAACCTGGGCCTGGCGCTGGACCGTGATGCGCGGCTGCGCGTGCTGCCTTTTGGTGGCCACCGGGTCAGTGGTGTGCGGGTGGCCTTCCACACCGTGCAGCGCAGCCACGGGCAGGGCAACGGCAGCTACCGCGCGTACGCCAGCGACGACCGTGAAGACGGCTCGCGCACCGTGACCCTGGTGCTGGGTCTGGCGGCCATCAACGGCACACCGCCCGCTGTCCACGTGCCCCGCCCGCGCAACAAGCGCGCGCTGGTGCAGCGGGCTGCCGCAGCCGCTGCGGCGTCGTCATCCTCGGCGCTCACGGGCTCGATGGCGATGGCCTGAGACGCGGCTTCGCACACGCCCGCAGCCCCACGGAGGGCCTGCGCTGCCTGCCACAAAGTAGGCCCCCTGGGGGCGAATCTGAACGTTTGACGAGGGCAAAGCAGGGCCCTCTACGGGGTGAAAAACCGTTTGCGGCGACAATGCCGGTCCTTTCGTATTTTCATCCCCCGTTTTCGTTCGGTTTTTCCATGTCCAGTATCCAGGTTCGTCCCGCTACGCTTCGCGATGCAAAAGCCATCGCCCAGATCCATACCGTCTCTGCCCAAGAGGCCTACAAAGGGTTGGTGCCAGACGAGCAGTTGAAGTCCATGTCGTCGGTCGAAAAGCGCCAGGCCTACTGGCGCGAGGCCATTGAATATTGCGAACCGCAGGTCCAGGTCGCCATCGACGGCGAAAAGATCGTCGGTTTCGTGGGCTACGACCGTTCCCGCGATGAAAAGTCCCGCCCCACCACTGGTGAGATCTGGGCCATCTACGCCGCCCCCACGCACTGGAACCAGGGCGTGGGCCTGGCCCTGTGGGACGCCGCCCGTGACGGCCTTCAGGAAGAAGGCTGCACCAACGTGACCTCGTGGGTGCCGCTGCGCAATGAGCGTGCCCTGCGTTTTCACGAGATGGCCGGCTTCAAGCGTGAGCTGTCCACCGCCAAGACCGCCGTGATCGGCGGCGTCAAGATCGAAGAAGTGCGCCTGAAGCGCCCGATCAACGCCTGATGATTTGAAACCCCTCCCCGAGCCGCTGGGCGCGTTCCCTCCGCTTGCGCTGTGCAGCGCGGTGCGGGCACGGGAACGCTGTCGCCAGCCAGCGGTTCTGGCCCGGCACCCATGGCCCACGCCGTGCTGGTGCAACCTGTCAGTGGTACACGCAGCGCCGTGAAGGATTCCATGTCGACTTCTCTTCCCCTGATCGCGTGGACCCATCAAGGCGAGCCCCGGCAAGCCCAGTGGCGCTCCGAAAGCGGCGCTCCCGTGCCGCGCCGTGTCGTCACCGCCGATGACACCCTGGCCGCGGACACCGCCTTTCGCATGGCTGCCGAGGGCACGGGCCTGCTGTGGGAGGGCGACTTTCAGAACGCGCGCCATCTGCTGCAGGCACTGATGCGCCGGGCCGACCGCAAGCCGCGCAAGGCGGCCGCACGTTCGGCGCAGAAGCTGGCGGTGGCGACACCCGCAGAGGCCTTCCACCTGCACCGCCAGGCGCAGGCCCAGCGTGCCCGCGTGCTCGCGGCCATCCTGATCCCGCTCGAGGGTGACTACAGCATCGCGCTGCGCCGCGCGCCCGACTGGCGACAGGCCTGCACGGAGGCCTGGGGCCCTGCCACGGGCGAGCGGTCGGTGGCCACGCTGCGCGAGCTGCTGGGCCTGCTGGGCGCGCATGAATGGCGCAAGAAGGGCGTGGAGGTGCCTGCACTGGGTGCGGCGCCGCTCAACCGCATCCACCCGCACTACGGTGTGTTCTCGCCCGTGCGGGGCGAGTATGTGGACCTGATCGCCAACACACCCCTGCCGTCCAAAGAGCTGGCTTTCGACATCGGTGTCGGGACCGGCGTGCTGTCGGCGGTGCTGGCCCGCCGTGGCGTGCAGCGCATGGTGGCGACCGACCAGGACCCGCGTGCGCTGGCTTGCGCTCGCGACAACCTGCAGCGCCTGGGCGTGCTGCCCCGCGTGGAGCTGTTGCAGGCGGACCTGTTCCCACCCGGCCGCGCGCCGCTGGTGGTGTGCAACCCGCCCTGGCTGCCTGCCCGCGCCAATTCGCCCATCGAGCATGCGGTGTACGACGAAGGCAGCCGCATGTTGCGGGGCTTTCTGGCCGGGCTGGCCGACCACCTGGAGCCCGGCGGCGAAGGCTGGCTGATCCTGTCGGACCTGGCCGAACACCTGGGCCTGCGCCCGCGCGACCAACTGCTGGGCTGGATCGCCGAGGCGGGCCTGGTGGTGCGCGGGCGGCACGATGTGAAGCCGCGCCATGCCAAGGCGGCGGATGCAGGCGATGCACTGCATGCGGCGCGTGCGGCCGAGGTCACGTCGTTGTGGCGGCTGGGCGCTGCTGCGTCCGCTTCCACTTCTGCTTCATCTTCTGCTGCCTGACGGATCGACCTGCGGCCATCTGCCGGTCGATGCGCTGATGGCCTGAAGCGCAGGGCTTGCGGGCTGGCCCCATCATCGACTTTCGTTGGTCGTGGGGGGGCTGCTCAGGTCAGTACCGCGGGCTGGGTGTTGTCGAAAGGCTTGAGAGCCACCGTGGCGGCCGCGGGCAGCAATTGCTCGAACCGCTCGCGCAGGCTGGCGGCGCGCTCCGCGCCTGCGGCCAAGGCCACTTCATCGAACATGGCCTCGCCCACATCGAGCATGCTGTCCTGGTCCTTGGCTGCGCGCAGGGCTTCGCGAAACTGCTGCGCCATCACCGGGTCGCGGCGGGCGAACAGGCGCTCGCAGGTGTCGAACAAATACATCCGCGCGCCCGCCAGCGAACGCAGGGCTTCCGCGGGCTCCTGGCGCTGGGCTGCAGGGGGGGAGGCGGGTGCTGCGGGCGGGCTGGCCGGGGTTTTGCCAGCGGCGGTGTCTGGCGCCGGCGGCAGGTCGGCCGGGCCGGTGAGGTAGCCCTGCCGCATCAGGTTGTCCACAATCTGCGCACCAATGCCGTTGTACATGGCCTGCAGGTCCGACAGCGGCTTGCCATCGGCCAGCAGCAGCAGCGAGCGTTCGCGCAGGCTCAGGGTGCGCACGCCGGGGGACAGCTCCAGGCGGGCTTTGTCGGTTTTTTGCAGCAGCATGGCGCGTCCTTGTCACGGGTGATGGCCGCGATTGCATCACCCGGCGATGACGCTGTGATGACCCCGTGCCGCACAATGGCGGGCTGCCGTGATTGCCTTAATGGCCGCAGAAACTGCTGGATGTGCGATTGCTATATTTTTTATAGCTGCTAGCGACCGTCTAATAAGCGGTAGAGCCCTTTTTATTTCATAGTCTGGCTGAACGCCTTGCCGTTTCGCATTCCGTGCATGCCACGGGCGGCGGCCGGCGAGGCCCCCTGAACCGAACCGCGATGACCTTGCTGCTGGCCCCGATGGAGGGGCTTCTCGACTTTGTGCTGCGTGACGTGCTGACCCGCGTGGGCGGCGTGGACCGCTGCGTCTCGGAATTCATCCGCATCACGGGCACGCTGCTGCCAGACAAGGTGTTTCTGCGCTACGTGCCCGAGCTGCGCAACGGCAGCCGCACGCTGGCGGGGGTGCCGGTGCGCGCGCAGTTGCTGGGCTCCGACCCGGTCAGCATGGCCGAGAACGCCGCCCGCCTGGCGGCGCTGGGCCCGGAGGGGATCGACCTGAACTTCGGCTGCCCCGCCAAGGTCGTCAACCGCCATGGCGGTGGTGCGGCCTTGCTGCAAGACCCGGAAAGAATCGTCGCCGTGGTCGCTGCCGTGCGCCGCGCAGTGCCGGCGCAGCTGCCGGTGTCGGCCAAGATGCGCCTGGGCTTCAACGACACCGGCCTGATGCGCGAATGCGCCCAGGCGATGGAGGCCGGTGGCGCCTGTGAAATCGTGGTGCACGCGCGCACCAAGGCCGACGGCTACCGCCCGCCCGCCTACTGGGAGCACATCCCCGCGCTGCGCACCTCGGTGCGCGTGCCGGTGGTGGCCAATGGCGAGATCTGGACGGTGGCCGACGCGCAGCGCTGCCGCGAGGTGTCGGGCTGCGGTGCACTCATGCTGGGCCGCGGCATCGTGGCCGACCCGGGGCTCGCCCGGGCCATTCGTGCGGCCGACGGAGGCCGGCCAGGCACGGACATCGTCACGTGGGCGGAACTGTTGCCGCACATCGCGGCGTTCTGGCGGCTGGTGTGCGATGACCTCGAGCCCCGCCAGCGGGCAGGGCGCCTCAAGCAATGGCTGAACCTTCTGCGCCGGCGCTTTCCCGAGGCCGAGGTGGCCTACCAGCACGTGCGCACGATGACCGACCAGCGCGCGATCACGGCCTGGGTGGCGGCCCAGCAGCCGTAGTCGCAAGCACCGCCGCTTTGGTTGCGGCAGGTTGCGGGCGGGTGCATCAGAGTGCGTCAGAGCAGGTGATCGGGGGCGAGCGGCCCCAGCAACTGCAGCATCAGGCGCAGCGGGGCACTGGCGTCCGGCTCCGACGTCGCGTCGGGCAGCCCGCTGCCTTCGGGGGCGCGCCATACCAGGCGGCCGTCGTTCAGTTCGACATGCCAGGCAGCGTCCCGCAGCGCGCTGTCGATTTGCGCGGTGGCCCGGCGCGAGAGATCGCCGCTGCGGATCAGCAGTGCGATCTCGGTGTTCTGCCGCTGCGAGCGGATGTCAAGGTTCATCGAGCCGATGGCCAGCAGGCGCCCGTCCATGATGAGCAGCTTGGAATGCAGCATGGCGCGCGAGCTGCCCATCGAGCCGCCCGCGCTGCCGCCCTTGCCGCCGCTGCTGCCGGTGGAGCCCAGAGAGCCGCTGAGCACGCCGGGCAGCTCGCTGCGCATCTCGTACAGCTCCACGCCCATGGCCAGCAGCTCGGTGCGATGGCGTGCGTAGCCTGCGTGGGCAATCGGCGCATCGTTGGAGGCCAGCGAGTTGGTGAGCACGCGCACCCGCACGCCGCGCGCACGCGCTGCGGCAAACGCCTGCTTCATGTCGGGCCCTGGCACGAAGTACGGCGAGATGATGAGCAGATCGCGCTTCGTCTGCCCCATGAGCTGCAGCAGGCCGTCCACCACGGTGTCGGTCTGGGCCTCGCGCAGTTCACCCTCGCCCTCGCTCGGGGGGCGGTCGGCCGGCGGTGCATCGCGCGCGGGGTCTGCGAAGGCCGTGCTGGCCGGTGCGGTGGCCGAAGCCGAGGGCGGCGCAGGCGCTGCGGACGAGGCGCCTGCCCGTGCCGTGACCGCAGGCGCTCCCCCAGTCGCGATGGATAGGGGCGTGGCTTTTGCCGGTGCCTTTTCTGGCAGCGTGGGGGTCGATGCGCCATCTGGCGGGATCTTGGCGGGTTTGTCCACCAGCACCGCCGCGGGCGCCCAGGTGAACTGTGCCTGGGCGAGGTCCATGGGCTGCTGGTCCCAGATGCGCGCGCGCTGGGTGGCGGTGGCGCGGCGTCCGTCGGCGGCCGGCTGGTTGTCCGGCGCCAGCGTGCCCCCCTGGCCCTTGATGCGCTCTTGCTGCGCCGCGTCGGTGCTGCGCATGCGTTCGCGCAGTGCATCCAGCTCTTCGCGGGTGATGAGGGACTGCACCGGGTAGGCACGTTCGTTGTTCCAGTAGCTGTCGAAGCTGCGCGAGAGGTCCTGCACGATGGGCCCCGCGGCCAGCACGTCCAGGTCGACGAAGTTGCCCGAATCGGCATTGCCAAAATACGCATCGCCCAGGTTGCGCCCGCCGGTCACACCCATGGCGTTGTCAGCAATGAAGAGCTTGTTGTGCATGCGCTGCTGCACGCGCGAGAAATCGCCGATCACGCTGAACATGCGCCCGATGGGTGAGCCCCGCGCGCCGGTGAGCGGGTTGAACATGCGCATTTCGATGTTCGGCACGAAGGCCAGGCGCATCACCTGCGCATCGCGGCCAGTGCTGTGAAAATCGTCGAGCAGCACGCGCACGCGCACGCCGCGCTGGGCCGCGGACACCACGCTGAGCAACAGCCGTTCGCTGCTCGCATCGGCATGGATCGCGTAGTACTGCAGATCCAGGGTCTTCTGCGCGGCATCCACCAGCGCCAGGCGGCTGCCGTAGGCGGCCTGCGGGCCGCTGAGCAGCAGGAACCCGGAAGGATGGCGGCCGCCCAAGGCGGCACGCCGCTCGTCCACCAACTGGCCCAGTGCCGTACCCGCAGGAGAGGGCAGCGCGCTCGAAACCGGTCTGTCCACATCCTTGGGCAGACCGGCGCAACCCGTGATGGCCCCGGCAAGCAGCACGGCCAGGAGGGCCAGCCATCCATAGCGGGCGGTGGCGGTCAGAAAGGCGGGGGCTGTGTGCGTGCGCGGCATGGCGCGATTGTGACCGCGCACCGCGTGCCGTGCCTGTCGGACGCCGCGCCTACCCACCCATCGCCATCGGACGGAAGACACAAGCGTTCAGCCGTTGCTGGCTTCAGCGGCCCGACCGCCGTCCAGGCCGGTCACCGCCCTCCGTACTATTACCAGCTCACTTCCCGATCGGGCGTGGAACTGATCTTGTGGACCGACAGGTCGGCACCATCGAACTCTTCTTCCTGGGTGAGCCGCAGGCCCACGGTGTTCTTCAGGATGCCGTACACCACGAACCCGCCCACCAGCGCCCACACCACGCCCAGGGTGCTGCCGATCAACTGCGCCGAGAAGCTCACGCCGCCCAGGCCCCCCAGCGCCTTGGTGCCGAAGATGCCCGCGGCCAGCCCGCCCCAGGTGCCGCACAAGCCGTGCAAAGGCCACACGCCCAGCACATCGTCGATCTTCCACTTGTTCTGCGTGAGGGTGAACATCAGCACAAAGATCGCACCCGCCACAGCGCCCACCACCAGAGCGCCCAGCGGGTGCATCAGGTCGGACCCAGCGCACACGGCCACCAGGCCGGCGAGCGGGCCGTTGTGCACGAAGCCGGGGTCGTTCTTGCCCAGCACCAGCGCGGCCAGCGTACCGCCCACCATCGCCATCAGGGAGTTCACAGCGACCAGGCCCGAAAGCTTGTCCACCGTCTGCGCGCTCATCACGTTGAACCCGAACCAGCCCACCACCAGCACCCAGGCCCCCAGTGCCAGGAACGGAATGTTGGACGGCGGGTGCGCCGAGATCGCCCCGTCCTTGCGGTACCGGTTGGCGCGCGAGCCCAGCAGGATCACCGCGGGCAGCGCGATCCAGCCGCCCATGGCATGCACCACGATGGAGCCGGCAAAGTCATGGAATTCCTCGCCGGTCAGGCCCTTGATCCAGGCCTGCACCCCGAAGTGCTGGTTCCAGGCGATGCCTTCGAAAAAGGGGTACACAAAGCCGACGATCACCGCCGTTGCCATCAGTTGAGGCCAGAATTTTGCGCGTTCTGCAATGCCACCCGACACGATGGCCGGAATGGCCGCAGCAAAAGTCAGCAGGAAGAAGAATTTGACCAGTGAGTAGCCGCTTTGCTGGACCAGCGATTCCGCACCCACAAAGAAGTGCGTTCCGTAAGCCACGCTGTAGCCCACCACGAAGTACACCACGGTGGACACCGAGAAATCCACCAGGATCTTGACCAGCGCATTGACCTGGTTCTTCTTGCGGACCGTGCCCAGTTCGAGAAAGGCAAATCCGGCATGCATGGCCAGCACCATGATGGCGCCCAGGAGAATGAACAAGGCGTCCGTGCCCTGTTTGAGTGCTTCCATAACTTCCTCTTGCGTTGAATTGATCTTCTTTGGTGCGTCTCCAAGTCTGCCGACCAGAAACGCACCAAATCAAAGCAAGAAGTGGGCCTAAATGGTGCATTATTTGCACCATTTCGGTCGGAGAAGTTAGGAAAGCGCGCCTAATGTTGCTTACGCGGTACAAGGAGTGGAGGCGCGATCCGCATGGGGCTCTGTGTGTGCAACTGCAATATTAGCGTAGTGCTTAGCTATGGTCTAAAGCTACGGCAGCGATTTGTGCATGGTTGGGGCAGCGGAGTTCTTTTGGTCCAGCTAACCTTACCAGGTGCTAAAAGTGATTACGTCCTTTTATCGACGCAACTATGCGCAGGTCGGCGCCCACCATATCTACGGATCTGAATTCCAGGTACAGCCCATCAGCAAGTGCAGCCAACGGACCGAAATCAGCCATGGGAGCACCGAGACCTAGCCACCGAGGTGCGAGATAGATCAGCAATTCATCAACCAGACCTTCACGGATGAAGGATCCGTTCAGTTTGTGGCCTGCCTCAATGTGGAGTTCATTGATGCCTTTTTGCGCCAGGTCTTGTAGCATGGCAGACAAGTCCACCTTGCCTTCGGCGTTGGGCAGATAGGTGACATGGATGCCTTTGGCTTCCAGGGCGAACTGCTTGGCGGTGTTCTCAATTGCCGCGTAGATGTAGCAGTTTCGGCCTTCAATGAAGAGATTTGCGTCAAGAGGAGTAAGCAGCCTGCTATCCACAACGACCACATGTGGCTGTCGCACTGTGTCAATCTCCCGCACGTCGAGGCGTGGGTTGTCATCTAGAACAGTGCCAATGCCCGTTAACACAGCGCAAGCTCGTGAACGCCAAGCATGTCCATCTGCGCGAGCGGCGGGCGAAGTTATCCACTGACTGACACCATTTTCCAATGCGGTCGTTCCGTCCAGCGAAGCCGCTACCTTAATTCGTACCCAAGGAATATTGCGAACCATTTGATCGGAAAATTCGTTGCGCACGGAAATGTAAATTCTTTCTGAAGCATGTTTGATGCTGCGAGACTTGGGATTTTACATAGGATAAATAGATTTCTATTGACCTATTGCTATTTTTTGGAAAATAGCCCAAATTGCTTTGAGATATAAATTGCCTATTAAGAGTGTATTATTTGCCCCAGCAATCAACGTTATAGCCCGCGTCGCCTGATGTCTTACTTGCGGCGCCCCTTAGCCCCGTACTGCTCAGAGTATAGGTGCCACACTTGTCGCTAGCCTGAGGACCATTTTTGGGCGTTGCAGTCAACGTATAGGCAGTGGCCGTGTTACTAGCTGCTATAGCAATAGCATAGCGCTTGTTGCTGTCAGAAGCCCAAGTCAGCGCAGTTGGCAAAGATGCGGTGGGATAACTGCCCGTCGCTGTTGCCGCTCGCTCAAGCCACTGCTGCGCCTGAAGGAGGCCAGCACGCGCTTCTGCACGGTGACCACGGCGAACATATTCTTGGTAGCTTGGATAGGCAATTGCCGAGAGCACGCCAACTATGGCTACAGTAACCATCAATTCAATTAGCGTAAAGCCTCGTGAATTATATGGTAATAATTTGTTCTTCATAATAATTTTCACTTGTTTTTACTTCAGTTGACGCCAGCCTGGACGCAGAAGCAACTGTGGATAAATTTTCAGCGCATCCGTTCGGCCGTCATTGCCTTTGCGAACCTGTTTTGCGCCAGTTGTAAAACGCAGTTCTTTGCTGGAAGACGACATTCTGGCATAATTTAAGCTGCCGCTTTTGTCTGCATTATCATAAAGCCCATCACCATTTACATCCATTATTGGAAGTGGGGCTGGTGTACCAGCCGCGATATTGACGATTGTACGATATGTTTTTGCTGCGCTGGGTTGTGGTGCGCAAACTTCTTGCCCGCTCGCTGTGGCGCTCCCAGAAGCAGGTTTTTCACTAATAATTTCTAAATTATTGCCTCCATTGTAGAAGGCAAAGCTGGAAGTGACACGCTCGCCGGCGACTGGTAAATCCATGTACCATCCCATCTTCACGGTGCACCCTGTATTGGTTGGTTTGCATGCATAGGCGACCTCTTGCGTATTAAGTGTCCAAAAAGATCGACCTGTACTGACCCCTGTACCCGCTGTTCCTAGCCCTGTGTTCGCCAAAATGTTATCTGTCCCATTGTTCACGGATTGTGATTGCAAGACACTACGATCACTTACTGTGGCTGGAGTTGGGTTGGATGTCTTGATCTTTACCTTTCCAATGTTCGTTCCGGTAGATTCAATCAAATAACTAGTATTATCCAAAATTGAATATACGGTTTGTACTGAAGTATCGCTACGATCCGATTCGGTCAGGCTTTGACCCGTGCCAAATGCAATCATTAATCCGCCAACCGTGCGATTGGGTCTAAGAACGGGGGCTGTCGTAATTGGCTGTCGACTGGTTGAGCCGCCGGATGTATACGTTGCTGTAAAGAGTGGGTTTCCGTTAAATGCAACACCCCATTGTGTTGCATCAATGTTGGAAATGTCAAATTTCCACATGTTCCCACGCAAATCACCTGCATAAACAAAGTCAGGTGAACCATCGCCATTTACATCCAGAAATTGAGGTGCGGACAGCCCATTCCCTACTGCTTCCGCTGAGCCAACAGCTGCGGCAGGGATCTTTCTGAGCGCTTTGTCTCCATCGAGGTACTGGATTATTAATACAGGGCGTTCACTTGAGCTGTTATAGCCATTGCCAGATATATAGGCCCACCTGCCATCGTTGGTGCGAGCGATTTGCAGAGCCAATTGCTGATTACTCTCTGCAACTGTCGGTGATCCAAATATATGGCCGATATCGGCCTCAGCATTGGCGTCTGCTGGCTTTGCTGGTGGAACCGCATCTGTAACAGGAGCCGCCGTCTTATCCATGACTACCAAGTCGGCTGCATTCGCTTCGGCGAAATTGGTAGCCGGGGCGGGTATAGACGACGATGGATCTAGAGGTCCGGGCTTTGTTACATCTAAGACAAAGAAACCTCTGCCACCGGCGCCCAAGGTTCCAACAAGATATGTGCGCCAGTCTGGAACGGCGGTTGTTCCAACATTAACATCACCTGATGCCGGGGATCCATCAACGTAGTATCTGTGATCATATGTAGTGTTGGTGAGGGATGAAATATTCTGCACCACGCCATGAGGCACATACGCAATTTTCTCCTGGCCATCCTTGGCAGAAAATCCGTGAAGCATCCCATCATTTCCACCCACATACAACATGGGCATACGGCCTCGATTGGCTGACGCAAAGGCGTTATAGGAAAGGCTGGGATTCCCATTAGCTGGCGGGCCGACATACCAGATGGCGGAATTGACAATATCACCCTGGCGATTTTTTCGATTGCGGAAATTGGCGGTGGCATTAGTTGCGCTAAAGTTGCTGGCTTCTTTAGTGCGATCGCCACGAATAAAATTAACTCGATCTTGCCCTCTCCCGTCACCTGCAATTGAAGCAGCAGATCCAACTGTTCCATTATTTAGCCACATTTGCTGAGACGCAGCCGTAGCCGATGTGCTCAGATTGGCCCACTTAAAAGAAATGCCGGTGGAAGCGGGGGATGCAATTTTGTATGAAAGGACTAGGCGGGTGTTGATATTGGCTGTGTCCAGCTTATCCGCAGTGGATAGGCCCTTGGTCGTGCTTCCGGTCACAAGGCCCCAGTCTGGATTGGGCGTGAAATTGCCAGCAGTATCAATAGAGCTTGATGTCACATAGCCGTACCACCGGTTGTCATTTGAGTTTCCATCATCTGCTGCAATATAGTTGGTCTGAAAAGATTGAGTGCCTACACGGCTAACGGAGCCGGACGCAGAAGTAAAGCCTGAAATTGGTGCGGTGGTATCAACAATAATGTCGTCGAAAATATCCGCAAAAACTGCCGTCAAATCACCGGTAACAGGATAGTATTTGCCTCGGCTATTGATTGCCATGTGCCACATTTCTTGAGGGCGGTATCTGTCATAGTCGTTGTCCGCGGCAGCTGAGGTGACATCATCCCAAGTTGTATTACCAGTAGCCAAGCTTGCATATCCTACTCCTGTTCCGGTAGTGTTATACATTGAAAAAACTCCTCCCGCCCATTGAGGTGAGGTTGCGTTGACCTTGGCCAAGGTGGCTGCAGTGGTTCCGTATCCGATCGTATATTGAACCAAGTGCTGCCAGTTTGCAGGGTCGTTCTTCGGGTTCCAATATTCATCAAAGGTCACTGTCTTGGCACTGGCTCCACTGCCATTATTATATGTTTCTGGTCCTGTTTTTTTGATTTTTGAGTTGACGCTATTGTTGATGGTGGGTTGTAAATCGGTCGCCCAGTGATAAAATGCTATGTCTGCTAATGTGGGATATGCATAATTAATATTATCGCTATTATTCTTAATTATAGTATTTGCTCCAAAACCGTCTCTGTAAATTTTTGTTTGATTTGCTGTTGCAGAGTAAGCAGTCCCATCCGGGAAGGTGACTGCTTTTCCGTCAGCATTTTGTATGCTCTGCGCTAAGGGGTCAGTGGCTCGTATCTTTGTATTGAATGCAAACCCGTCAGCCGCGCCCACTTTGCTAGGAGGGTTGGCTGGGTAGTAAGTTCTAGGTACGTTGTAATTCCAGCCGCCATCTGTCAAGAAAATGTGATAAGCACGACGGCAGGCAAGCGGATTCGAATCGCTTGTTCCAGGGGTCGCATTCCAAGGGCTGCTTGTGCCTGTGGTTTTGAGGTACTCGCCAGCGTTCCACACCACCATATGAGACGGGGTGTTAGTGGTGCCGGAAGATGTTCCTGTGGTAAGTTTTGAAACCCAAGTTTGAAAGTCTGTTTTGTGGGTGGTGTCAAACTTTCCCATTGCATTTTTGCCACCACAGTTTCCACCATTCGATGGAATGTTGTTGCATGTAAAGGATTGCCATGCCAACCTAAACTGACCATCATACTTTGTGGTATTGATCAGTGTGCCATTGAGGCCATCTATAACATTCGCAAGCCTACTCTGCGTTTGTCCAGCGTCAACGGTGGCCATACTTCCTGATGTGTCTACCGTAAGGATAACGTTAGGCACCGGGGCCTTGTAAGCAGTGCCTGCGGGGTACTGCACCAAAGGAATTTGGGCAGCCCAACCTGCTACGGGCGCCCAAATTGATGCAATAAGGATCGCAATGACTGTGCGTTGAGGTTGAGGGATATTGCGCATGGTCAAACTCCAGGTATAAATTGAGGAGGTCAATGTATTACTTAGCGTTGTTGGAGTCTTGCAGTGTCAATGTCGACTGAAGAACAACCTCGCTGCCGGGCTTGTTGCCCCGTGCTATCGCTGTAATACGGTAGATGAATAGCTTTGTGCGCATTGGCGCGAAACGCTCCACATTGGCGCCAGGAGGCATGCCTGATAGCAGTGATACGTTAGGATCTAAATATGGAAGTATTTCAACCCAATACCACGCTCCTCTGCCAGCACCCGTCTCCGATAAAATAGGGTTCGCAGTTGCTGCGGCGTTAGCGCCGGTATACTGGCCGTATCGAGCGCCAGTATTGGAAGCGATCATGGCAGTCATCTTTGTTGAGTCATTCCAAAAATCTTGTGGATCGTCTCGCTTGGCGCATATTCCTTTATGGCAATTTGTTCCTCCTGTACTCAAGCCTTGCACCACGGATAGCATATTGGCGAGATCTTTTGTTTCGAAATCAAAATATACGTCTGCACCGAGGGTTGCAGGTACCGCTGGTGTTGCACCGCTTGCTGGGATCGCAGGAGCTGGAGGAGGCCGGCACATATCGCTATTTCCTCCTGTCCGAGCGCAAGCCGCTCCTGTGGGCTGAACACCTCGAATATCGAATTCCGCGTCTTGTAACATGGCTTGTGCAGCTTCGAAGGTGCGTCTGTAGTCTGCATCGTTGCCGACAAGAATTTCGTTGAACAATGCGCTACGCGCAGCCCAAAGAGCTAAAAGCGTCGATAGCAGAACGAAAATAATGACAACATACAATGCCATTCCTCGTTGCGAGCTTGCTTCCTGCGAAGATTTCATGTTGGATTTCGTGAGCATGTTAAGTGCTTTCTCAGTCGCTGAGCTGCATCAAATCTGGCTCTGGCTGCGTATTTGATAAACGTTGCGAAAAATCATTCTGATTCGATCGCCGTATGGCGTAGAAGTCCCGCTGCAGTTTATGTAATTTGCCCCCGCTGTTGGGGATGATTCTGTTCCTGTGAGTTCAAGGCATACTTCAACGGCGTAAATATTAGTCCATCCGCCTGTATCGCTGGCGGCATTTGCCGTCACCGCAGATGCTCCCATATACTGTAAATTCGTTGTGAGAGGTGCCTGCTGAAGATATCTGATTTGCATGTCGGTGACATTTCCTATAATGGGCTGGCCTACGCCGCTTGCGCCAATGCAGACAAGTTCATTTGTGCTGTTATTTCTCTGGAACTTACTGCTCAAAACCGGGGTGGCCACAACGCTTCCGCTAGCTGCCGTCGCAGGATTTTGTCCTAAGCAATCTCTTAAGAGAGACGATGAGACAGGAGTGGATGCTGGTGCTGGAGGGGTTATCTGTTCGGTGTAATTTTGATATCCCAATGTAAAGCTCGGATCACTGTCTCCCACCACGGTGCGTGAAGCGCGCGAAAAAGGGGGGCGCAATCCGGTGGGGTCTGGTGGGTCAAAAGCAACCGGCGTCATTGATCGGAGTGCGTCGGATGCAATTGGAGCAATGGAAGGGGTAAGGCTTAGTTCCAAACTGCCCGCCTGACGGACTTGCTGCCCAATGACGCGAAATGCATAGGACGCTTGCTGTGCTAACGCGGTGGACTCTGACACAGTGCCTGAAACGCCACGCGATGCCATAAGTGCACCAAGGGCTACTGCGACAACCAAAAGGCCGACAGCAATGCCGACCATGAGTTCCACCAGAGTTACGCCATTTTGGCGACCAATTGATGCAGTGACTATGCGACGAACGGGAAGGTGTTTCATAAATCGCTACTCAATTAGGGCAGAGCAGGCTGCCAGAAGTAATATCTGGAGTGCAGCGTTGCGTCGGCTGAATATATTGAATATGACAGGTGAAATTGTTGGGGCAGCTTACGGTTGCACCGGTTGTGTCTGTGCCTGAAATCGCAAGCGGTGCATTCAATGCAGATAGGTCGCTCGTACTAAAGCTTTGCCCATTTTGATTGTAACGATTTTCATTCCAGCCGACGACCACACCAAGCTGCCGGGATCCACCTTGTGGTGCAAATACTGCTACTTGTGCCCCTGGTAGTGCTCGATCTATTCGAAGACGCCAATGTCTAATATCGCATGCAGCTAGATCTGCTGGGATGCAAGCCGCACTGGTGCAGCACTCGCTTGTATCTGTGGGTAATGCATCGGTAAATGCGATTTCGTAGTTGCTCAGATTGTTAAGTGCATCGGGGCTGTTTTCCAACCGTTCGCTCAAATCTTCTATGAAGCGAATGGCTTGAGCTCGTCGGACCCCGGCCTGCGTATCTGCTAGGGTACGCATTTGTACGCCTAGAATGCCCAGAATACCCAGAGTCATCACAACTATTGCAACCAAGGCTTCTATCAGGCTAAACCCATCCTGATTGTGGTGATGGCGTTTGATTTTTAAGGGGTGCATGGAATATCCTCGATTACTTTGATTCTGCCACCCGCCGCCATGCATATGCCTCGAGTAGCTGGTGACGATATGCCTGTGGATGCTGGCGAGATAGTGAAGCCTTTTGCATTTAGCCCATCCATCTTTCCGTTGTGATCTACGCTAATGGCTGCGCCTCCTGAGTTGTGAATTACATCCGTGTTGATAGGAGTGCTCACTGTACGCAAAATTTCTTCGCCAATTTTGTATTTTCCATTTTTATCGCTGTCGATAAAGACAAACCAGCCGCATCCCCACTCCTGATTATTGCTGGCCAAACGGCATCTCCCTGGATTGTTGGGCGATTTCTGGATGACTATTTTTGTGCCGCGTTTCAATGCTTCGGAGCGTGCGAAATAAAGAGTAGAAATCATTGCTTCGGTTGTATCGCGAACTCGCCATCGGTCATTGATGGCTGTGAATTTCGGTATCGCCAGTGATGCCAGTAAACTAATGACAACGACCACGCCGACCGTCTCGATATACGTGACTCCTTTGCATAAATGCCGCGACAGCTTTAACATGCGCTGTTGCCCGCCTTTTGCGCGATTTTTCCTCCGATTCCCGCGCATATGCGAACTGCGCTGGGTGCTGTAGAGTTTTTGCCGGCAGGAGTTGCTAGGAAATCCATGGCTGCAGGAGTCGTTGAGTTGATGGAATTGGCCAGCATGCCCCAGCGGTTTATTGAGATTATTCCCGTGCTGCCGCTTAGTGTAATGCTGGTTTGCGCTGGAATAGTTCCGGTTTTTATATCGCATTCATTGGGGGTGCTTGCCGTGTTGCAGGTATCTTGAATGCCATTGTTGTTGACATCATAGAATACCTTCCAGCCGCAGCTCCAATCGGTATTGCCTGTGGAGGTGCAATTACCATAATTTGCATTCTTAATGATCACGACGTTACCTCCGAGTCTGATCGCTTCAGAGCGTGCGAAATATAATGCGGTTACTATATTTTCGGAGGCGTTGCGAATTCGCCAGCGTTCGATGATTGGTGTGAAGCTAGGAGCCGCCAGCGCTGCAAGCACGGCAATGATGGCCATGGTGACCAGCAGTTCGATGGCAGTGAAGCCTCGAAGGCGAGTGGGTTTTGATTGGGAAATGGCGCGCATCTAAGTATCGTATTGCTACTGAAAGCTGCATGCGATGATGCGGGGATGAATGGTATCGCTTGGATGACGGCCGGTTAAGCTCGGCGTTGTGGTCGAGGGTGTGGGCTGCCGAGAGGGCTGTGGGCTCTTGAGATCAGGGCGTTAGATTGCTTGCAGGGTGCGCCCTATTCTTTGTTGAATAGATCGTGCTGGAGACCCGATTGGCAGGGTTGGAACTGCTGGGTGGCATTGAAGGCGTCTCTTTTTGCGCTTTACGGCCTGCCATATCCGAGGCACGCGCCAGCGTTGGGCATCCCCTTGCATTCTCTATGTAGCCTGCGATCACGTTCCGCGGCACTTTCCTCTGACGAAGATGTTTGTCTTGATGCTTTTGCGTGCTTTTCGATGGCGTGGGCCGGGGTTGAGGCCTTGGATTTGCTCTTGGCCTGGGGTGCCGTTGCGCTCAATGATGATGCTGTCAGTGCTAGCACAATAAGAAAACGATATTTTTTTGAAGACATGTGCTTGAAGGGTGATGGCGTCACCGGATTCTGCGGAGAAATCGGCTTTTTTTGTATTTTTCAGTTGCGTTCAAAAAATGCTTTGTGCTTGTTGTGATCTTGTTACGTGTTTTTTCTGCGGTGAAGATTTGGATCGTTGGTGTCTTCTAGAATGGCCATTGTGAGTGCGTTGAGCATGCGTTATACTTGTCAAGTTTTGCACGGTGCAAGACGCACGCCGCTGGCCGTTCCAGCCGTCGGCGCAAGTAAAAACCACGGCCCGCAGTCCCCTGCAGGCCCAATCCAAGGAAATCCAATGATCGCATCCTCCATCAAGGCCGAAGTCGTCAAGGCCAACGCCCGCGCTGCCAACGACACCGGTAGCCCAGAAGTGCAAGTGGCCCTGCTGACCGCTCGCATCAACGAACTGACCCCTCACTTTAAGACGCACGCCAAGGACCACCACGGTCGCCGCGGCCTGCTGCGCATGGTGAGCCGCCGCCGCAAGCTGCTGGACTACCTGAAGGCCAAGGACGCTGACCGTTACACGGCTTTGATCGCCAAGCTGGGTCTGCGCAAGTAAGCGCATTCGCATGTCAAAACGCCTGGGTTAGCACGCTAGCTCAGGCGTTTTTTACTTCGGAGACGCAAAACAGAGCGAAGCTGTGTCATTCCACGGATCCTGACGCACCGGTTGCGGGTGACAGGCTCCCTGGAATGGCATCGTGTTCTGAATTGCCTCCGGCCCTTGCTGGCTCTGCGTAGCCAGCTACATAAACCGAAGCAAAAGGAGTCATCATGACCATCTTCAACAAAGTGACCAAGTCCTTCCAGTGGGGCGACAAGACCGTCGTCATGGAAACGGGTGAAATCGCACGCCAGGCCTCCGGTGCCGTGCTGGTCAACATCGACGACACCGTGGTGCTGGCCACCGTGGTGGGCTCCAAGATCGCCAAGGCCGGCCAGGATTTCTTCCCGCTGACCGTCGACTACATCGAGAAGACATACGCCGCAGGCAAGATCCCCGGCAGCTTCTTCAAGCGTGAAGCAAAGCCCAGCGAACTCGAAACGCTGACCAGCCGCCTCATCGACCGCCCGATCCGCCCGCTGTTCCCCGAAGGCTTCCACAACGACGTGCATGTGGTCATCCACACCATTTCGCTGAACCCTGAAGTGGACGCGGACATCGCCGCCATGATCGCCGTGAGCGCCGCTCTGTCGATCTCCGGCCTGCCGTTCAATGGCCCCATCGGCGCCGCGCGCGTGGGCTACATCAACGGCGAATACGTGCTGAACCCCGGCCAGACCGCCCGCAAGAACTCGCAGATGGACCTGGTCGTCGCCGGTACCGAAGCGGCCGTGCTGATGGTCGAGTCCGAAGCGCAGCAACTGCCCGAAGACGTGATGCTGGGCGCCGTGGTGTTCGGCCACGAGCAAGGCAAAGCTGCCATCAACGCCATCCATGAACTGGTGCGCGAAGCCGGCAAGCCCGTGTGGGACTGGCAACCGCCCGCCAAGGACGAGCCCTTCATCGCCAAGGTCTCGCAACTGGCCGAAGAAAAGCTGCGCGCTGCCTACCAGATCCGCAGCAAGCAAGCCCGCACGCACGCCCTGCGTGAAGCCACCGCTTCCGTGCTGTCGTCGCTGAAGGCCGAAGGCGCTGAATTCGACGCCGTGAAGGTCGAAGGCCTGCTGTTCGACATCGAAGCCAAGATCGTGCGCAGCCAGATCCTGGCCGGCGAGCCCCGCATCGACGGCCGCGATACGCGCACCGTGCGCCCCATCGAAATCCGCAATTCCGTGCTGCCCCGCACCCACGGTTCGGCACTGTTCACGCGTGGCGAAACCCAGGCGCTGGTGATTTCCACGCTGGGCACCGAACGTGACGCGCAGCGCATCGACGCGCTGGCTGGCGAGTTCGAAGACCGCTTCATGTTCCACTACAACATGCCTCCCTTTGCCACGGGCGAAGTGGGCCGCATGGGCTCCACCAAGCGCCGCGAAGTGGGCCACGGCCGTCTGGCCAAGCGCGCGCTGGTCGCCGTGCTGCCGACCAAGGAAGAGTTTCCCTACACGATCCGCGTGGTGTCGGAAATCACCGAGTCCAACGGTTCTTCGTCCATGGCGTCGGTCTGCGGCGGCTGCCTGTCGATGATGGACGCCGGCGTTCCGATGAAGGCCCATGTGGCCGGTATCGCCATGGGCCTGATCAAGGAAGACAACCGCTTCGCCGTGCTGACCGACATCCTGGGTGATGAAGATCACCTGGGCGACATGGACTTCAAGGTGGCCGGCACCACCAGCGGCATCACCGCGCTGCAGATGGATATCAAGATCCAGGGCATCACCAAGGAAATCATGCAGGTCGCATTGGCACAGGCCAAGGAAGCGCGCATGCACATCCTGGGCAAGATGCAGGAAGCCATGGGTGAAGCCAAGACCGAGGTGTCCAACTTCGCGCCCAAGCTCTACACGATGAAGATCAACCCCGAGAAGATCCGTGACGTGATCGGCAAGGGCGGTGCGGTGATCCGTGCACTGACCGAGGAAACCGGCTGCCAGATCAACATCGAGGAAGACGGCACGATCACCATCGCCGCGACCGACGCCGCGAAGGCCGACGTTGCCAAGAAGCGCATCGAGCAGATCACGGCCGAAGTCGAGATCGGCAAGATCTACGAAGGCCCCGTGACGAAGATCCTGGACTTCGGCGCGCTGATCAACCTGCTGCCTGGCAAGGATGGCCTGCTGCACATCAGCCAGATCGCGCACGAGCGCGTCGAGAAGGTGTCCGACTATCTGACCGAAGGCCAGATCGTGAAGGTCAAGGTCATGGAAACCGACGAAAAGGGCCGCATCAAGCTGTCGATGAAGGTGTTGTCGGACCGTCCTGCCGGTGGCAGCGATCGTCCTGCACCTGCAGAGCGTGGTGACCGCGAACCCCGCCGCGACCATGGTCGTGGCGACGGTGGCCGCCCATCGGCTGACCAGCAGCAGCAGCAGCAACAGCAGCAACAGCAATCCCTGGCTTCGGACGGTGCGTCCGAGCAGGTGGTGGGCTGATCCGGCTGACGGGTCTATTTGCTATTGATTTTGTAGCTGCTGCCGCTTGTTGATCAAGCGGTAGCGGCCAAAATCACCCATACCTTCATTGTCCGATGAGCCGCACTATGCACGCTGTGGAGATCTCCGCTTTTGGTGGGCCGGAGGTGCTGCGTCTGGGCGAGCGGCCTGTGCCGCAGCCCGGGCCGGGTGAACTGCTGATCCGGGTGGCTGCCAGCGGCATCAACCGCCCGGATGTGCTGCAGCGCATGGGGCACTATGCCCCGCCGCCGGGCACGTCAGACCTGCCCGGTCTGGAAGTGGCTGGTGTGGTGGAGTCGGGTGATGCCGCCGCCATGGCGGCGGCCGGCATCCGTGTTGGTGACCGCGTGTGTGCGCTGGTCGCCGGTGGCGGTTATGCGCAATGGTGCGTGGCTCCCGTGGTGCAGTGTTTGCCGGTGCCCGAAGGGTTCAGCGATGTCGAGGCGGCCTCGCTGCCTGAAACCTTCTTCACCGTCTGGAGCAATGTCTTCGACCGGGGGAGGCTGCAGGCGGGTGAGAGCCTGCTCGTGCAGGGCGGCACCAGCGGCATCGGCGTGACCGCGGTGCAATTGGGCCGTGCGTTCGGTGCGACCGTGATCGCGACGGCGGGCAGCGACAGCAAGTGCGCAGCCTGCCTGGAGTTGGGTGCGCACCATGCCATCAACTACAAGTCCCAGGACTTCGTGGCGGAGGCTCAGCGCATCACCGATGGCAAAGGTGTCGACGTAGTGCTCGACATGGTGGCTGGCGACTACGTGGCGCGCGAAGTGGAGTGCCTGGCAGAGGATGGCCGCATCGTCATCATCGCTGTGCAGGGTGGGGTGAAGGCTGGTTTCAACGCGGGTTTGGTCCTGCGCCGCCGCCTGACCATCACCGGCTCCACGCTGCGCCCGCGGTCCGTGGCTTTCAAGGGCGCCATTGCGCAAGCGCTGCGCGAGCGCGTGTGGCCTTTGCTGGCGCAAGGCAAGGTGCGGCCGGTCATCCACAGCACGTTCGAAGCGGCCCGCGCGGCCGATGCGCATGCGCTGATGGAGTCGAACCAGCACATTGGCAAGATCGTTTTGACGTGGTGATCATGAACAGCAAGAAGAAACTCATCGCCGGCAACTGGAAGATGAACGGCGGCCTGGCAGCCAACGAAGCTCTGCTCAAGGCCATCATGGCGGGCCTGGGTGATGGCGGTGGTGCGGCGTGCGATGTGGCGGTGGCAGTGCCTGCGCCTTATCTGGCGCAGGTGCAGTCGCTCACTTTCGGGTCTGCGGTGGCTGTAGCGTCGCAGGACGTGTCGCAGCATGAGGCGGGCGCCTTCACCGGTGAGGTGTCGGTGGCCATGCTCAAGGAGTTTGGCGTGCGGTATGCCCTGGTGGGGCACTCCGAACGTCGCCAATACCACGGGGAAACCGACGTGGTGGTGGCAGAAAAAGCCCAGCGTGCACTGGCGGCGGGTGTGACCCCCATCATCTGCGTGGGTGAAACCCTGCAGGAGCGCGAAGCGGGCCAGACCGAGTCGGTGGTCAAGCGCCAGCTCGCTGCCGTGATCCATCTCAATGGCCACTGCATCAGCGAAGTGGTGGTGGCCTACGAGCCGGTGTGGGCCATCGGTACGGGCCGCACGGCCTCGCCCGAGCAGGCGCAGGCGGTGCATGCAGTGCTGCGGGCCCAGTTGGCCGCGGCCAGCGAGCACGCCGACCGCATCCGCCTGCTCTACGGCGGCAGCATGAATGCCGCCAACGCGGCGCAGCTGCTGTCTCAGCCCGACATCGATGGCGGGCTGGTCGGCGGCGCATCCCTGAAGGCCCCCGACTTTTTACAAATCATTGCCGCCGCCCGTTGAGGTGGTGGTCCCAAGAGCTATTCAATCAGGAGTGAACAGAGAATGAACGTGATCGTGAATGTGGTTTTGGCGGTGCAGATGCTGTCGGCGCTGGGGATGATCGGACTGGTGCTGGTCCAGCACGGCAAGGGTGCCGACATGGGCGCTGCCTTCGGCAGCGGTACGTCGGGCAGCTTGTTCGGGGCCAGCGGCAGTGCCAACTTCCTGTCGCGCAGCACGGCGGTGCTGGCGGCGGTGTTCTTCGTGGCAACGCTGGCGCTGGCCTACTTCGGCAATGCACGTCCTGCCGGTGCGGGCAGCGTGCTGGAGACCCCGGCTGCAGCAGTTCCTGCCGGCTCCGCGCCCGCCGCGTCGGCGCCGGGTGCTGCCGTGGCGCCTGCTGTTCCGGCATCGGGCGCTGCCCAGATTCCGACCAAATAATCTGCGCTAAATTGGTTCGGCGAAGCCGAAGCAGGGTTTTTCCGGAGTAGAATCCCGGATTGTCTGGAAAGCCAAAACCGCAAGGTTCCTCATGCCATCCAGATGCACACATCAGCCGTCGTGGTGAAATTGGTAGACACGCTATCTTGAGGGGGTAGTGGCGAAAGCTGTGCGAGTTCGAGTCTCGCCGACGGCACCAAAACAAAGGCCTCCCCGACATGTCCTGGCAAGGGACATGTCGGGCCAGGCCACAGCGGTGAGCACATCCTCAAGATGAACCTCGATCAGTACCTCCCCGTCCTTTTGTTCATCTTGGTTGGCATCGCCGTTGGCGTTGTCCCCTTGGTACTAGGCTACATACTGGGCCCCAATCGCCCGGATGCCGCAAAAAACTCCCCCTACGAATGCGGCTTTGAGGCCTTCGAGGACGCGCGCATGAAGTTCGATGTGCGCTACTACCTCGTGGCCATCTTGTTCATTCTGTTCGATCTGGAAATCGCCTTTCTCTTCCCGTGGGCCGTCACCTTGCACGAGGTGGGCATCGCTGGTTTCGTGGCGGTCGTGATATTCCTGGCCATCCTTGTCGTGGGTTTTGCCTACGAATGGAAAAAGGGCGCCCTGGATTGGGAATGAGTGGCTTCGGCTGCAAGCAAGGATGATGCAATGATTGAAGGCGTGATGAAGGAAGGCTTCATCACCACGAGCTATGACTCCGTGGTGAATTGGGCCAAGACGGGCTCCCTGTGGCCCATGACATTTGGCCTGGCCTGCTGTGCGGTGGAGATGATGCATGCGGCGGCAGCGCGCTACGACATCGGCCGCTTCGGCGCCGAGGTGTTCCGTGCCAGCCCGCGCCAGTCCGACCTGATGATCGTGGCCGGTACGCTGTGCAACAAGATGGCACCGGCTCTGCGCAAGGTATACGACCAGATGTCCGAGCCCCGCTGGGTGCTCTCCATGGGGTCTTGCGCCAACGGCGGCGGCTACTACCACTACAGCTACTCCGTGGTGCGTGGCTGCGACCGCATCGTGCCTGTGGATGTCTACGTGCCGGGTTGCCCGCCCACGGCGGAAGCGCTGATCTACGGCATCATCCAGCTGCAGCAGAAGATCCGCCGCACCAACACCATTGCTCGTGTCTGAAGGGTTGATGATGACTTCTGTTGCCATTCGGCCTGAAAAACTCAAGGACCACATCGCCGCGGCCCTGGGCTCCAAGGTGCGCCAGATCTCGATCGCCCTGGAAGAGGTGACCGTGGTGGTCGCTGCGGCCGATTACCTCGAAGCGATGCGCGTCCTGCGCGATGCCGAAGGTTGCCGTTTCGAACAACTGGTGGATCTGTGCGGGGTGGACTACTCCTCCTACGCCGACCAGGTGCATGAAGGCGCGCGCTATTGCGTGGTGTCGCACCTGCTGTCCGTCAGCCTGAACCAGCGCGTGCGCGTGAAGGTGTTCTGCGCGGACGACGATTTTCCGGTGGTGGCGTCCGTGTCCGACCTCTGGAGCTCTGCCAACTGGTACGAGCGCGAAGCGTTCGATCTGTTCGGCATCGTGTTCGACGGCCACAACGATCTGCGCCGCATCCTGACGGACTACGGCTTCATCGGCCATCCTTTCCGCAAGGACTTCCCGCTGTCGGGCCACGTCGAGATGCGCTATGACACCGAGCAGCGCCGCGTGGTGTACGAGCCCGTGTCGATCGAGCCGCGTGAAATCACGCCGCGCATCATCCGCGAAGACAAGTACGGAGGCCTGCACTAAGGCGCCCTGCGCCCCACGTGACCCACCATGGCTGAAATCAAGAACTACTCCCTGAACTTTGGTCCGCAGCACCCGGCAGCACACGGCGTGCTGCGGCTGGTGCTCGAGCTCGACGGCGAAGTCGTGCAGCGCGCCGACCCCCACATCGGCCTGCTGCACCGCGCGACCGAAAAGCTCGCCGAGCACAAGACCTACATCCAGTCGCTGCCCTACATGGACCGGCTGGACTACGTCTCGATGATGTGCAACGAGCACGCCTACTGTCTGGCCATCGAGAAGCTGATGGGCCTGGAAGTGCCCATCCGCGCGCAGTACATCCGTGTGATGTTCTCCGAAATCACCCGTCTGCTGAACCACCTGATGTGGCTCGGTTCGCACGGCAACGATTGCGGCAGCTCCACCATCCTGATCTACACCTTCCGCGAGCGTGAAGACCTGTTCGACATGTACGAAGCCGTCTCCGGCGCGCGCATGCACGCGGCGTACTTCCGTCCGGGCGGCGTGTACCGCGACCTGCCGGATTCCATGCCGCAGTACAAGGTCAGCAAGATCAAGAACGCCAAGGCCCTGGAGGCCATGAACAAGAACCGCCAAGGTTCCATGCTCGACTTCATCGACGACTTCACGCAGCGCTTCCCCGCCTGTGTGGATGAGTACGAGACCCTGCTGACCGACAACCGCATCTGGAAGCAGCGCACCGTCGGCATCGGCGTGGTGCCCCCGGAGCGCGCGCTCAACCTGGGCATGACCGGCCCCATGCTGCGGGGCTCAGGCATTGCCTGGGACCTGCGCAAGACGCAGCCCTACGACGTCTATGACCGCATGGACTTCGACGTGCCGGTGGGCAAGACGGGCGATTGCTACGACCGCTACCTCGTGCGCGTGCAGGAGATGCGCGAGTCCAACCGCATCATCAAGCAGTGCGTGGACTGGCTGCGTGCCAATCCCGGCCCGGTGATCACCGACAACCACAAGGTGGCTGCACCGTCGCGCGAGTCCATGAAGTCCAACATGGAAGAGCTGATCCACCACTTCAAGCTGTTCACCGAAGGTTTCCATGTGCCCGAGGGCGAGGCTTACGCCGCCGTCGAGCATCCCAAGGGCGAGTTCGGCATCTATCTCGTGAGCGATGGCGCCAACAAGCCCTACCGCCTGAAGATCCGCGCGCCGGGTTTTGCCCACCTGGCCACGCTCGACGAAATGGCCCGCGGCCACATGATCGCCGACGCCGTGGCCATCATCGGCACCATGGATATCGTGTTCGGGGAGATTGACCGATGAGTAGTACGACCGAATCGAAGAACCCCACGGCGGGCACCACCGCCATCACCGAGGCGACGCGCGCCCGTTTTGCGCGCGAAGTGGCCAAGTACCCGCCCGAGCAGGCGCAGTCCGCCGTGATGGCCTGCCTGTCCATCGTGCAGCAGGAGCAGGGCTGGGTCAGCGTCGAGAGCGAGGCCGTGATCGCCGAATACCTGGGCATGGCCCAGATCGCGGTGCACGAAGTCACCACGTTCTACAACATGTACAACCAGCAGCCCACGGGCAAGTACAAGCTCAACGTTTGTACCAACCTGCCTTGCCAGCTGCGCGACGGCCAGAAGGCGCTGCACCACCTCGAGAAGAAGCTCGGCGTGACCATGGGCGAGACCACGCCGGACGGCCTGTTCACCCTGCAGCAGTGCGAGTGCCTGGGCGCCTGCGCCGACGCGCCCGTGATGCTGGTCAACGACCGCACCATGTGCAGCTTCATGGACAACGACAAGCTCGACCAGCTGGTCGACGGGCTCAAGGCTGCAGAGGGGCAAGCATGACCACTGCCGCACAAATCCTCTCGCAGTTCCAGGCCACCGGCGTCCAGACCTGCTTCCACGACCGCCACATCAACCCGCAGATCTATGCGGGCCTGGACGGCACGAACTGGAGCATCAAGGACTACGAAGCGCGCGGCGGCTACGCTGCGCTGCGCAAGATCCTGGGCACCGACGGCGGCGAGCCGCTGACGCAGGACCAGGTCATCGCCACCGTCAAGGAATCGGGCCTGCGCGGCCGCGGCGGCGCGGGCTTTCCGACCGGCCTCAAGTGGAGCTTCATGCCCCGCTCGTTCCCCGGTCAGAAGTATCTCGTCTGCAACTCCGACGAAGGCGAACCGGGCACCTGCAAGGACCGCGACATCCTGCAGTTCAACCCGCACATCGTCATCGAAGGCATGATCATCGCGGCCTACGCGATGGGCATCTCCGTGGGCTACAACTACATCCACGGCGAAATCTTCCAGACCTACGACCGCTTCGAAGAAGCGCTCGAAGAAGCACGCGCAGCGGGCTACCTGGGCGACAAGATCCTGGGCAGCAACTTCAGCTTCCAGCTGCACGCAGCGCACGGTTTCGGCGCCTACATCTGCGGCGAAGAGACCGCGCTGCTCGAATCGCTGGAAGGCAAGAAGGGCCAGCCGCGCTTCAAGCCGCCGTTCCCGGCCAGCTTCGGCCTGTACGGCAAGCCGACCACCATCAACAACACCGAGACATTCGCGGCCGTGCCGTGGATCATCCGCAACGGCGGAGCTGCGTACCTCGAGTGCGGCAAGCCCAACAACGGCGGCACCAAGATCTTCTCGGTCTCGGGCGATGTGGAAAAACCAGGCAACTACGAAGTGCCCATGGGCACGCCGTTCGCCAAGCTGCTCGAGCTCGCCGGTGGCGTGCGCAAGGGCCGCCAGCTCAAGGCAGTGATCCCGGGCGGCTCGTCCTCGCCGGTGCTGCCGGCTTCCATCATCATGGAGTGCACGCTGGACTACGACTCCATCGCCAAGGCCGGCTCCATGCTGGGCTCGGGCGCCGTGATCGTGATGGACGACTCCCGCAGCATGGTCGAAAGCCTGCTGCGCCTGTCGTACTTCTATTCGCACGAATCCTGCGGCCAGTGCACGCCCTGCCGCGAAGGCACCGGCTGGATGTGGCGCGTGATCGACCGCATCCAGCACAACCAGGGCCGCTCGGGCGACCTGGACCTGCTCAATTCGGTGGCAGACAACATCCAGGGCCGCACGATCTGCGCGCTGGGCGACGCTGCCGCGATGCCGGTGCGCGCCATGATCAAGCATTTCCGTCCCGAGTTTGAAGCACTGATCCGGAACAACGCCTCCCAGGCGGCGACCTCCGCCTGATCGCGAGAAGACATATGGTTGAAATTGAACTGGACGGTCAGAAAGTGGAAGTCGCCGAAGGCTGCATGGTGATGCATGCAGCCGAGAAGGCGGGCACGTACATTCCGCATTTCTGCTACCACAAGAAGCTCTCGATCGCCGCCAACTGCCGCATGTGCCTGGTGGACGTCGAGAAGGCTCCCAAGCCCATGCCTGCCTGCGCCACGCCGGTGACGCAGGGCATGATCGTACGCACCAAGAGCGACAAGGCCATCAAGGCCCAGGCGTCGGTCATGGAGTTCCTGCTGATCAACCACCCGCTGGACTGCCCCATCTGCGACCAGGGCGGTGAGTGCCAGCTGCAGGACCTGGCCGTCGGCTACGGAGGTTCGTCCTCGCGCTACGAGGAAGAAAAGCGCGTGGTCTTCCACAAGGACGTCGGCCCGCTGATCTCCATGGAAGAGATGAGCCGCTGCATCCACTGCACCCGCTGCGTGCGCTTCGGCCAGGAAGTGGCCGGCGTGATGGAGCTCGGGATGATCCACCGTGGCGAGCACTCCGAGATCACCACCGTGGTGGGCGATACCGTGGACTCCGAGCTGTCGGGCAACATGATCGACATCTGCCCCGTGGGCGCGCTCACGAGCAAGCCGTTCCGCTACAGCGCCCGCACCTGGGAACTCTCGCGCCGCCGCTCCGTCAGCCCACACGACTCCACCGGCTCCAACCTGATCGTTCAGGTCAAGAACCACAAGGTGATGCGCGTGGTGCCGCTCGAGAACGAAGCCGTCAACGAATGCTGGATCGCCGACCGCGATCGCTTCTCGTACGAATCGCTCAACAGCGACGACCGCCTGACCCAGCCCATGCTCAAGCAGGGCGGGGTGTGGAAGGAAGTCGACTGGCAGACCGCGCTCGAATACGTGGCCAACGGCCTCAAGAACATCAAGAACGACCACGGTGCCCAAAGCATCGGCGCTCTGGTGAGCCCGCACAGCACGGTCGAAGAGCTGTACCTGGCCGGCGCACTGGTGCGTGGCCTGGGCAGCGACAACATCGACTACCGGCTGCGCAACGCCGAGTTCGCTGCGCCCGAAGGCATTCGCTGGCTCGGTACGTCCATCGCTTCGCTGTCCACGCTGCAACGCGTGCTGGTGGTGGGCTCCAACCTGCGCAAGGACCATCCGCTGTTCGCGCAGCGCATCCGCCAGGCTGCCCGCCATGGCTGCCAGGTCGCGGCTGTGGGCTCTGTAGCCCACGATTGGGCCATGCCGGTGTCGTCGTTCGTTGCGCAAAGCGCCAGCGAATGGGTGCAGACACTCGGCGGCATCGCCTCTGCAGTCGCACAGGAAAAGGGCGTGACCGCTCCCCAGGGCGCTGCAGCCCACAACGACGCCACCCAGGCCATCGCGCGCGCGCTGCTCGGCGGTGAGCGCAAAGCCGTGCTGCTGGGCAACGCCGCCGCGCACCACGCGCAGGCCACGCAACTGCTGGCACTGGCCAACTGGATCGGCGAGCACACGGGCGCCTCGGTGGGATACCTCACGGAAGCTGCCAATACGGTGGGCGCGCAGTTTGCGGGTGCTCATCCTGTGAACGGTGGATTGAATGCGGGCCAGATGCTCTCGGGTGGACTGAAGGCGGCTGTGCTGCTCAACACCGAGCCGGTCCATGACTCGGCGGCCGGTGCCAACGCTGCTGCTGCGCTGTCTGGTGCAGAGATGGTGGTGACCTTGAGCCCCTTCAAGGCCAACCTGGAGTTCAGTGACGTTCTGTTGCCAATTGCTCCCTTCACCGAAACCTCCGGCAGCTTCATCAACGCCGAAGGCCGCCTGCAGAGCTTCCATGCGGTGGTGCGCCCCCTGGGCGATACCCGCCCCGCGTGGAAGGTCCTGCGCGTGCTGGCCAACCTGCTGGGTGTGTCCGGTTTCGACTTCGAGACCTCGCAGGACGTGCTGGCACGCGCCACCAATGCCGCGGCCGGCACCGTCACGCACGTGCCTGCCGAACAGCTGTCGAACCTGGTGACTGCGGTGCCTGCTGCCGCCGCAGCAGCCACGGCAACCGCGGGCGAGCCTGTGGTCGCTTCCATCTATCAACTCGACGGCCTCGTGCGCCGTTCCACGTCGCTGCAGCTCACCGCCGATGCGCGCACGGCACGTGAAGGAGTCGCCGCATGATCGACGCGATCTACAACGCGGGCCTGAACCTGCTGGCCTTCGGCTGGTGGACGGGCGCCGTCTGGCCTGTGCTCTGGGTGCTGATCAAGATCGTCTGCATTCTGGCGCCGCTGATGGGTGCCGTGGCCTACCTCACGCTGTGGGAGCGCAAGCTGCTGGGCTTCATGCAGGTGCGGCACGGTCCCAACCGGGTGGGCCCCATGGGTCTGCTGCAGCCCATTGCCGATGCGCTCAAGCTGCTGACCAAGGAAATCATCCAGCCCACCGCTGCGAGCAAGGGTTTGTTCGTGCTCGGGCCCGTCATGGCCATCATGCCGGCGCTGGCCGCCTGGGTGGCGATTCCCTTCGGCCCCGATGTGGCCCTGGCCAATGTCAATGCCGGCCTGTTGCTGGTGATGGCCATCACCTCCATCGAGGTATATGGCGTGATCATTGCCGGCTGGGCATCGAACTCCAAGTACGCCTTCCTGGGCGCGCTGCGTGCGTCTGCGCAGATGGTGAGCTATGAAATCGCCATGGGCTTTTGCTTCCTGGTGGTGATCATGGTGTCGGGCAGCATGAACCTGACCGAGATCGTCATGTCCCAAAGCCGCGGCATGGCCGCCAACATGGGCCTGACCTTCCTGTCGTGGAACTGGCTCCCGCTGCTGCCCATCTTCCTGGTGTACCTGATCTCCGGCGTGGCCGAGACCAACCGCCACCCCTTCGACGTGGTCGAAGGCGAAGCCGAAATCGTGGCCGGCCACATGGTCGAGTACTCGGGCATGGGCTTTGCCATCTTCTTCCTGGCGGAATACGCCAGCATGTGGCTCGTGTCCATCCTGGCCGCGCTCATGTTCCTGGGCGGCTGGCTGCCTCCGGTCGAGTTCCTCTCGTTCATCCCGGGCTGGATCTGGCTGGGTATCAAGACCTTCCTCGTGGTGTCCATGTTCATCTGGATCCGCGCCACCTTCCCGCGCTTCCGCTACGACCAGATCATGCGTCTGGGCTGGAAGATCTTCATCCCAGTGACCCTGGTGTATCTGCTCTTCGTGGGTGGATGGCTGCTGTCGCCCTGGAACATCTGGAAATAAGCGGGACACAAAAATGACTGCCGTTGTTGCTGCTGCACCTTTCTCGTTCAAAGACTTCTTCAAGAGCTTCATGCTCGTGGAACTGCTCAAGGGCATGGCCCTGACCGGTCGCTACGCCTTTCGCCGCAAGGTGACGGTCCAGTTCCCTGAAGAAAAGACCCCTCTGTCGCCGCGTTTCCGTGGCCTGCACGCGCTGCGCCGTTACGAAAACGGCGAAGAGCGCTGCATTGCGTGCAAGCTGTGCGAGGCCGTATGCCCCGCCATGGCCATCACCATCGAATCGGATGTGCGTGCCGATGGCTCGCGCCGTACGACGCGCTATGACATCGACCTGACCAAGTGCATCTTCTGCGGCTTCTGCGAAGAAAGCTGCCCGGTGGACTCCATCGTCGAGACGCACATCCTGGAATACCACGGCGAAAAGCGTGGCGACCTGTACTTCACGAAAGACATGCTCCTGGCCGTGGGTGACCGGTACGAAGGCGAAATCGCGGCAGCCAAGGCTGCGGACGCGAAGTACCGCTGAGCGGTGCAGAGCGCGGCCTCTTTGCCAGACTTTCTATAAAGACCCGATTCATGGACGCCAAGACTGGTTTCTTCTATCTCTTCTCGGTGGTGCTGCTGTTTGCAGCCTTCCGGGTGATCACTGCCCGCAACCCCGTGCATGCAGTGCTGTACCTCATCCTTGCGTTCTCGCAGGCCGCTGCCGTGTGGCTGCTGCTCAAGGCCGAGTTCCTGGCCATCGCGCTGGTGCTGGTGTACCTGGGCGCCGTCATGGTGCTGTTCCTCTTCGTGGTGATGATGCTGGACATCCACATCGACACCGTGCGCAAGGGGTTCTGGAAACACTTCCCCCTGGCCGCCACGGTGGGTGCGCTGATCGCACTGGAAATGGCCGCCGTGCTGATGGGCGGTTTCCGCGGCATGGACGAACCCAAGGCCGTCGCCACGGCGCTCGATGCTGCGGGCCATGTGGTGCAGTACTCCAACACCAAGGCATTGGGCAAGCTGCTGTACACCGAGTACCTGTACCCCGTCGAGATCGCGGCCGTGATCCTGCTGGTCGCCATGATTGCAGCCATTGCGCTGACCCTGCGCCAGCGCAAGGACAGCAAGGCCATCAACCCGTCGCAGCAGATCCGCGTGCGCGCTGGTGATCGCCTCGAAGTCGTGAAGGTGGCCGCCACCCAGAAGGCAGCGCCTGAAGTGCCTGCCGAGCCTGCTGCTGCCACCGAGGAGAAAAAAGCATGACGCTGACATTGGGCCACTTTCTCTCGCTGGGCGCGATGCTGTTCGCGCTGGCCGTGATCGGCATCTTCCTGAACCGCAAGAACCTGATCGTGCTGCTGATGGCGATCGAGCTGATGCTGCTGGCGGTCAACATGAACTTCGTGGCGTTCTCGCACTACCTGGGCGACATGCATGGCCAGGTGTTCGTGTTCTTCATCCTGACAGTGGCAGCTGCCGAGTCGGCCATCGGTCTGGCCATCCTGGTGCTCCTGTTCCGCAACAAGTCCAGCATCAACGCGGAAGACCTCAACACCCTCAAGGGTTGATGGGTCACCAGCATTCCCAAGGTTCTCAAGAATGAGTCAAACCCTCTCTGCTTCAACGCTCCTGGCCGTGCCGCTGGCACCGCTGGCGGGCGCCTTGCTGGCCGGCATTTTCGGCACGACCTTCGGTGGTAACTGGATCGGTCGCCGGCTCTCGCACACCCTCACCATCCTGGGCGTGCTGGTCGCGTTCGTGCTGTCGGCGATGACGCTCAAGAGCGTGGCGCTCGACGGTGCCCGCTTCAACGAGACGCTCTACACCTGGATGGTGGTGGGCGGCCTCAAGATGGAGGTCGGTTTCCTGATCGACAGCCTGACCGCCATGATGATGGTGGTCGTGACCTTCGTGTCGCTGATGGTGCACATCTACACCATCGGCTACATGGAAGAGGACGACGGCTACAACCGGTTCTTCGCCTACATCTCGCTGTTCACGTTCTCCATGCTCATGCTGGTCATGAGCAACAACCTGCTGCAGCTGTTCTTCGGCTGGGAAGCCGTGGGCCTGGTGTCCTACCTGCTCATCGGTTTCTGGTTCAACAAGCCCACGGCGATCTTCGCCAACATGAAGGCGTTCCTGGTCAACCGCGTGGGTGACTTCGGCTTCATCCTGGGCATCGGCCTGATTGCTGCCTATACGGGCACGCTCAACTACAGCGAAATCTTCGCCAAATCGGGTGAGCTCGGTGGCCTGGCGTTCCCCGGTACCGACTGGATGCTGATCACCGTGATCTGCATCTGTCTGTTCATCGGCGCGATGGGCAAGTCCGCGCAGTTCCCGCTGCACGTGTGGCTGCCCGATTCGATGGAAGGCCCGACCCCCATCTCGGCGCTGATCCACGCGGCCACCATGGTGACCGCCGGCATCTTCATGGTGTCGCGCATGTCGCCGCTGTTCGAGCTGTCGGACACCGCGCTCAACTTCATCCTGATCATCGGCTCCATCACGGCGCTGTTCATGGGCTTCCTGGGCATCATCCAGAACGACATCAAGCGCGTGGTGGCGTACTCCACGCTGTCGCAGCTCGGCTACATGACCGTGGCCCTGGGTGCCTCCGCCTACTCGGTGGCCGTGTTCCACCTGATGACCCACGCGTTCTTCAAGGCGCTGCTGTTCCTCGGCGCAGGCTCGGTCATCATGGGCATGCACCACAACCAGGACATCCGCTGGATGGGCGGCGTGCGCAAGTACATGCCCATCACCTGGATCACCTCGCTGCTGGGTTCGCTCGCACTGATCGGCACGCCCCTGTTCTCGGGGTTCTACTCCAAGGACAGCATCATCGAGGCCGTGCACTTCAGCCACCTGCCGGCGGCGCACTTCGCGCACTTCGCGGTGCTGGCCGGCGTGTTCATCACGGCGTTCTATTCGTTCCGCATGTACTTCCTGGTCTTCCACGGCAAGGAGCGCTACGACCAGAACCCCGATGCCCACCATGATGCGCACCACGACGACCATGGCCACGGCCATGATGACCATCACAGCCATGATCCGCACGAATCCCCCTGGGTCGTGACGGTGCCGCTGGTGCTGCTGGCCATTCCTTCGGTGGTGGTGGGCTTCATGTTCATCCAGCCCATGCTGTTCGGCGACTTCTTCAAGGACGTGATCTTTGTCGACGCAGCCAAGCACCCTGCGATGTCCAAGCTGGCCGAGATCTTCCACGGCCCGGTGGCGATGGCCGTGCACGGGCTGCAGACCGCGCCTTTCTGGCTGGCGGTGGCGGGCGTGGCGCTGTCGTACTACATGTACATGGTGAACCCGGCTTTGCCTGCAGCGATCAAGCGCACCTGCATGCCGATCTACACGCTGTTCGAAAACAAGTACTACCTCGACTGGATCAACGAGAACATCCTGGCCCGCGGCGCGCGTGCCCTGGGTACGGGCCTGTGGAAGGGTGGCGATCAGGCCATCATCGACGGCACGCTCGTCAATGGCTCCTGGAAGGTCGTGCGCAGCGTGTCCGGCGTCGTGCGCTGGATGCAGTCCGGCTTCATCTTCCACTACGCGCTGGTGATGATCCTGGGGGTCTTCGCGCTGATGACCTGGTTTGTCTGGGGCGACGTGTTCCTGCAGCTCATCAAATAAGGAAAACAACAAAATGGGTCTGTTGAGTCTTGCAATCTGGTCACCGATCGCATTCGGTGTGCTGCTGCTGGCCATTGGGCGGGATGAACATGCCCGCGCCGTTCGCTGGCTCGCACTCGTGGGCGCCGTCATCGGCTTCCTGGTGACGCTGCCGCTGTACGAAGGCTTCCAGCTCGGTACCGCAGCGATGCAGTTCGTCGAGAAGGCCGCGTGGATCGAGCGCTTCAACGTGCATTACCACCTGGGTGTCGACGGCATCTCGTTCTGGTTCGTGCCGTTGACCGCCTTCATCACGGTGATCGTGGTGGTCGCGTCGTGGGAGTCCATCACCGAGCGCGTGAACCAGTACATGGGCGCGTTCCTGATCCTGTCCGGTTTGATGATCGGCGTGTTCACGGCGCTGGACGGCATGCTGTTCTACGTGTTCTTCGAAGCCACGCTGATCCCGATGTACCTCATCATCGGTATCTGGGGTGGTCCGAACAAGATCTACGCGGCGTTCAAGTTCTTCCTGTACACGCTGCTCGGCTCGCTGCTCATGCTGATCGCGCTGATCTACCTGTACAACCAGTCCGGCGGCAGCTTCGACATCGCCACGTGGCACCAGCTGCCCCTGAGCGCCCGCGCGCAGACGATGCTGTTCTTCGCATTCTTTGCCGCTTTTGCGGTCAAGGTGCCGATGTTCCCGTTCCACACCTGGCTGCCCGACGTGCACGTGGAAGCGCCCACCGGCGGCTCCGCCGTGCTGGCCGCGATCATGCTGAAGCTCGGTGCCTACGGCTTCCTGCGTTTCTCCATGCCCATCGCCCCCGACGCATCGCGCGAGTGGGCCTGGCTGATGATCGCGCTGTCGCTCATCGCCGTGATCTACGTGGGCCTGGTGGCCATGGTCCAGAAGGACATGAAGAAGCTGGTGGCGTATTCGTCCGTCGCTCACATGGGCTTCGTCACGCTGGGCTTCTTCATCTTCAACGACCTGGGCGTGTCCGGCGGCCTGGTGCAGATGATTGCGCACGGCTTCGTGTCGGGTGCGATGTTCCTGTCCATCGGCGTGCTGTACGACCGCGTGCACTCGCGTGAAATCGCAGCCTACGGCGGCGTGGTCAACACCATGCCCAACTTCACGGCCTTCGCGCTGCTGTTCGCCATGGCCAACTGCGGCCTGCCGGGCACTGCAGGGTTCGTGGGCGAGTGGATGGTGATCCTGGGCGCAACCAAGGCCAACTTCTGGATCGGCCTGGCCTCGGCCACGGCGCTGATCTTCGGTGCGGCCTACACCCTGTGGATGTTCAAGCGCGTGTACCTGGGCCCCGTGGGCAATGACAACGTCAAGGGCCTGACCGACATCGACAGCCGCGAATTCCTGGTGCTGGCGGTGCTCGGCATCGCGGTGCTGGCCATGGGCCTGTATCCCCGTCCGTTCACGGACGTGATGGACACGTCGGTCGCCGAACTGCTCAAGCATGTCGCGCAGCCCAAGCTGAACTGACCTGACCAGACTGAACTGAGAGATACGAGATGATTGACAACATCAGCTGGCTAGCGATCTACCCTGAAATCGTGCTGTTGGCCATGGCCTGCGTCATAGCGCTGGTCGACCTGGGGGTGCACAGCACCCGCCGCACCGCTACCTACGTGCTGACCATGCTGACCCTGGCCGTCGTGGCGGCCCTGCAGGCGATGTACGCCAGCAGCGGCAACACCTTCTACGGCTTTGGCAACATGGTGGTGAGCGATGCCATGGGCAACTGGCTCAAGTGCTTTGCCACGGTGGCGATGATGGTCACGCTGGTGTATGCGCGCCCCTATGCGGCAGACCGCGGCATGCTGCGCGGCGGCGAGATGTTCACCCTCTCGATGTTCGCGCTCCTGGGCATGTTCATCATGATCTCGGGCAACAACTTCCTCGTGATCTACCTGGGCCTGGAGCTGCTGACCCTGTCGAGCTATGCGCTCGTGGCCCTGCGCCGCGACAACGCCACGGCCACCGAAGCGGCCATGAAGTACTTCGTGCTGGGCGCAATGGCCAGCGGTTTCCTGCTGTACGGCCTGTCCATGATCTACGGCGCCACCGGCTCGCTCGATATCGGCCAGGTGTTCAAGGCCGTCAATTCCGGCCAGATCCGCCACCAGGTGCTGGTGTTCGGCCTGGTGTTCGTGGTCTCGGGCCTGGCCTTCAAGCTGGGTGTGGTGCCTTTCCACATGTGGATTCCCGACGTGTACCAGGGTGCTCCGACCGCCGTCACGCTGATGATCGGCGGCGCGCCCAAGCTGGCGGCGTTTGCCATCACCATCCGCCTGCTGGTGGACGGCCTGCTGCCGCTGGCCATCGACTGGCAGCAGATGCTGGCGGTGCTGGCCATCGGCTCGCTGCTGGTGGGTAACCTGGCTGCCATCGCGCAGACCAACCTCAAGCGCATGCTGGCGTACTCCACGATCTCGCAGATGGGCTTCGTGCTGCTGGGCCTGATGTCGGGCGTGGTGAACGGCAACGTCGATGCCACGGCCGTCGAGAACGCCTACAGCGCGTCCATGTTCTACGTGGTGACCTATGTGCTGACGACCCTGGCCGCATTCGGCGTGATGCTGCTGCTGGCGCGCGAGGGTTTCGAGAGCGAAGAGATTTCGGACTTTGCCGGCCTCAACCAGCGCAGCCCGCTGTACGCCGGCATCATGGCCGTGTGCCTGTTCTCCATGGCCGGCATTCCTCCGCTGGTGGGCTTTTACGCCAAGCTGGCCGTGCTGCAGGCCCTGGTGGCTTCGGGCCAGACCCTGTACATCGCCATGGCCGTGTTCGCGGTGATCATGTCGCTGATCGGCGCCTTCTACTACCTGCGCGTGGTCAAGGTCATGTACTTCGATGCACCGCTGACCGCCTCCAGCGTGTCGGCACCCGCAGACGTGCGTGTGGTGCTGACCTTGAACGGCGCGCTGCTGCTGGTGCTGGGCCTGCTGCCCGGCGGGCTGATGGCGCTGTGCGCCGACGCCGTGGTGCGCGCACTGGCGACCTGACCTCGCCCGCTGTCGCACTGTGTCTCTCACCGGATCTGTCTGGCTGGTCATCATCGCGGCGCTCATCGCCGCGAACCTGCCGTTCGTGAACCACCGCTGGCTGGCCGTGGGCCCGGCCGCTGCGCCCCGCAAGCCTTTGGCGGGGCGGCTGGCGGAGCTGATCGTGCTGTACTTTCTGGTCGGGGGTCTTGCGCTGCTGCTGGAGCGCCGCGCCGGGCAGATCGCTCCCCAGGGCTGGGAGTTCTACGCCATCACCGGCACCTTGTTCCTGACCCTGGCCTTTCCGGGTTTCGTCTACCGGTACCTGCTGCGCCGCCACGGCTGACGCGCCCGCAGTGCCACCGGTTGCCGCCTTGTCCTTCTCGCCCGTTGCAGCGTTGCCATGAAGGTGCTTGATCTCCAATGCCGCCACGGCCATGTCTTTGAAGGCTGGTTCGCGTCGGAGGACGATTTCCAGGGCCAGCGCGAGCGCGGCCTGGTGCAATGCCCCATGTGCGCGGACGACCACATTGAAAAGCGCCTGAGCGCACCCCGCCTGAACCTGGGTGCGCGGGAGCCTTCGGGAAACTCTGCAACGCAGGCGCCGCCTTCGGCAGGGCAGGTGGTGCCGACCAATCCCGCTGGTACGACTGCAGCTCTCGACGCAGGGGTGTTGCCACCCGCCCTGCAAGCCGCCTGGCTGCACCTGGCGCGCAAGATTGTCGCCAACACCGAGGACGTGGGATCGCGCTTCGCCCAGGAGGCACGCCGCATGCACCATGGCGAGGCCGAGGAGCGCGCCATCCGCGGCCAGGCCACGCCCGACGAAGCCGTGCAACTGATCGAAGAGGGCATCGCGGTGATGCCGTTGCCTCTGCCCGCTTCTGCCAAGGAAACCCTGCAGTAGAGGGGCGTGGGCCAGGGCGCGGGAGGGCTTGGCAAGCCTCCGCGAAGTCCGGTGAATGCGGTTTTTGAGTGTTTTGAGGCTCTACCGCGCTACCAGAGCGCGCTAGCAGCTATGCTTTTAATAGCAGCTGCTGCACGGCATCGGCGCTGAGAACTCCACTTCCTCTTTACTGCTCCCGCAGCGGCAACCGGAAGGCGCCCGGCAGTCGCTGCCCGCCCGCCTTCACGACGTGAACTGCAGCGCCGCCAGCCGGGCATAGACCCCGCCTTGCGCGAGCAGCGCCGTGTGCGTGCCTTGCTCCACGATGCGCCCATGCTCCAGCACCACGATGCGGTCGGCATTCTGCACGGTGGCCAGCCGGTGGGCGATGACCAGGGTGGTGCGGCGCCCGGTGTGGCGCTGCATGGCCGTGTCCAGCGCGGCCTGCACCATGCGTTCGCTTTCGGCGTCCAGGGCGCTGGTGGCCTCGTCCAGCAGCAGCAAGGGCGGGTCCTTGAGCATGGCCCGTGCAATCGCGATGCGCTGGCGCTGCCCGCCCGACAGGCGCACCCCTCGCTCGCCGAGAAACGTGCCATAGCCCTCCGGCAGCGCCATCAGGAAGTCGTGCGCGAATGCGGCGCGCGTGGCGGCCATCACTTCCTCGTCGGTGGCGTCCGGGCGGCCGTAGCGGATGTTCTCCATGGCCGATGCGGAGAAGATCACGGCGTCCTGCGGCACGGTGCCCGTGCTGGCGCGCAGCGTGGCAAGCGGCAGGTCGCGGATGTCCACGCCGTTCAGGCGAATCCGGCCCGCCGGCCGCCCATACGGGCCGGTGTCCACGTCGTAGAAGCGCTGCAGCAGCTGGAACACCGTGGTCTTGCCCGCACCGCTGGAGCCGACCAGCGCCACGGTCTCGCCAGGCGACAGGCGCAGCGTGAAGTCATGCAACGCGGGCTGGTCGGGCCGCGAGGGGTAGTGGAACAGCACGTTGTCGAACTCCACGGCCAGGCCCTGGCCCGACAGCGGCAGGTCCCTGGGGGCGGCAGGGTCTGCCACCGGTGACCGGCTGGCCAGCAGCTCCATCAGGCGTTCGGTGGCGCCCGCGGCGCGCAGCAGGTCGCCATACACCTCGCCCAGCACGGCCACGGCGCCTGCCAGCAGCATCACGTACACCACCGTCTGCCCCAGGTGCCCGGCGGTCATCTGGCCCGCCAGCACAGCCTCGGTGCCGCGGTACAGGCCCCACAGCAGCAGCGCTGCGTTGGCGATGATGATGAAGGCCACCAGCAGGGCGCGTGCCCGGCTGCGCGTGACGGCCACCTGGAAGGCGTTTTCGGTGGCCTGTGTGAAGCGGCGCGTCTCGCGCGGCTCGGCCGTGTAGCTTTGCACCACCGGCACGGCATTCAACACCTCGGCCGCGATGGCGCTGGAGTCCGCCACCCGGTCCTGGCTGTCGCGCGAGAGGCGGCGCACGCGCCGTCCGATCCACATGGTCGGCAGCACTACCAACACCACGGCCACCAGCACGATCGACATGACGTACGGGTTGGTCCAGACCAGCATCGCCAGTGCGCCGATGCCCACCACGGCGTTGCGCAGCCCCATCGACAACGATGAGCCCACCACCGTCTGCACCAGCGTGGTGTCGGCCGTCAGCCGCGACAGCACCTCGCCGGTCTGCGTGGTCTCGAAGAACTGCGGGCTTTGCTGCAGCACGTGGCCGTACACCGCGTTGCGCAGGTCGGCCGTCACCCGCTCGCCCAGCCAGCTCACCATGTAAAAGCGCGCCGCCGAGAACACCCCCAGAGCCACGGCCACCGCGAACAGCGCTTCGAAGTGATTGCGCAGCGCCATGGTCTGCGCGCCCTTGTCGGCGCTGACGAGGCCCGAGTCCACCAAGTTGCGCAGCGCCAGCGGAAACGCCAGCGTGGCCAGGGCCGCCAGCACCAGGAACACCACCGACAGGGCGATGCGTGCGCGGTACGGACGCAGAAAGGGGAAGAGACCGCTGAGGGACCGGGGTGCGCCGCGCGCGGGCGTGGAGGGGAGGGTGGCCATGCGCGAAGTGTAGGCGGGCGTGCCTGTCCGGACGTGCCTGCCACAGGGCGGCCCTGCACACCTGCGGGCTACCGGGCAGGCGCTGCCGCCGCGGGCGCTGCGCTGATGCAGGAAAGGGGCAGGGCCCTGAAATCTTCAGCGCCGCGGAGTCTGCCCACCCGCGCACCCCTTGTCTTGCCGTCATGCAGTTGTAAGCAAGCGCTGCAGGCTCCCAGGTTCGCACCGCATGGCCGAGCGAGGCTTTTTCGCGCGTCGGCAAGTGCCCGCAACCCGCACCGGGCAAGGCACAGGCGGGCCCCGCACGGCGCGCGCGTTGATGACCGTCAACCCGTGCACCGCCGGCGAGCCTGACCCGTAGGCGTTTATACATAGGCATTAGTCCCAGTATCTACCGCGGGGTAGGCAGGCATACGATGCACGGCGACACAACGCATGCATGGGAGCCTTGCTGGCCAAGGCTTTCTTCCTCAGCCCCCTTACGGAGCGACCCTGGCGCAATGAGCGACGTCATTCTTGAAACCCACAGCCTGACCAAAGAGTTCAAGGGATTCACCGCAGTCAGCGACGTGAACCTGGCCGTGCGCCGGGGGTCCATCCATGCACTCATCGGCCCCAACGGCGCAGGCAAGACCACCTGCTTCAACCTGCTGACGAAGTTCCTCACACCCACGTCCGGCACCATCCGGTTCAACGGGCACGACATCACCCGCGAGCAGCCCGCGCAGATCGCGCGCCGTGGCGTGATCCGCTCTTTCCAAATCTCCGCGGTGTTCCCGCACCTCACGCTGATGGAAAACGTGCGCCTGGGTCTGCAGCGCAAGCTGGGCACGTCGTTCCACTTCTGGCGCAGCGAGCGCAGCCTGCACCAGCTCGATGGCCGCGCGATGCAGCTGCTGGCCGAAGTGGGCCTGGCCGACATGGCCGATGAGGTCACCGTGAACCTGCCCTACGGCCGCAAGCGCGCGCTCGAGATCGCCACCACGCTGGCCATGGAGCCCGAACTCATGCTGCTGGACGAGCCCACGCAGGGCATGGGCCACGAGGACGTGGACCGCGTCACCCAGCTCATCAAGAAGGTGTCTGTGGGGCGCACCATCCTCATGGTCGAACACAACATGAAAGTCGTCTCCACCATCGCCGACCGCATCACCGTGCTGCAGCGTGGCGCGGTGCTGGCCGAGGGGCCGTATGCCGAAGTGTCGAGCAACCCGCAGGTGATGGAAGCCTACATGGGCACCACCGACGGCCAACTTCAGGGAGCGCATTAGATGAAGCTCCTCCTGAGTCGCTTCGCGCCTCGGTGCCACCGCCAGAGGCGGTGTCTCTTCGGGCACGTCCAATCCTGCGCAGGCAGGATTGGAGCCTCGGCCCTCAGCCCCTCTCTCGTCTCGCTGCGCGAGTCGGGAGGGGGACGCCCCCAGCGCGGCGGGGCGGCCCTTGTGCGGGGGCGCTGGCTTCGATCGCGACGGTTGCGGCGGACAGCGTGCGGCGCAATGGATAACTGAAATGGCAAATACCCCAATCAAGAACGGCGTGCCTGCGCTGGAAATCAAGGGCCTCGAAGCCTGGTACGGCGAGTCGCACGTGCTGCATGGCGTGGACATCGTCGTGCAGCCCGGCGAGGTGGTCACGCTGCTGGGCCGCAACGGCGCCGGCCGCACGACCACCATGCGCGCCATCATGGGCCTGACCGGTGCACGCAAGGGCTCGGTCAAGATCAATGGCGTGGAGACCGTGAACATGCCCACGCACCGCATCGCCCACCTGGGCGTGGGCTACTGCCCGGAAGAGCGCGGCATCTTCTCCAGCCTGTCGTGCGAAGAAAACCTGCTGCTGCCGCCGGCGCTCAAGACCGGCACGCCCGGCATGTCGGTGCAAGAGATCTACGCCATGTTCCCCAATCTGGCCGAGCGCAAGAACAGCCAGGGCACGCGCCTGTCGGGTGGCGAGCAGCAGATGCTGGCCGTGGCGCGCATCCTGCGCACCGGTGCCAACCTGTTGCTGCTCGACGAGATCTCCGAAGGCCTGGCTCCGGTCATCGTGCAGGCGCTGGCCCGCATGATCACCATGCTGCGCGAGAAGGGCTACACGGTGGTCATGGTGGAGCAGAACTTCCGCTTTGCGGCGCCGCTGGCCGACCGTTTCTATGTGATGGAGCACGGCCGCATCGTCGAGAAGTTCGGCGCGTCCGAACTGACCGAGAAGATGCCCGTGCTCACCGAACTGCTGGGTGTCTGACCACAGGTCCGCCAGCGATCCCCATTTTCTTTTCTTCAACCAACCACACCCACAGGAGACAATCCATGAAGAAGAACCAACTCACCGCGCTGGCATTGGTGCTGGCCGCAGCGGGCCTGGCCACCTCGGCCGCGCACGCGCAGGACAAGGTCAAGATCGGCTTCATCACCGACATGTCCAGCCTGTATTCCGACGTGGAAGGCAAGAACGGTGCATTGGCCATCCAGATGGCCATCGACGATTTCGGCGGCAAGGTGTTGGGCCTGCCGATCGAACTCATCTCTGCAGACCATCAGAACAAGGCGGACATTGCCGCGTCGAAAGCGCGCGAATGGGTGGACACCCAAGGCGTCACCATGCTGTTCGGCGGCACCAACTCCGGCACGGCCCTGGCGATTGCCAAGGTGGCAGAAGAGAAGAAGCGCGTGTACTTCAACAACGGCGCCGGCAGCTCCGCATTGACCAACGAGCAGTGCAGCCCCTACACCGTGCACTACGCCTATGACACGGTCGCGCTGGCCAAGGGCACGGGCTCTGCCATTGTGGATGCAGGGGGCAAGAGCTGGTACTTCCTGACCGCCGACTACGCCTTCGGCCATGCGCTGGAGGCGGACACGACCACCGTGGTCAAGGCCAAGGGCGGCAACGTGGTGGGCGCGGTGCGGCACCCGCTCAATGCGTCGGACTTCTCGTCGTTCCTGCTGCAGGCACAGAACTCCAAGGCCCAGATTCTCGGTTTGGCAAACGCCGGCGGTGACACCATCAACGCCATCAAGGCCGCCAAGGAGTTTGGCATCGGCAAGAACATGAAACTGGCGGGGCTGCTGATTTTCATCAGCGACATCCACAGCATGGGCCTGCGCAATACCGAGGGCCTGCAGTTCACGACCAGCTGGTACTGGGACCTGAACGATGACACCCGCAAGTTTGCCGCCAAGTACTTTGAAAAGACCAAGCGCATGCCCGGTGAAGTCCAGGCCGCGGACTACTCTGCCACGACGACGTACCTGAAGGCCGTGGCCGCTGCGAAGTCCACCGACGCCGACAAGGTCATGGCCGAGCTCAAGAAGATGAAGATCGACGACTTCTTCGCCAAGGGACAGATTCGAGCCGACGGCCGTTATGTGCACGACATGTACCTGATGCAAGTCAAGAAGCCCGCCGAGTCCACCAAGCCCTGGGACTACTACAAGCTCGTCAAGAAGCTGCCGGGCGATCAAGTCTTCACGACCAAAGCGGAAACGAAGTGCGCGCTCTGGAAGTAAACGCCTGACACGGCGTCAGCAAGCCCGGGTGCCATTGCGGCGCTCGGCTTGCTGCGGCGGCCTTGCGGGGCTGCCAGACCACTCCGCTGTCTGCTCTGAACCTCTCTGAACCTGCCGTTGCCTCCCATGGAATTCTTTGGTGTCTCATTGCCCGGCCTGTTGAGCCAGCTTCTCCTGGGGCTGGTCAACGGTTCGTTCTACGCAATTCTTAGCCTGGGGCTGGCCGTCATCTTCGGCCTGCTCAACGTCATCAACTTCGCGCATGGTGCGCTGTTCATGACCGGCGCCCTGATCACCTGGATGGCGATGAACTACTTCGGCATCAACTACTGGTGGATGCTGGTGCTGGCGCCGTTGGTAGTGGGCCTGTTCGGGGTGCTGATCGAGCGGCTGCTGCTGCGCTGGATCTACAAGCTCGACCACCTGTACGGCCTGCTGTTGACCCTGGGGCTCACGCTGCTGATCGAAGGGGTGTTCCGCTCCATCTACGGCGTCTCGGGCCTGGGCTACGACACGCCAGAGTTGCTGGAAGGCGCCACCAACCTCGGCTTCATGATCATGCCCAACTACCGTGCCTGGGTTGTCGTGGCATCGGTGGTCGTGTGCCTGGCCACCTGGTACGTGATCGAAAAGACCAAGCTCGGCGCCTACCTGCGCGCCGGCACCGAGAACCCCCGCCTGGTGGAGGCTTTCGGCATCAACGTGCCGGTGATGGTGACGCTGACGTACGCCTTCGGCGCCGCGCTGGCGGCCTTTGCCGGCGTGCTGGCCGCGCCGGTCTACCAGGTCACGCCGCTCATGGGGCAGAACCTCATCATCGTGGTGTTCGCGGTGGTGGTGATCGGCGGCATGGGCTCCATCATGGGCTCCATCCTCACGGGGCTGGGCCTGGGCGTCATCGAAGGCTTCACCAAGGTGTTCTACCCCGAAGCGTCTTCAACCGTGGTGTTCGTCATCATGGTCATCGTTCTCCTCATCCGCCCCGCCGGCCTGTTCGGCAAAGAAAAGTAAGCAGGGGCCGCTCGCATGAACCTCAAGAACATCGCCCCCATCGGTTACGGCCTGCTGCTGCTGGGCCTGGTTGCCGCGCCCTTCCTGGGCGCCTATCCCGTCTTCGTGATGAAGCTCATGTGCTTTGCACTGTTTGCTTCGGCCTTCAACCTGCTGCTGGGCTTCACCGGCCTGCTGTCCTTCGGCCACGCGGCCTTCCTGGGCGGCGCGGCCTATGTGGCCGGGCACGCCATCAAGGTCTGGGGCCTCACCCCTGAGGTGGGCCTGCTGCTGGGCACCGCGGGGGGCGCGCTGCTGGGCCTGCTGTTCGGCTGGCTGGCCATCCGCCGCCAGGGCATCTACTTTTCGATGATCACGCTGGCGCTGGCGCAGATGCTGTTTTTTGCCTGCCTGCAAGCGCCCTTCACCGGCGGCGAAGACGGCCTGCAGGGCGTGCCGCGCGGCAAGCTGTTCGGCCTGATCAGCCTGCAGAGCGACCTGGTCATGTACTACGTGGCCTTGGTGATCGTGGTGCTGGCGTTCCTCGTCATCGTGCGCACCATCCACTCGCCGTTCGGCCAGGTGCTCAAGGGCATCAAGGAGAACGAGCCCCGCGCCATCTCGTTGGGCTACGACACGCACCGCTTCAAGCTGCTGGCCTTCGTGCTGTCGGCCGCACTGGCCGGCCTGGCGGGCTCGCTCAAGACCCTGGTGCTGGGCTTTGCCACGCTGTCCGACGTGCACTGGACGGCCTCGGGCCAGGTCATCCTGATGACGCTGGTGGGCGGCCTGGGCACGCTGTCGGGCCCGCTGATCGGCTCGGCCGTGGTGGTGCTGCTGGAAAACAAGATCGGCGAATTCGGAAACCTGCTCGCCGCCCTGACCAGCGTGGAATGGTTCAAGACGCTGGGTGAGTCCGTCACCATGGTCACAGGCCTGATCTTCGTGATCTGCGTGCTGGCCTTCCGCCGCGGCATCATGGGCGAGATCATCGCGTGGATGGACCGGCGGCGCGGCGGCGGCAAAACGACGACGACGGGTACGCATTGACTGACTGACTGGGTCGTCGTCGCGCAGGCGGTGCAACAGGCTGCGGTGAAAAGCGCCGCCATCCTTCCCCCATCAGTGGGGGGGCAGGTGGGTGGACCCTGGCAGGATTCGCGGGGCGCCCGCTCTCGTCAAAATGGATAGCTGCTAGCGCAGGATGGACGCGGATTTCAAGGGTTTTCGGCTTGAAATACTTGCCCGATCAGCGGTGGCTACTATCAAAATAATAAAAAGCGCCGGGCGGCTGCCTTCACCCCAGCCGTAGCCGCTTCGCATACCCCGTCATTTCCAGGTAGCCCCGTCCCACCGCGCGGCCTGCGGCGTCGCGCAGCTCGCTCAGGCCCTCCCAGTAGATCGCGCCCGTGGAGCCCTGGCTGTCCAGCTCCTGATCGTCCAGCAGCGCATGTACGCTGAAGGTACCGGCGGGCGTCTGCACCTGCCACTGCACGGGGTAGCGCGCACCGCTGCGCCCGCTGGCCCAGTGCCGCGTGGCCGTGAAGGTGACGGCATCGTGCGCAAAGACCTGGGGCGCCTGCTCACCCGCCGCGCGCACCGAGCCGCCGGCCCACAGCGTGCTGCCGTCCTGGCGCCGCAGGTGAAAGGCCGTGAGCGCGCGGCCATCGTCCAGGTTCATGCCGATCCAGTCCCAGCCCACGGCGTCCGGGTGCATCAGCGCCTCGCTCCACTCGTGGTCCATCCACGCACGGCCGCTGCCGGCCTCCACCACCCGGCGCCGGCCCCCGAGCGTCAGCGTGCCCGCTACGGCCAGTTGCGGCTGGCTGTAGTAGTAGCTGGCCTGCGCGGCCTCCGGCCCCTTGCGCGACAGGCCTTGCCGGCCCTGCAGCAGCACGGGCTGCGTGCTGTCAAAGCGCAGGTCCAGCGCAAAATCGCTGCCTTGCACCTGCGCGGTATAGCGGCTGGCGCCAGGCGCGTCCGCGGCAGCGCGCACCAGGTGCCAGTCGCGCAGGTGCACGGCCGTGTCGCCCTCGGCCGCTTCGGCAATGCCAAAGCCCGCGCGCGCAATCCGCTGGTCGTGGTACAGGCGCCGGCCCTGCACATCCGTCACCGCCGCATGCGCAAACACCAGCTGCCTGGCCGCAAACCGCGACTGCAGCCCCTGCGTGCCATCCACCCGCGAGCGGAAGAACGTGACCTGGAACCCCCACAACCGCCCCTCGGCCTGCGCGTGGCCGGTGATGTACCACCACTCGGTGCGCAGATCCGGGTGGCTGCCATGGTCGCGTGGAAACTCCAGCGTGCGTGCCGGCAGGGCATGGGCCGGCAAGGCGCCGCCACCCCATGCCGCCACACCCAGCGGCAGGCTGCTGCCAAGCGCCAGCCAGCGCCTGCGCGTCAGTGCGCCGGGCACGTGCGGCACGCTGGGGGCTCTGTGGGGTGGTACGCCGTCTGGCATGGTCAATGGGGTGCTCGCGCCGGGCGTCAGCCGATCAGCGCATGGATGCGCTGCTGAGCGGCCGAGCAATCGCCAAAACGTTCGTCCACCCAGTCCGTGTCGAAATACGTGGGCAGGTAGCGCTCTCCCGCATCGCACAGCAGCGACAGGATGGAGCCCTGCTCGCCCCGCTCGCGCATCTCGCCCGCCAGCGTGAGCATGGCCACGAAGTTGGTGCCGGTGGACGGGCCCACGCGGCGGCCCAGCAGTTGCGACAGCGCGCGCATGGCCGCGACGGACTCGCAGTCCGCCACGTCGATCATGCGGTCCACCAACGTGCGGATGAAGCTGGGCTCCACGCGCGGGCGGCCAATGCCTTCGATGCGCGAGCCCGGCGCCGTCAGCGTTGCGTCGCCCGTGCGGTGGTAGGCACTGAAGACCGAACCCGCCGGGTCGGCCACGCAGACCTCGGTGGCGTGGCGCTGATAGCGCACATAGCGGCCAATGGTGGCACTGGTCCCGCCGGTGCCTGCACCCACCACGATCCAGCGCGGCACGGGGTGGGGCTCACGCGCCATCTGCGTGAACATGCTCTCGGCAATGTTGTTGTTGCCGCGCCAGTCGGTAGCGCGCTCGGCATAGGTGAACTGGTCCATGTAGTGCCCGCCCGTCTCGGCGGCAATGGCGCGGGCCGCCTCGTACACCTCGCCCGCACGGTCCACGAAATGGCAGCGACCGCCATGGAATTCGATCTGCGCAATCTTCTCTGGCGAGGTACTGCGCGGCATCACCGCCACGAACGGCAGGCCTAACAACCGCGCAAAGTAGGCCTCGCTCACGGCAGTGGAGCCGCTGGAAGACTCCACCACCGTCGAACCTTCGTGGATCCAGCCATTGCACAGCGCATACAAGAACAGCGACCGCGCCAGCCGGTGCTTGAGGCTGCCCGTGGGGTGCGTGGATTCGTCCTTGAGGTACAGGTCAATGCCGTGTGCCGTGAAGGCAGGCAGCCGCAGGGGGATCAGGTGGGTGTCGGCACTGCGCTGGTAGTCGGCTTCGATGCGGGCGATGGCGGTGTGGAGCCAGCTGGAAGGCGAGGAGGCAGCGTGATCGGACGATGATGTCGGGATGTGCATCGCGTGATTGTCGCAGCGGGCACTCGATGACGACACCACGCTGAAGTGGCCTGTGCACGTTGGACATTGGACATTGTGCAAACCTTGTCAAAGGCGGCTCATTTGCACCTATTCCGAAATAATGGAAGAACTGGCGCGCCGCACGCCGTCAAGGGTATTCAGTTATTTCAGTTCTATCCCACTGATCAGCTTTGAAAAAATATCGTCCGTTTCTTTCGAGGGTGACATATAGACAAAGGCCAGAGTGAGAAGCAAGTCTTGTCGACAGTAAAAGCCAAGCGACGCATAGCCTTGGCCACCTCCTGTCATGGTGACATTGCGCACTACGGTGAACTTGGACGTATCTCCGGTCACCTCCTGTGGGGCCGCCTCAACTCTTGAGAAGAAATCAGTACTGGCCACACTGCAGCGCTCTGAAGAAAATACGTCGGCCGTATTTTCATAGTTCACGATAATGGTCGTTTCGTTGGAGGGGTCGAACGCGATCACCGTGTCTGTCTTATTATTTTCGATGTGGTAATTTTTTGGAAAATCAATTGAAAATTTTGCTGACAAAAATTTATAGTTGGATGTGACGGCGCATGAGGAAGTCAGCGTAAGTAGACAGGTAGTTAAAATTGTGTTGATTGATCTAAGGGTTGAGAGTCTTGTCACATTGTGCTATTTGGTTTGTTGTATTTTATATGCTGATTAATCTTCAATCAGAAGAATCGCCTCGGAAAAATTCTTCGTTCCGAGCTTAATGGTGGAGAAGAAGTAATTTTTTGCAGGATGTCTTATAGTCAATTCAAATTCATTTGTCTTCCGAACCAGTGAGGATCCAATTTTTAAACAATCGCTGTTTTCTAGCGGAAAATAAAAAATCAATCCATATAGCTTCATGCCTTTTGAGGCTTCGTTAAAACTTAAGATTTCAATTTTTTCATCATTTTTAAAATAGAGTTTATTATTATTTTTTCTTACAAAAAGTAAGTCTTCTTCGCCACTCCTTGCTGCTAGAGTAAATTTTGATTTTTGTGAGTCTACCTGCTCGGAGATTGTTTTCCATAGTGTGCATTTGGGTTCTTCCATTTCAGTTGCATGCACTGAAGATTTTATAAAAAGCAGCAGTAATATTGAAAATATTGATGTTGTTTTTTGCATTGATTTTGAGTGGTTTTTTTGGTGACTATGAGCCTGCGTTGACTTCAGGATTTGCACTGGATGCTGATGCTGGACATGTGGTTTGTGGATAGCTCGCCTCAGGGCCAGAGGTTTATAGCCGCCACCCGGAGATCTTGATGAGCCCCTTGCGCCACCCAGGCCTTGGATGCTACTCATTGATGAAATATTGCATTTTCCGGCCACTGAATATGCAAGTGTGTTGCTATTGGGTCCTGTGATTGCAGAGTATTGTGATGGATTGCATATGAACTTGCTGCTGCCCAGAAAATCAGTCCCCGCAGTTGGTGTCTTTGCCACCAGTCCGCACGTCGAAATAGTACCTAAACCGGTTGTAATGCAGCCCGATCTCCGCATAAAGCTGCTGCCCCTGTGAGCGGTGGGTTGATGGATGCGGCGGGGGTCTTACTCCTGCTCGATCTCCCCCAGGCGCCGTACCCGGCCACCCAGATCACCTGTCCTGCCGCTTGTCCATTGGCGTTCACCAGCGCAATGGGCGTGCCAAGGTGGTCCGTCAGTATGGTGACAGGCGGTCAATGGGTGGGCCTCCTCGCTGTGGGCTTGTGTGTCCTTTAGGAGTTGCAGCGACTCCCGTACTTGGCTTGGCTTGTCTTGCGGCAGCAAAGCGGACAACTGGTAGCACGGCCACAGCGCTTCATTTAATAGTTGGTGGACCTTATTATTGGGGTTCGATTTCCTGCCGGGATGGTGAGGCGCTGATAAGGTTGCTTTGGGCTGCGCTGAACAAGCAAAATATGGGATAAATATTTATGGGGCAAAATTTTCTCGCGTCACGAACATAAATGCTGTTAGAAATAAAAACTCTATTAATTTAAATTCTGAGCCGATAAATACAATGGAAATGGCAATTTTTGAAATGCCATCCACTCTGATAAGGAAAAATATAGCCACTAAGATATTGATAAAAGCAAGAGCGAAAACAATAGAAAGCCAATTTTTACTGTGGCTCGCTACGTAGTTATTCAATTGCAATATAAGTATCGCAAACGAAAAATATAATATAGTGTTGATTATGTTATTAAATTTTTGCATGTCATTAAAATATGAGAATTGCGGCTTTGTATATATTTCTTGGCTGATTCTTCAGTGCCCTTTGATGCAGGCTGAGGCCATTCGGGCAGCTTTTCAGGTAAAGCTTTTAAGTCTTTTTTAATGGTTGTATCACACGTAAGTTTGCTGGGGTTGAGCGTAGCGCAAACCATGGTTTTTGCAGATGGAGTACATGCTGTTGAGAGGTGGAGCACTTCTAGCTCCGCCTCCGCTAACGCCGCGATTCCATTTTCCATCACGCCAATTTAAATACTTGCCTATCACCAATTCATCTTTTTTGTTTATGCGTCTATATACAAATTCAGACGATGATGCACAGGACAACCGCCGCGGCAGTAGCACGCTGTTCGCTACAAACAATGTCCTGAATGGGCAAATTATCGGGCAATGCCAGCAACGTCACAAGCACGTTGAGGGCTGAAGTTCCTGCGCAAGATCAACCGCGAGACGCCTCAGGGCATGACTTGCATCTTGTCGCCGACAACTGCTCCGCATACAAAAGACCGGAGGTGCAGGAGTCGTTGATCCATAACTCGATATTTGACAGGCACTTCATGCTGACCTCGGCGTTATAGTTGAATATGGTAAGCGTTTCTTTCGTGATATCACCGTTGAGCGGCTTCGCCGAGGCGTGTTCTTCGGCATGCCCAAAATTGTAATGGCCATTAATTAACACGTTGCCGATCATAATATCGCCCCAAGCCGTTCACATGGACAAAGAGCACCTGTGACATCCTGCAGAATGTCATCCGCGCAAATACACGATTCAGTTCCAAACAAAACACAGCGCTAATGTGCGGCTATGCCCTTCAAGCCTACCGACCTATGTCAACGATGAAGAAGTGTCATAGCGCAGACGCCTTGCACGCTGCATCTGCCATCTGCCGACGAACAGTAGCGCGCCCAAGTCGCCGAGATCAGCGCGTTGGTACAGCAGGTCACTGGCCACATAGTCGAAATGGCTTGGGCGAACCACGGCAATACCGGAAAAGGCAAAAGAAGCGGTGTCCAAACACGGCGTAACCCTGCCGATCGTTAAGCTGTTCAAGCACTAGGTGGTGGAGTGAGGCTTTGTCCGGTTGGCTCTCTTGGGATGACGAAAGTTTGCCTGCCGTGCCCAGCGAGATGCACCTTCTTGCCTTTGCCGCACTCATGCTAACTAGCGGGGTTGGCTTCGTCGGGTAGTTGCTGCGATGCTTTAAATACAGTCTTTATAGAAAGAACAGGCTGCAATAAAAAATATCACAAAATAAATAGGTATAAAAGCTAACCCCGCAATAATCCAATTTTTCAATCCATATTTAAGTCCAAAAATGTAAGTGAGAGCTATTATTGAGACTGATAATAAATCTCTTTGTACATCATTATTAATATAATTAAAATTATAATATAAATAGTATGAGAAAAGTACAGAAATAAAACAAGAGATGCATAGCATTAATAATAACTTGAAAATATCTCTCATGGGTGGATATGAACTTTGCCCGCGGGGGCTATAATGTTGGTTATAGGTAGTGGGTTTGCGTACCCAGGAGCTTGCCACTGCCCACCAGTTTCAAGGCTGGGCGGAACACCTCCAGCCCTCTGTATGATTCCTGATACGTATGAATTGCTATTGTATTTTCCAGAATCCATTTGTCCGTCTGTAGATCCTGGAATGGGTGATATGCTTGGCTTTGAATATGGCAGACAGTTGCAATATTCTTTTGAAGCCTCTTTCAGCTTTTTTAGAAACTCACAGTCACTCATTCCCTCCGGGCGTGGAATAATTTGTCGAGAAACAATTCCTTTTGAATTTCCTGGATAATTTGGTGCTGATTTGAGATTTCCGTTTGTAAAATTGCCTGATGGTTGGCCTCCCAGCGTACTAGTACCGCCCAAGTCGCAGTTTTTATCATCCGGAGTAAGTTGGATCGCGAGATGATAAGAGTCAGGATTTGTTAGTCTACCTACAGGCCCTGCCGCAGAGTGGCCTACAATTTGGGCCTCTAGCCCTTTAGGATCTATAAGTTGCAATGGTTGATTTGTGTAGCGATACGCGTGGAAGCCTCCCCTTAATCCGATAGGGTCTTGGCTCACATACTGCCCCATCCCCGGGTCGTAGTACCTAAACCGGTTGTAATGCAGTCCGGTCTCTGCATCAAGCTGCTGCCCCTGCAAGCGGATGGGTTGATGGATGTGGTGGGGGTTGTACTCCTGCTCGATCTCGCCCCAGGCGCCGTACCTGTCGGCCCAGCTTACGTCTCCCGCTTGATCGCCGTTCGCGTTCACGAGCGCAGCGGATGCGCAAGGATAGACACCTTAAGCATCTTAATAAAATCATATTTCCAAACCGAATTAATCAAGCGTCACCGCCAAGCCTTAAGATCAAATAACCACATCCGCCCACAAAGTAAAGCCAAACAATAAAGATTGTTATTTTTATAGAAATTATAATAGCACGGATTTTTTTACCAAATTTTTTGCCGTTATTTGCAGCAATCCATTTTGTAAATTTCCAATTATTGCACGGCGTATTATTTAATATAATATGAGGGGAACCAATTTTTATAAATTCATCAGGATAGTCCCGTTGCAGCTCTTGAAATAAAAATTGACAAAGTACCATTCCCACTATTGCTATAAAAAAAACAATCCACACCAAAATCTGCATGGAATTATCATTCATGGCTTATACCCAATCGTAACTCCTGTTGATACTCCAACGGTACCTACGCCTGGAGAAATCTTCCCAGACAGCCCGCCCACTCCCCCAGCTGCCTTAGCTGATATGCCCAACATTCCATTTCCAGCCGACGCGTTGCCCTGGATAATTATTCCTTTCGGACCACTCCCAACCACTAACTCTTGGCCTGCTGCAGTGCAACTTGCACTCAAACCAGCTTGCGGACCCACGCCAACATACTGAACTCCGTTTTCATTGTTGTATTCAACTGTCGCGCCTATAGGGCCGACTCCTCCACGGTATGAACAAGTCATACCAGAGGTGGGTTTAACTTGAATGGGTGGGAGTTCGGGTTTGCTCGAATTGGCAGGTGGCAGTCCAGCTGCGCACTCAGCTGTTGCACACATACTCTTTTGTCCCGGACCAGGTCTAGTTGGGAAATTTACCGGACCTCTATTTTTAAGGTCGAAAAGGCCTAAAGGATCAACGGAGTTCAGTGAATCATGGTCTACATAAGAAGATCCATTAGTTCCTCCTAGCAAACCAATCGGATCCTGAGTTACATACTGCCCCACCCCGGGATCGTAGTACCTAAACCGGTTGTAATGCAGCCCGGTCTCCGCATCAAGCTGCTGCCCCTGCAAACGAATGGGTTGATGGATGCGGTGAGGGTTGTACTCCTGCTCGATCTCGCCCCAAGCGCCGTACCTGGCGGCCCAGCTCACCTGTCTTGCGGCTTGCCCGTTGGCATTCACCAGCGCAATGGGTGTGCCCAGGTGGTCGGTGAGGATGTGCCGGATGGCCAAAGGGTGGGCATCCTCGGTGTGAGTTTGTGCTTTCTTGAGGAGTTGCAGTGACTCTTGCACTTGTTCTCGCATGTCTTGCGGCAGCAAGTCGGACAGATGAAAGCCCGGCGGCAGCACCACTTCCTGGTCGTCGCTGCCCACCATGGCCCGCGGGCATTCGACGGGGTTTGTGTGGCATTGCTCGCTGCGGTTTATCTGCAGCAGTGGCACGAAGCCGCCCGGGTAATACGAAGTGTGTGTGGATATTTCGTTGAACCGCGTGTGCATGTGACACACGTGCACCACCTAGAAGGACTTTCGTCCATCATGCTGCTGAATGCATGCGATCAAATCTCAACGAGATTATCCAACGCCATCTTAATACCGCTACCGCATCACGCAAAAAATGACTATTTTCCACCCCTTGCATTGAAATACAGCCCGTAGCAAGACAAAGCGCATGCAGAACCAAGCGCAAAATTCAACACAAAAATCAGCCTTCCGAATGCACCCGAAAGATAATCATAAAATCCAATCATCCCAACGATCAAAACCATATGAAGTATCGCAACAGCACCCAAATTATTAGAAGATATTTTTCTATTCGAATAAAGAATTATTGATAAAAATGCAAATATTACAAGCAATGCTACCAAATTCACAAACGGCACAAATTCATTCAACAAAACCAAAACAGCCACCAAAATTACAAAATAATAGCGACCGCCGACAACATTTTCATGAATTTCTTTTTGAGGGCTCATAACTATTGATAATCTGATTTTTTACACGATTTAGGAGAGCCGGACGGCGAAGCAGCAGGCATAGATGATGCAGTAGCATCCGCGCCGATAGAAATAGTTTTTTTGATAGCCGTCAAAGCCACGTCTTTAAAAAAACCACCGGGAGCTCCAGCGCCAGCTATATCAATGACAGTATCACTCGCATGAACAATATTTGGCGGTGGTTTAAGCATTTTGGATCCCGCATCGGCAGCTGCTCCAATTACCGCAGCCACCGGAGCCGCTGGAGCGAGCACGCCAGAATATGTCATTCCGACAGCCGCTGCTCCAAAATAATCTGCCTGTTTACCCAAATAGTCTGCCCACTCATCCTTAGACTGGGGAAAAGCATTTTTAACAGCCGATGCTGCCGATCCTAAAAAAGAGGTGGTGGCAGAAGCGCACCCACCTCCTGAACATTCCCCCAGCAGCCCTAATGAATCATAATAAGTAATGGGATTTACCGGATATAAGGCATTATTAGCTCCCCCACTAAGTCCAATCGGATCCTGAGTCACATACTGGCCCACCTGGGCGTCGTAGTACCTAAAGCGGTTGTAATGCAGCCCGGTCTCCGCATCAAGCTGCTGCCCCTGCAAACGGATGGGTTGATGGATGCGGTGGGGGTTGTACTCCTGCTCGATCTCGCCCCAGGCGCCGTACCGGGCCGCCCAGCTCACTTCTCCCGCTTGATCCCCGTTCGCGTTCACCAGCGCAATGGGTGTTCCCAAGTGGTCCGTCACGAAGTGTCGGATGGCCAACGGGTGGGCCTCCTCGCTGTGAGTTTGTGCTTTCTTGAGGAACTGCAGTGACTCTTGCACTTGGTCTCGCATGTCTTGCGGCAGCAAGGCGGACAGCTGGAAGCCCGGCTGCAGGACCTCCTTCAATGCCTGGCGCAGCATTTCCTTGTCGCCATGCTGCAGGTCTTGCTCTGGGTCCTCGCTGCCGGCCAGGGCGAGCAGTGTTTTGACGGGATTGGTGTGCCCTTGTTGGCTGCGCTGTACCTGCAGCAATGGCACGAAGCTGCCCGGCTCGTACACCGTGTGGTGGATCTGCCCGTGGGACTGGGTGTGCACCAGCCGGTCTCCATCCCAGCCGTAGTGGGTGGACTGGCTGTCTTGGCCGGTCTGTTGGTGTACCTTGCTCACTCTGCGCCCGAACGCGTCGTAGCGGTACGTGGTTTTGCTTTTCACCTGTCCTTGGGCATTGGTTTGGAGAACCTGCCGCAATTGGTGCAGGCCGTCGTAGTGCAAGGCGGTGGTGCTGCCATCGCCATGGCGGGCTTCAATCCGGTTGCCCCAGTCGTCGTAGCGGTAGTGGGTGGCACCTTCGTCACCTGCCCCCTGGCTCCAGCCGATGCGGTTGTCCCGCCAGCGCTCCACGTGCTCTGTGGCAGGGTTGTCCGCGCTGGGCTGTGGCTGCAGCAGGTTAAAGCGTGGGTCGTGCAGGTGCTGCTGGACCTGGGCGGTCCAGTCGGCGCCGGCGGCGGTGTTGCCGCCCGGGTGCTTGCCGGGTACTGGGTCGGGCAGCCGGTTGCCCGCCGGGTCCAGCCTCCAGCGCGCTTGCTGCTCACCCTGGGCGCTGGCGCTGTGCTGCCCGGTCAGCCGTTGGCGGGCGTCGTACTGGTACGCGTCTGCGTGGGTGGGCGTCTGGATGCCCACGAGCTGGCCCAGGCTGTCGTAGGTGTAGCGGCGTTGCCGCAGGCCACCGCTGAGGGGCGCTGCGCTGGCGGGGTCGCTGCCGGGTCCGGGCAGGCCTTGCCAGCGCTGGTGCAGCAGGCGCCCCAGCGGATCGAGCTGGCGGCTCTGGGTGGGCGCTGTGCTGGCGCTCTCACCCGGCAGCAGGTGCAGGGTGCGGCCCACTTCGCGGTGCAGCTTGTCGCGCTCCAGCGCCACCAGGGGCGCCTGGTTGAGCAGCACACCGTGCACGTGGCCCGAGCCGTAGCTGAGCCAGTCGAGCTGGCCTATGCCCTGCAGTTCGCTGGACTCGCGTTGGCCCAGGGCCCCCAGGCGGTGGTGGATGCGGTGTTCGAATTCAATGACAAGATCGACGCTGGAGTTGCGGTACAGCGTTTGCACCTCGCCAGTGGGGCGCCCCAGGGCGTCGCGCTGCAAGTCCACGCGGCTGGTTTTGTGCAGCCGGTCGGTTTGCAGGGTTTGCAGCAACGGGTTGCTGGTCTGCGCCTGAGCATCGCGCTGCTGATGAAGCGCGGCATTAAGTTGGGCAGTGCTCAGTTCCAACCAAGCAGCGATCAGGGCGGCTGGCGCAGCAGCCGATGCATCGCGGTGTTCTGGCCGATCAAGCCAATCGAGCTCCCAGCCCTGGATGTCCAGGAGTTCGCCGCTATCGCTGTAGCCGAACTGGTGGATTTGCAGGTCTGTGTTTGCGGTGAGTGGATTTGCTGGTGTTGCTGACTTCACCTTGCTGCAATGCCGGACCTGCCGACCTTGCCGGTCACGCGGTAGACCAACTGCCCAGCGCTGTCGTAGTGGTAGCGGCTGCGCACAGTGCCATGGCCTTGGCTTTGCGCGCCCATGCCGCTGTCCTGCGCATCGGTCTTCTCGATCAATTGGCCTGCCGCGTCATACCGGTAGCTTTGGCTGCGCCCGTCGAACCCGATCTCCCGGACAAGTCGGTCTTCGCTGTCGTAGGCAAAGCGTGTGACCGCATGGTTCTCGTTGATCAGCTCGGTCAGGCGCCCGGCCACGTCGTAGCGCAGGTGCAGGCTCGCGCCCGCCTGGGTCTGTGCGGTGACGCGGCCCCACAGGTCATGGTCGTAGGTGATGGTGG